>UWSE01000035.1 GCA_900551955.1 uncultured Mollicutes bacterium | reverse complement strand
GGATGTGGAATGACTCGTGCTTGGTTTTCATTCTTTAAGGGTGATCTACACCAAGCACTAGTCTATCATCCGTTATTCTGGTCTGTACCAATTATCTTTGGAGTAGTAATTTTTGAACCATATATTAAAAGTAAAAAAGTAATTCCAATTATAGCAGTCATCTTTGCCATATCTTTTATTGGTGTGTATTTGATAAGATTAATGACAAATACACTACCATAAATGTTATAATAAGAAAGGAATAAGGAGATTAAATGAGAGTAGTTAAACCTAAAAGTCCAGGAATGGTATTATTATTAAACGTTATTACTTGTGGAATTTATTCATTTTTTTGGATGTATTCGACAACAGAAGATTTAAAATATTTATCTAATAGATACGATGTACCTTCAGGTATCACAGTAGTTATATTAACATTAGTTACATGTGGACTTTATGAAATTTATTGGTATTATAGAATTGGTAGTGTGATTCAAGGCATCTATCATCAAAATAATTTAGTATCACCAGTTAGTGGTTCTAAATATATGATATTATTTTTAGTTGGATTCATCTTATCATTTTGTTTTGGTATTGGATACATCTTAGTAGCATTATTACCATTAATTGCACAACAAGACATAAATAACTTAATTGCTTTATATGAACAAAATAATCCATACCAACAATACCAACAAGATTTTTCACAATATTAAAAATAAAGTATCCGTTTTAAAAACGGATACTTTATTTATTATTTGAATAAATATTATTCGCTAACTAGATAAATTTCAGCACTTTCACCACAACCAGCTAAACCGACTGTACTTAAACATAAGACTAAAATTTTCATATTACTCATATTTTTTATTATAATAAATATATATAAATAAGAAATTAGGAGAATTATGAATTTTATTGAATCTAGTAAAACTAAAATTCTACGTTTTGTTGGTAATGGGCTAATAGTTGCCACTAGCTTCGTTATGGTAATTCTATTTGGTCTTTCAATATTTATTGTAAGTGCAAGAAACTTTAGTGGTAAAGAATTAGTAGATGCATTAGCAATACTAATGGCACAAATATCCATTTTTGTTGTTCCACCACTAATTATTTTAATTTTAGGGGTCATTGGACTATTTAAGAAAAATGTTGCTATTAATATGGTAACTGGAGTATTCTCGATCTTATTTGGTCTACTAGTATGTCTATTTTTTGTTGTGTTTATCCCATACCTAATCATAGCCGCAATCCAAATAATTGGAGGGGTATTAACAGTGATAGCAGCTGTCAATTTAAATCGTGAAAAAACATTATATGAAACAAATGTCCTGGGTTATCAACAACCTAGTGTTGCAATTTATCAACAACCAGGAATCAGACAACCCTTTCCAACACCACAACCACCAATGAATCAACCAACGCCAATGCCACAACGTCCAATGGTTAATAATCAACCACAACAACCGGTTTTTCAACCTGCTGTTAATCAACCAAATAACAATATAGATCATAGTCAAGAGCAATTGTCACAACCAAACCCAATGAGACAATCAAACCCGATGAGACAACCAACACCAATGCCACAACGTCCAATGGTTAATAATCAACCACAACAACCGGTTTCTCAACCTGTTGTTGATCAACCAAATAACAATGTAGATCATAGTCAAGAGCAATAACAAAAGTTATTGCTTTTTTTGTTGCATCTAGATATAGAAGTGGTATAATATATATGAATATATGTTCATATATAAATATAGGAGTAAGATGGAAACAACTAAATGTAATAAACAAGAACAGTGTGTATGTAATATAGAACAAGAAGTAATAAGTGAAGAAAATAGTGTTGAATTAAGTGTATTATTTAAAATGTTTGCTGATCCTACTAGACTTAAAATATTAAGTCTATTAGTTAATCATGAATTATGTGTATCAGCAATTTGTGAAACACTTAATATTAGTCAATCAACAGTATCTCACCAATTAGCAAAACTTAGAGCTAATCGGATCATTAAAGTTAGAAGTGAAGGAACAAATAAATATTATTCTTTAGAAGATGAACATATTAAAGAATTATTTACTTGTGGCTATAGTCACATTCAGGAGTCATAATGAAACAAATAGTATTAGAAATAGAACATCTAAGTTGTCCTAATTGTGCTAAAAAGATTGAAGAAAATATTGCTAAATTAGATTTTGTCGAAAATGTTACCTTATCATTTCCGACAAAAAAAGTTTATATTGAAGTTAATAAAAGTAGTGAACAAATTTTATCAACTATCATTAAAACGATAAAAGACACAGAAGATGTCGAAGTAGTAGTATGTGAAGGTGATATTAAACCAAAAGAAAAACATCCACCACTATTTATTTTAAAACGTGATTGGCCATTATTGATTGGTGCAATCTTATTTATCACTACCTACTTCTTAGAAGAAGGTAGTCCCATCTATATAACTTTAATTTTAAT
>UWSE01000034.1 GCA_900551955.1 uncultured Mollicutes bacterium | reverse complement strand
CCATAACCATTTGTTGTTAAAGTAAAGGCAACAGTATTAGGACTAGTTGGACAGAAGTCAATCATTTCATCGTCGTTTTCTAATTTTAATAATCTAACTCCACTTGAAACACGTCCTTGACATCTAATGTTATCAATTTCGACGTGGATTGCTTTTCCATTTTTACTAGCAGCAATTATGTTATCGTTATCACTAACCGGCATTACTGATACGATTGTATCGTTTTCTTCTAATTTAATTGCGCGTTTACCGTTTTTGTTGATGTTAACATATTCATCAAGTTTTGATTTTTTAATCTTACCTTTTTTAGTAATGAACAATAAGTATCCTGAATCGTAGTTTTTGATTGGTAAAATATTAGTAATTAAATCTTCACCTTCAACGTCAATAATATTAACTAGCGGAATTCCTTTCGATTGTCGACTTCCTTCTGGAATGCGGTGGGCACGTTGTTTATACACTTTACCGCTTTGCGTAAAGAACAATACATCAGTATGCGTTGTTGTACTAATAATACGTTCAACACTATCGGTATCATTAGTTGACATCGCTTTTATACCTGTTCCTCCACGTCCTTGTGCTTTATAATTTTGTGAACCAACACGTTTGATGTATCCTGATTTTGTTAATGTAATAATAATATCAGTTTCAGCAATTAAATCTTCATCATCAACATTTTGATCAAAACTTCCTGCTAAAATTTCTGTACGGCGTGGTGATTTATAACTTTCTTTAATTTTAGTTAAATCATCAATAATACATTTATTGATTTTTTCTTGACTAACTAATGTTGCTTCAATTTCAGCAATCGTTTGTTCTAAATCGCTTAACTCTTCACGAAGTTTATCACTTTCTAATCCAGTTAAACGTTTTAGTTGCATATCTAGAATTGCTTTGGCTTGTTCTTCTGACAATTTAAATTTAGCAATTAATTTTTCTTTGGCTAAATCAGTTGTTTTAGAATGACGAATAATGTCTACTACTTCATCAATATTATTTACAGCAATTACTAACCCATTTAAAATGTGGGCACGCTCTTGGGCTTTTTTAAGTTCAAAGTTTAATTTTCTAACTAATACATCAACTTGGTGATCAATATATGCTTGTAAGATTTCACGTAAGTTCATTACTTGCGGAACACCTTTGTTTAATGCCAGCATATTAATTGAGATTGATGTTTCTAATGCTGTATGTTTAAATAACGAATTTAAGATTACTTGAGGATTTGTATTTTGTTTTAATTCAATCACAATTCTAATTCCATCTTTATCTGATTCATCGCGTAAATCTCTAATTCCTTCAATTATTTTATTTTTAACACATTCAGCAATTCTTTCTACTAATTGAGCTTTATTTACTTGATAAGGAATTTCTTTAACAATAATTGTTGGATATTTACTATCTTCAATTAAGTCGTATTTAGAACGAACGACTACTCGGCCGTGTCCTGTTTTGTATGCTTTTTTTATTCCACTATCACCAAGAATTAATCCACCTAATGGAAAGTCTGGTCCAGGTAGATGTTCCCATAATTCTTCGTCACTAATTTCTTTATCTTCAATTAAGGCAATTGTTGCACTAATAACTTCACCTAAATTATGTGGTGGAATATTTGTTGCCATTCCTACCGCAATCCCATTAGCACCGTTTACTAATAAGTTAGGGACATGTGCTGGTAAAACTTGTGGTTCTAATTCTGTTCCATCATAGTTTTCTTGAAAGTCTACTGTTTCTTTTTTAATGTCTTTTAATAATTCCATTGATAGTTTTGACATACGGGCTTCAGTATAACGCATCGCTGCTGCCCCATCTCCGTCAATACTACCAAAGTTACCATGACCATCTACTAATGGCATACGATAAGAAAAGTCTTGGGCCATTCTTACCATCGCCATATAAACACTACTATCACCATGTGGGTGGTATTTACCGATTACATCCCCTACAATTCTCGCTGATTTTTTATAAGGTTTATCAGCATAGTTACCTAAATCATTCATGGCATATAAAATACGACGTTGTACTGGTTTTAAACCATCGCGCACATCAGGAAGTGCACGAGCAACAATTACACTCATCGCATAATCAAGAAATGACGTGTTCATTTCATCGACAATGTTTTTATCTTTAATTTTGTGACTCATGACTCTCCCTTCTATGCATCAATTTGTGCATATGTTGCATGTGTTTGAATAAATTCTTTACGAGGAGCTGTATCCTCTCCCATCAATACTTCAAAGACAGCATTAGCTTGTTGTGCATCTTCTTCGGTTATTTTTATTAACGTTCTAACTTCTGGATCCATTGTTGTTTCCCAAAGTTGTTCTGGATTCATTTCTCCTAACCCTTTGTAACGTTGAATATTAGGATTATTTCCAATTTGTGCTACGATATTATCTTTTTCTTGATCTGTATATGCATACTCAATACGTTTTCCACTACTAATTTTATAAAGAGGTGGTTGCGCTATATAAACATTCCCATTTAAAATTAATTCATTCATAAAACGATAGAAGAATGTTAATAACAATGTTCTAATGTGGGCTCCATCGACATCGGCATCGGTCATTATAATAATTTTATTATAACGTAATTTTTCATTGTTAAAGTTTTTGCCTAACCCTGTACCAATGGCCGTCGCCATTGCGGCAATCTCTGCATTTGCTAAAATTTTATCTTGTGTTGCTTTTTCAACATTTAAGACTTTACCTCGTAATGGTAAGATTGCTTGGTAGTGACGGTCTCGTCCTTGTTTGGCACTTCCTCCAGCACTATCCCCTTCGACTATATATAATTCACAAATATCTGGATCTTTACTAGAACAATCTGCTAATTTTCCCGGTAAGCTTGTTGATTCAAATGTGGATTTACTTCTTGTAAGCTCACGTGCTTTTTTTGCTGCATTTCGTGCTCGCGATGCTGTTAGGGCTTTTTCCACAATTAACTTCGCATCTTGTGGGTTTTCCAACATGAAACGTGATAATTTTTCACTCATAACACTAGTAACCGCACTACGCCC
>UWSE01000033.1 GCA_900551955.1 uncultured Mollicutes bacterium | reverse complement strand
CTAATAGTTATAATTTATTTACAACGATAACTAACAATAACGATACCATTAACTTAGAGTTATATCGTCCTAGCACTAATGAAACAATTAATTGTAGTATTACTAAAGATAAAATCCCTGGACCACAAATTGTTGTTAAAAATTATGAACAAAATGGTACTAAGTTTGGATATATTAAAATTCCAAGATTTCAAGAAGAAGTAGCAAAACAATTTGCCAATGCCTTAGATCAATTCAAACAAACAGGTATCGATCAACTAATTATTGATGTTTGTGATAATCCTGGTGGAGATGTTAATGTAGTAAATGATATCCTAAATCAATTAGTTGTTAGTGATAAACCGATTTTTACTTTTACTAATCATGGTAAAGTAGAAGAACAATATTTCTCAGAATTAAAAGAACAACCTAATTTTAAAATTAATGTATTACAAAATGGTAATTCAGCATCAGCCAGTGAAATTTTAAGTTTAGTCTTAAAAGAATATGCTGATGCTAATATTGTTGGAACTACAAGTTATGGTAAAGGTACAGGTCAATCAATTTCAAAAAATATGTATGGACCTGGTTACATTAAAGAAACTACATTCCACTGGCAAAGTGGTAAAGGAACAAGTATTGACGGTGTTGGTGTTGAACCAACAACAAAACTAGATCAACCAGTAGATAGTATTGATAATATTTTCTTAACTGATCAATTAACACTAAATAATAGTGGATTTAATGCTTATTTAGTTAATAAATATTTATACTATTGTGGATATGATGTTGATTATCAAAGTAATGTAATTAACCAAAAAACAATTAATGCAATTAATCAATTTGCAACAGATAATGGACTTAGTGCAACAAGTAGTGTTACACCAAAAATAGCTTATGAATTAACCAAACAAGCACAAGTTAAATACTATGAACCTCAATTTGATCCAGCACTTAAAGCGGTGATTGAAAGTGTATAATCTAGTAAGCCCTTATCATCCAAGTGGTGATCAACCTCAAGCAATTGATAAACTAAGTGCTGGAATCGATAATGGTGAAAAGTATCAAGTTTTACTTGGAGCCACAGGGACTGGTAAAACCTTTAGTATTGCCAATGTAATTAAAAATAGTAATAAAAAAACGCTTGTCCTGGCACACAATAAAACCCTAGCTAGTCAATTATATGCAGAACTACAAGCGTTTTTTCCGAATAATCGTGTTGAATATTTTGTTAGTTACTTTGATTACTATCAACCAGAAGCATATGTTGCCGGTAGTGATACTTATATTGAAAAAACTAGTCAAGTTAATGATGAGATTGACCGTCTACGCCACAGCGCCACTGCCAGTTTAGTAGAAGAAGATAATGTAATAGTAGTTGCCAGCGTTAGTTGTATTTATGGTTTAGGTGATCCCAACGAATATAAAAATTTAACCGTATCACTACGAGTAGGACAAGAGACAAATCAAAAAGACGTAATTAAAAGGCTTGTTGATTTACAATATACTCGTAGTGATATGAGTTTAGAACGACTTCATTTTCGCGTGCGTGGAGATATCATCGATATCGTCGGAGCACATAATGATCAAGAAGCGTATCGAATTGAGTTTTTCGGTGATGAAATTGATAAATTAAGTATTATTAATATTACAACAGGAAAAACTGTTAAAGCATTAAAACACTTATTTTTATTTCCAGCAAGTCATTATGTTGTCGAACCCGAATTCTTAAAAACAGTTACTAAAGAAATTAAAAAAGATCTAGAACAAGAAGTAAAGGCATTTGTTGATCAAGATAAGTTAGTTGAAGCTCAACGATTAGAACAACGTACTAATTATGATATAGAAATGATGAATGAATTAGGTTATTGTAATGGGATTGAAAATTATACTCGTTATATGACTGGTAAAAAAAAAGGAGAACCACCTTATACCCTATTAGACTTCTTTGGTGATGATTGGTTATTAGTTGTTGATGAAAGCCATGTTACTTTACCTCAAATAAGAGGGATGTATGAAGGTGACCATAATCGTAAACAAACGTTAGTTGATTATGGTTTTCGATTACAAGCAGCGATTGATAATCGACCACTTAACTTTGATGAGTTTATGAGTAAAGTTAATCAAGCAATCTTTATTTCAGCAACACCCGGTGATTATGAACTTGGATTGGTTAATAATCAAGTTGTAGAACAAATTATTCGTCCAACTAACTTGTTAGACCCTGAAATTGAAATTAGATCAACAACCAATCAAATTGACGATATTATCAATGAAATTAAAAAAGTTGTTCCTAATAAAGTATTAATCACAACACTTACAAAAAAAATGGCAGAAGATTTAACCCAATATTTACAAGATCATGGAATTAAAGTTGCTTATCTACACTCTGATATTACAACTATTGATCGAGTAAAAATTATCAATGATCTGCGCTGTGATAAATACGACTGTATTGTTGGTATCAACTTGCTTCGAGAAGGATTAGATATTCCAGAAGTTAGTCGAGTGTTAATCTTAGATGCCGACAAACAAGGGTTCTTAAGATCAAAAACAAGTTTAATTCAAACAATTGGACGTGCTGCTAGAAATAGTGAAGGTAAAGTCATCATGTATGCTGATAGCATTAGTCAAGCAATGCAAGAAGCAATTGATGAAACTAAACGTCGTCGTGATCTTCAAAGTAAATATAATCAAGAACACAACTTATCACCAATTTCTACTACGAGAAAATTAGATAAAATTATCGATGATGAAATCATCGATACTATTAGTAATGATAAAAAACAAGATCATAGTCAACAAATCGAAGAATTAAGAAAAGAAATGAATGAAGCAAGCAAAAACCTTGACTTCGAAACAGCGGCTCAACTACGAGATTTGATCTTCGAATTAGAAAAATAGGAGTTATATGAAGACATTTAAGTTTATCGGTGCAAAATTAATTGAAATGGTATTATTTTTAGCAGCAGCTAAATTTGGACTACAAGTCATTTATAAACTAATCTTTGGATTAGATTATAAAACTTTTATGGAACAATCACAAATTGCACTTAGTGATCCAACAACACATGCTGAATTTTTCACTACCAGTCAATATATGTCATTTGTATATTCAGGAATAATAGCCTTTATTATCGCAGTAGTATTATTTGTGGTTATTCCCGTACTCGTATTTAAAAGTAGTATTGGAGATGTAATTTTTCGTATTAATACAATTAGTATTAATAAACCTGTTTGGAAACGTATTGTTTGCCAACCAGCTTTATGGTTTGCTTTTGCCCTAAACTATAAATTTGTATTTATCGCAATAGGAGTCGTTGAACCAGCAGTATTACTTAACATGTTACAATACGCATTTATGTGTGTGGGTTTTGCCTGTTTCTTTATTGCATACAATGATTATCAAGGTGTTAGTTGGACACAAAACCAAACGCCTGATAACACACCAACTCGTCATCGAACAATTAATGCTAAACCAAAAGTTAAAAAACGTTAATAATGGAAAATTATGAATCATATTAAAGTAATGGATGAAAGCCTAGCTAATTTAAT
>UWSE01000032.1 GCA_900551955.1 uncultured Mollicutes bacterium | reverse complement strand
CTAACAGGAAATGTCTCAACTGCACGAGAAGTGGCAAGAATGACTATCAACGTTTTAGATCAACACCAAGATATCCTCAACTATACCCAAGAAACAGAAGTAGAATTTGATGGCGACACATTTAAATCCTTTAATGAAATGTTGCCCGGTGGTGTGCAAGAATATTCTGGAATTAAAGGATTAAAAACCGGAAGTAGTGATTTGGCCGGATTTAATTTCTTAGCTTATTGTGAACAAGAAGAAAAAAGAACGATTACTTTTATTGCTGATGCTAAAGACGCATATGGTGAACGAAACCGTGCTGCCCGCTTTACGGAAACAGCAAAAATGCTTAACTTTAGTAAAGGTGTAGAACTAGAAACAATTCTCGGAACAGATTATCGAGTTAAAGTAGATGTAAAAAATAATGGATTAGGAACAGACAACTTTTTCCCAAAAAGAAATTTAGCGGTAGTTAAAGGAGCCAATACTAGCCTAGTATTTGATTCAATTATCTATAATCCACAGTATTTTACAAACAATTCCCTAACAAAATCGATTCCCCAAGGCGAAACAGTAGCAACACTAAAAGTAACACCAACTAGCGGTAGTGAAGATTTATCCGTATATTATAAAGACGGAACAATTGATGTTGAATTGATCAATACAGGAAAAACAAGTAAAGAAAACATTTTCTTTCAATTAATCTATGCAATTCCAAGATTCTTTGTTGGAATATTTAATTATATTTAAGGAGCATGATGGCAAAAAAATTCTATATAACAACCCCAATCTATTATCCATCAGGAGATCTACATTTAGGTCATGTTTATAGTACTGTTAGCGCCGATACTTTAAAAAGAATAAAACAACAACAAGGATATGATGTTTTATTCTTAACAGGAACAGATGAACATGGTGAAAAGATTCAAGAAAAAGCCGAAAGCTTAAATATTGAACCGCAAGTATATGTCGACCAAATGGCAGACAAAATCCAAGACCTATGGCACTTAATGGATGTTCAATACGATATTTTTTCTAGAACAACTAATATGTTTCACGTGAAACAAGTCCAAAAATACTTTAAACAATTACAAGGCAATGGCGACATCTATCTTGGAAGTTATGAAGGATTATATTGTGTTTCATGTGAAACATATGTAACTAATTCCCAAGCAGTTGATGGTAAATGTTGTCCAGATTGTGGTAAAGAATTAAAAACAGTAACAGAAGAAACATATATGTTTAAGTGTTCTAAATATTCTGATCGTGTAAAAGAAATGCTTGAAAACGATGAGATTCTAATAGAACCAGCATCGCGTAAAAACGAATTAATTAAAAGTTTTTTTGCAAACGGTATTCCTGACCTTGCTATTTCTCGTACTAACTTTAAATGGGGGATTCCAGTGCCGGGCGATGATAATCATGTTATCTATGTGTGGTTAGACGCCCTAACTAACTATATTACTATGTTAGAAGAACGTAATGATATGGACTATTGGCCAGCAGATGTCCAATTATTAGGAAAAGAAATTATTCGCTTCCACGCGATTTATTGGCCTATGATTTTATTAGCACTAGGATTACCAATGCCGAAAAAACTTTTCGCCCACGGATGGTTATTGATGGATGGCGAAAAGATGTCAAAAAGCAAGAAAAACGTTATTTATCCGGAATTTTTAGTAGAAAATTATGGATTAGATGCGGTTCGTTATTTCTTGTTAAGAGAAATTCCGTTTGGAAATGATGGTGTGTTCACACCTAAAACGTTTGTTCAAAGATTTAATGCGGATTTAGCTAATGAGTTAGGTAACTTAGTTTCTCGTAGTATAAGTATGGTGAATAAATACTTTGAGGGACAAGTTACCGATAAAGGTGTTAATGATCAAAACATTAGTGATTTAAATGAAGCATACGACAAGTTAGTTGTTTCACGTGAAACATTTATTGATAACTTAGAGTTTTCAAAAGATCTAGAAGCAATTTGGAACTTCATTCATTTAACTAATAAATTTATTGATTTAACTACGCCTTGGGTTTTAGCTAAAGAAGAAAGTGAACAAGATCATTTAAATACAGTATTATATACTTTATTATTAAATGTAAAACGTATAGGACAATTAGTTTATCCATATATGCCACAATCTGGAAGTTATATTGATGAAAATATAGTATTAGATAATAATAGTATTTCAGTACCAGCTGATCCTAAAATGTTATTCTCTCGATTAGATGAGGAAGTTGAAGTAGAACGTATCTACGACAACATGAAATAAATGATTGATACCCATATTCATATTACTGACAAACAATATAACGAAGATCGAGACGAAGTATTAACAACCGCTAAAAGAGAAGGTGTAGAAACATTTATGGCGATTGGATGCGACAAGCAAGAAATAACTAATACATTAGCATTTATTAAGTCGCATCCCGAATTTTATGCTGCTATTGGTTATCATCCGATTGAATTTGAAAATGTTACTGATGATGATTTGAGAACGTTATATGAACAATTACAAGAGGATAATGTTGTGGCAATTGGCGAAATAGGTTTAGACTATTATTGGTATCCAGATAATAAAGAAGAACAAGAAGTTTTATTAAGAAAACAATTAGATATCGCTAAGACGCTTAATTTGCCAATTGTCATTCATGCTCGAGAAGCGCTAGACGATACATATAATGTGTTAAAAGATTATCCTGGATTAACGGGAACAATCCACTCATTTTCAGGAAATGGTGAAGAAGCACTGAAATTTATAGAACTAGGTTTTGTCGTAGGATTGACCGGTCCAATCACCTTTAAAAATGGAGATAATCAAAAAGATGTGGCAAAAAAAGTACCATTGGATAAACTTTTAATTGAAACAGATGGTCCATACTTAACTCCTGTGCCACATCGTGGTAAACGTAATCGTCCTGAATACATATATTATGTAGCTCAAGAGATTGCTAACCAAAAAGGGATAACTGTAGAAGAAGTGTTAGCAGCTACAACAAGTAATTTTAAACGAGTATTTTTAGGAGAATAATGTTGATTAAGCCTCATGAATATCATAAAGATGTAAGTTCAATTAATTGGCAAAAACTATACAGTCAAGGTAAAAGAGTCGCTGTTTTTGATATTGATAATACTTTAGATTTACCGGATAAAGAAACTATAGTTAGTCCTGAACTTAAAGTGTATATTAATAAAGTAGAAACAATTGGTTTTGAAGTGTACTTTATGTCTAATAATCATGAGGATCGGGTTGTTAGTTTTACTAAAAATTTCTCTAATAAATATTCGTATGATTCTAATAAACCATTTCAAAAATCTTATAAAGCATTATTAAAAGATGTAGATAATAAGACAGTAGTGTTTGTTGGGGATAAAATTGTAACAGATATAATTGGTGGTAATCTGTTTAGAGGTTATACAATTTTAGTAGATCCACTAACTAAAAAGAAGAAATATTGGTACACTAAATTCATGAATAGTGTTGAAGCTGCGTTTATGTGGATGACAGGTTTTAAAAAAGGAAGATACTATGAATAAGCGCTGTAGTGGTTGCGGAATTGAATTGCAAAGTAACTATAAAAATAACCCTGGTTATATTACCGATATTAAAAACTCCCTTTGTGACCGATGTTATCAGTTAAAACACTTTAACAAACAATATAAAGATACATTAACTGATCAAGATTACATTAATGCTGTCAAAGAAGCGATAAAAGATTGTGCTACTGTTATATTGGTCGTAGATGTATGTAACCTTCATGCAAGTTGTCCACCAATGATGCAAGAACTATTAAATAATAAAGAAGTAATTTTATTAGTAAATAAAGTTGACATTTTTCCCCAAATTGTACGTCCAATTAAAATTATTAATTGGATTGAAAATAATTATAATTTAAATTTTAAAGATATTATCTTAGT
>UWSE01000031.1 GCA_900551955.1 uncultured Mollicutes bacterium | reverse complement strand
TGATTTAATAATACAGTTTGATCAATATCAATTTTAGGATCATCAATCGTATAGATTAAACTATTTTTATACTTACCACTAAAATCAATATTATTTAATTTAATCAAACGGTGATCTATACTACGTTTTAAATAATTAACCAAATTACTCTCATTTATACTTAAAACGCAATCATTATGAGCATAAACAACAAACGCATAACATGTATTTGGTGAAATGTTAAATTCACCAGGATACATCTTATATAAGTTATTAATATCATTAAATAAGTTTAAATCAACTTTGATTGTTGCAGGATAAGGATTATATAACAAATACATTAATTTGACATGTTCGTCTTTATTTGCTTTTCCTACTTGTAAGAGCGTTAAACAGTGACAATCATTTTTAATGTATTGTGTTTGTTGTTTAATACTCGTTACATAATTTTCTAATTTGATTGGTACTTCTAAATACATTATGCTAAACGTACCGGTGAATTAGGATCAGCATTAAATTCAAGTAATGTACCTGTTCCTTTAACTACTGCATTAAGTGGATCTTCTGCTACATATACAGGGACACCAATACATTGTTCAATGTATGTATCTAATCCACTAAGTAATGCTCCCCCTCCAGTTAAGAAGATTCCTTGTTCAATAATATCTGAAGATAACTCAGGTTCAGTTGTTTCTAACACCGATTTAGTTTCATTGACAATACGATCAATACTTCCTTTAAGAGCTTCATATGCATCAACTTCACTAATCTCAATTTTTTTTGGTAACCCTTGAATTAAATCACGTCCAGTAATAGTCATTTTGTGATTTTCATCTGGATTTAAGGCTGTACCTAATTCAATTTTAACTCGTTCACTCATACGCGTACCGATTAATAATTGATATTTATTTTTAACATAATCATTAATATCTTGCGTTAATAAATCACCAGCTACTTTTAAACTAGATGAGTTAACGATTTCACCCATTGAAAGCACAGCAATATCAGTAGTTCCTCCACCGATATCAATAACCATATTTCCTAATGGTTCAAAAATACTTAACCCAGCACCTACCGCTGCTACTTTTGGTTCTTCCTGAATAAATACTTCACTCGCTCCAGCTAATTCAGCTACTTTAGCAATAGCATCACGCTCTACACTTGTAATGTTAGTTGGACAACAAATTAAAATTTTTGGTTGGTTTAATTTAATAAAGTTGCGTGAATCAACTTTATTTAAGAAAATTTTAATCATTTCACAAGTAACATCAAAATCAGCAATTACTCCATCTTTTAAAGGACGAATTAATTCAATGTTATTGTTAGTACGTCCAATCATAGAATAAGCTTCTTCACCGACTGCAATTACTTTTTTAGTTAAATTATCAACTGCTACAATTGAAGGTTGGTTTAAGATGATTCCTTCACCTTGACGATAAATTAAGACATTGGCTGTACCTAAGTCAATTCCAATATCTGCTCCATCTTTTTTAAATAATTTCATACTCACTCCTCTTATTTAGTTCCAAATAATCGATCTCCTGCATCTCCTAATCCCGGTACAATATAACCTTGCTCATTTAGTTTTTCATCTAAACTCGCTAAATATATTTCTACATCAGGATACTTAGCTAAGACCGCATCCACCCCTTCAGGACAACCTACTAAACACACTAAATTAATATTAGTTACTCCTTTTTCTTTTAACATTTCAATCGCTTTGTTAGCAGTTCCCCCTGTAGCTAACATTGGATCTACAATATAAACTTGACGTTTATCTAAGTCTTGGGGAAACTTCGCAAAGTATGGTTGAGGTTCTAACGTTTCCTCATCACGATAAATTCCTATATGCCCTATTTTAACCCCAGGTAATACATTAGTAATCCCTTCTACTAATCCTAATCCGGCTCTAAGGATTGGCACAACTACTTGTTTTTTACCAGCAATAAATGGTGCATCATATTCACAAATAGGTGTTTTAATTGTTTGGGTCTCAACTTCTAAGTTTCTCGTCATTTCATAAGTCATTAATGAAGCTATTTCACTAACAATGCGACGAAACTCATTACTGGTCGTTGCTTCTTGACGAAGAATTGATAATTTATGTTTAATTACAGGATGATCAATAACATGTAAACTCATTAGTTTACCACTCTCACTTTCATTAAATCGGTATTACCTTTTCCTTCGATTGAACCAGCAGAAATAATAACAGTATCTCCTGGTTCAACAATACCCATCTGTTTCGCAATTTTCACCGCTTCATCTAAACTCGCATCTAAACTATCTAGTTTTTCGGTAGCAACACCTAAAACTCCATAATTTAGACTTAAACCACGACGCACATCTTCATTGTGGGTAATAGCTAAAATTGGTAAAGCTGGTTTCATACGACTAATGCTTTTAGCTGTTGCTCCTGAATTCGTAATAGCAATAATTAGTTTTGCTCCAGGCAATTTAGCAGCTGTTGATGTAACACTATAAGCTACTAACTCTTGAATCGTATTATCTAAATTTTTAAAGATTTTTTGATTGTAATTATCATAACTAAAACTTTCTTCAGCTTTCTCACAAATCTTAGCTTGCATACGCACAGCTTCAACCGGATAATCACCAGCAGCACTTTCTCCTGATAACATAACCGCATCAGTTCCACTTAACACTGCATTAAACACATCACTAACTTCAGCTCGTGTTGGACGCGGATTATGTTGCATACTCTCAAGCATTTGAGTTGCTGTTATAACTATTTTCCCTTGTTTATTACATTTATCGATGATCATTCGTTGAATCGCTGGTACATCTTCAGCTGGAATTTCTACTCCAAGATCACCACGCGCAATCATGATTCCATCACACACCTCTAAAATTTCATCAAAGTTTTCAACACCATCTTGACTTTCAATTTTAGCAAGTAACTTTATGTTAGTATTACCTGTTTTGGCAATAACATCACGTAACTCTAATGCATCTTGTTTGTTTCTCACAAAACTAGCAGCAATATAATCATAGTTATTTTCACAAGCCCAAATGATATCATCTTCATCTTTAGGACTAATAAATTCGAAGTTAAGTGTTACTCCAGGTACATTAACTCCTCGACGATCTTTCATTTCCCCTGTATTTAGAACTTCACAAATTAAATCTTGATTATCTTTTTCTTTAACTTGAACACTTACATAACCATCATCTAGTAAGATGATATCCCCAACTTTTAAGTCTTTAGCTAAACCTTTATAACTAACACTAAAAGCAGTGTTATCACCAACAATATCATCATTAACTAAACGCACAATACTTCCAGCTTCAAAGACAGTTCCTTCTTTGAATTCACCAGTACGTACTTCAGGTCCTTTAGTATCAAGTAAAATACCTACTGCACTATTTAATTCTTCATTAATCTTACGCACTTTAAGCACACGTTCCATTTGTTCTTCATGACTACCATGACTCATATTCAAACGAACAACATTTGCTCCCGCTTCAATAATTTGTTTTAGAGTTTCATAATCGCTACTAGCAGGCCCAATTGTTGCAATAATTTTAGTTTTTTTCATATATCTCCTTAATAAGTTAATAGTTTATTAGCTAATTGATATAAGTCAGAATCAATTTGATGCGGAACATCAATTGCTTCTAAGATATCGTTATTAACTAAGTGGTTATTAATGATTCCTACACAACGTGCAGATTCACCATTCATTAATAATTCAACAGAGTAAGCACCCATCCGAGCAGCTAATACGCGATCAATCCCACTAGGACTTCCACCACGTTGCACATGCCCCAAAACAGTAAGACGGGTATCAACTCCAGTTTCTTTAATGATCGTATCACAAATCTCTTGACTTTTTTTCACACCTTCAGCAACAATAATGACAAAGTGTTTTTTACCACGTTCTTGTTGTTTTTTAATTTGTTCAATAATTGAAGAAACTGGTGCTTCGATTTCAGGAATGATTGTAAAATCGGCTCCCGCTGCAATTCCTGCATATAACGCTAAATCCCCGGCATCACGTCCCATCACTTCTACAACACTACAACGTCCATGTGAAGTTGAAGTATCACGTAATTTATCAACAGCTTCAACAATAGTATTTAAAGCTGTATCAAAACCTATTGTTGAATCAGTTAATGGTGCATCATTATCAATTGTTCCAGGAATCCCAATACAAGGATAACCCATTTCACTTAAACGAACGGCTCCCATATAAGAACCATTACCACCAATTACCACTAAACCTTCAATACCATGTTTTTCTAAATTAGTAATGGCTTTTTTTCTAACTTCTTCTTGGGCAAACTCAGGAAAACGCGCACTTCCTAAGATTGTTCCTCCATCACTCATAATTCCCATTACATCTTTACGGGTTAATTGTTTAATGTTATCGTGATATAAACCATAATAACCATCATAAATTCCATATACTTCGATCTCTTTAGCTAAGGCAGTACGCACAACAGCACGAATCGCCGGATTCATCCCTGGTGCATCTCCTCCACTAGTCAAAATAGCTATTTTTTTCATTATCCTCCTTTTTATTTATTATAGCAAAAAAAAGTGGTAAAAATGAACATACTCACCATAAAATGTGATTTACATGCGATTATCTCAGTAATTTTACTTCTGATTTAATTTTACCAGAAATATGTTTTTGTTGGTTAACT
>UWSE01000030.1 GCA_900551955.1 uncultured Mollicutes bacterium | reverse complement strand
ACTGATAATGGATCCGAGTTTAAAAAACTTAACGAGGTATTTACAACGGATATTATACCAATTTATTTCTGTCACCCTGGAAAACCTTTCGAAAAAGGTACAGTCGAGAGAAAAAACCGAGAAATTCGTAAATTTTTCAAGAAAGGAACAGATTTTAGTGGTATAACACAAGAAGAAATAAATCGCACTACAAAAATAATAAATGGAACTCATATGCAAACAATTGGAATGAGTCCAAATCAGTTCTTAAATGAGTTCCTTAGTGTAAACTTTTAAATTACAATCTACAAATATCCCACACGATGATAATATTTTGGTATAATATTTGCAATGGAGGATATTATGAACAATCAAAATAATTTTCAAAATAATGGAATGAACAATCCCCAACAACCACAAATGGGAATGCAACAGCATGTTCAACCACAAATGGGAGTTCAGCAACCGATGCAACAACCAGCTCAGCCTAGCAAATTAAAAATGAGTCTAGATGAAGTGAAAAATGCAACAAAAACACAAAAACAAAATGCATTAAATGAAAGTGCAGAAAAATTAGGTACTACACCTAAAAATGCAAAATTAGTTAATATAGCAATTGTTGTTTGTATTATTGCCTTTGCTATTAGTTTATTGTTAGCACGTAGATCTATGCTTTTAGCTTTTAGTGAACAAATGATCGTACTTGCTGGTATTTTAGTAGCTTTAGCTACTTCATTCTTGTTAGCACCTAAATCTACACGAGCAATTGGAATGGTTTCAGGGTTTGGTATTGTTACATACAATGTAGCACAGATGATTATTTACTTTGTGACAATTAATGAAGGTAAATATGAAGGTATACAAATTACTTCTGTAATCTTATCGCAAATTGCTTGGATTTTATTAGGTGGGATATTTGGTACTTACTTTATGTTATTCTTTAAGAATCCTGAAAACGAAGAAGTTTATCAAAGTAAACCTACTCAATTAGAAAAAATGACTAACTTTGTATTATTAGTACCTATAGTGTTTGCATTAATTTCTTCAATTCTAGACATTGTATATGCAACATCAGAAATTGAAGATGGAGTGGGACTTTATATTACCAATAGTATTTTCTATTTCCTTGCTTTTGCATTAGCGACAGTTGTTATCTGTGGAGTAATTAACCGTGACAAATTAAACTGGATTTTTGTAACAGGAACAAACTTATTAGTAATTTTCACACTTATTTTTACATTTGTTTATGCTCAATCAAATGTTAGTAACATATTTAGTAAAATATTTAATGCATCTGGATTCAACACTACAATCTTTATTTTTGAATTACTAGCGTTCTTAGTATTTACTGCAAGTGCTGCATACATTATGATGACAGTTTACAAACGTTTTGCACCACAAAAACCTGTTGTTCAACCACAACCTACATTTAACCAAATGCAAGGAGGAATGCAACAACCATCTTTTAACCAAACTCAAAGTGGAATGCAACAACCTCAACAGTCTACTATGTATTAGTAAAAAAAAGTGAATTTTTTCGTTCACTTTTTTTTAATTGTAGATTTTGTGGTATAATATTTATGTATAATTTTGAGGAGTGAGTTGAGACTAAAATCAAAATTTAACTTTATTCAATTGATCATTATTCTTTTTGCGATGATCATATGTGGGGTAATCAAGCAACATAATCTTATGCAATTATTTTTAGGAATATTGGTAGCATTTATTCTCTCAGCTGTACTACAAGCCAAAGATCTTAAATTGATTGAAGAAGGAAAATATATAAAAACTAATTCTTTAATCAACATTACTGCATATTTAATTGCGATTTTGATTATCATTTTTGTCGTAAAAAGTTTATGGTTATTTAGTGGTTTTAGTATATACATTATTGTTTCGCGTCTTTTATTATACAAAAAAATATTAAAGCTAATTAGAGAGGAAAATCGTGAATGTTAATCAAATGTTAGATATGATGATCACTCATAAAAAAATGATTGCCATTGTTGGTGGATTTTTATTACTAAGTGTGGTAATGATTGGATTTGGTATTATTTTTAAAAAAGCAGATCCACTAAAACCAAAAGGTAGATTACTAATGCTTGGGGAAATGATGATGGATTATTTTTCTAACTTTACCCGAGATGTTGTTGGAGATAAAAACTATCGTGGTTTAACACCACTAGCTATATGTATCTTTACATCAATCTTCTTAACGAACATTGCAGGGTTATTCTTGTTAGAAGAAGGTGCTTTTGCCAACCCACTATACCCATTTACTTGGTCAATCTTAATGTTCTTAGCATGGAATGCTTATGCAATCTGGAAATTAGGAATTGGTAAATTCTTAAAAAACATTGTAACGCCTGTGTTATTAACACCACTTAACATTATTGGTATGGTGACTAAACCTTTATCAATGGGATTACGTTTATTAGGAAACATATCTGCTGGTAGTATGATTATGATGTTATTCTGGTTTGTGCCTGCTATGGCTGGAGAGGCGCTAGCTTCATTACCTACTTTAGGTGGATTCTTTGGTACAGCCCTAGGTGCAATTGTTGGTATCATTATTACGATTTTAGGGGCTGCAATGAGTGGATATTTCTCATTATTCGGACCATTCATTCAAGCAACTGTATTTACAACATTAACATTAGCGAGTTTCGAAGAAACAATTAGCGAAAAAGAAGAAATGTTAGAAGGAGAATAATTATGAATATAGGAATTGGATTAATTGGATTAGGAATCGGTGCTGGATTAGCAATGGGACTTACAGGATATGCTGTAGCAATCGCACAATCACGTGTAGGTGCTGCTGCAATTGAAGGAGTTAGTCGTAACCCTGAAGCTGAGAAAAAAATCAATGGTAAATTAATTATGATTTTAGGGATTGCTGAGTCTGCTGCCATCTATGGTTTAATAATTGCAGGTGGCTTACTACTTGTTGCCTTTCAACTTGCTGGTAAAATTGCTTAATTATTTGGATAATTTGTGAGTTTTGATGTTAGTAAAATTTTAACTCCAGTATTTTTCCAACTTATTGGGACAGTAATTTTATTTGGAGTTATATTTAAGTTTACTTATAAAAGTTACTTAGAAATGATTGATAAACGTGAAAAACATATCAATGATAATATTTCTAGTGCAAACTTAGCAAACGAAGAAGCACAAGCAAAATTAGAAGATATTGATAAGCAACAAAAAGATATGATTGTCAAAAAAGATCAAATTGTTAGCGAAGCCACACGTATTGGAGAAGATACTAAAAATGGTATCATTAACCAAGCTCGTGATGATGCTAAAAATATTGTAGATCAAGCACATCGTGAAGTTGAAACAAATCGACAAAATGTGGAAAATGAAATCATGGCCAACGTTTATGATTATGTATCTTTAGTCGCTAAAAAATATGTTAGTGATAACTTAGATAAAGATAAAGAACAATCATTAATTAGTGCTGCGGTTGAAAAGGTAAGTCATGAATAATACTTATGCACAAATTTTGTTTGATGTTGTTAATGATAAAGATGAATGTGCTTATAGTTTATTGTTAGTCAAAGAAATCTTTGATGAACAAGTTATGAAGTTTTTTACTTCGCAAGTGATAAACAAAGAGGAGAAAAAAGCGTTAATTGAAGAAATGACGATTTTAACTCCAAATGTAATTAATTTTTTAAAAGTATTGGTAGATGATAAACAAATTGATAAAATTCATCAAATTATTGATGATTACCGTAATATTTATTTAGCGCACAACCAAGTGATGCCAATTAATATTACTGTAGCTCACCAATTAGATAACAATGTATTTAATAATTTAGTTAAATCATTATCAGAAAAACTAAATAAAAATGTTGTAATCAATACAATTATTGATCCAAGTGTCATTGGAGGAATTAAAATTAATTATACAGATAAAGTTGTGGATAACACAATTTTACATCAATTACAACAGTTAGAAAAATCAATTAGAAAAGAGGTATTATAATGTCAATTACTGCAAAAGAAATTTCTGAAATTTTAAAGAAAAAAATTGAAAATTATGATGCTAAACTTGAACTAGATGAAGTTGGTGAAGTTGTTTCTGATGGTGATGGGATTGCTGTATGTTGTGGATTAAACCAAGCTTTCTATGGTGAGAAAGTAATTTTCGAATCAGGTGTAGAAGGAATGGTATTAAACCTAGAAGAAGATAAAGTTGGGGTTGTATTATTTGATGGTATTGATCAAGTACATGCCGGAATGAGTGTCAAACGTACACACGAAGTTATGGATATTTGTGTAGGTGATGAATTATTAGGGCGTGTAATTAATCCATTAGGTCAACCTTTAGATGGAAAAGGTGAAATTAATACTGGGAAAAAAAATCCAGTGGAAAAAATTGCACCTGGAGTAATGACACGTAAAAGTGTAGACCGTACTCTAGAAACTGGTATCTTAGCAATTGATAGCGTTGTGCCAATTGGTAAAGGACAACGTGAGTTAATCATTGGAGATCGTAAAACAGGTAAAACACAAATTGCCATTGATACAATTTTAAACCAAAAAGGTAAAAATGTAAATTGTATTTATGTAGCAATTGGGCAAAAACAATCAACTATAGCTAATATTGTTCGTATTTTACAAGAGCATGGTGCAATGGACTATACAACAATTATGTTAGCTAGTGCAAGTGATTTGGCACCATTACAATATTTAGCTCCATATGCTGGGGTAAGTATTGGAGAAGAATGGATG
>UWSE01000029.1 GCA_900551955.1 uncultured Mollicutes bacterium | reverse complement strand
TTCAAATAACCGCGGAAATGGTTGTGTTTGGGTTCCACAAGTAACTAATATCATTAGTATACACCTCCTAGATAAACACTATTAGGATAAATATCTAATAATTCTTGATGTTGGACAATAACTACATCACATTTATTTTTAATAAAGTTATATGTCATTGATGGCAAATTAACTTTAGCAAAACTTTCAATATAAATGGTTTTGATTCTTGGTAGAATAATTTTAGCGATAAGAAAAAACGGAACACAACTATGAGCACCAGTTGAGATTAAATACTTAGGACGATATCTATATAAATAATACGTAGCTCTCATAAAATTGCTCATAAAAATAAATGGATACATAAATATTTTACTTCTTGTCCCATAACGTAAGTATTTATAATTTGGATTATTAACACTATCAGTCTTTTCTGTAATAATAATGCTATCTGGATGATTAGCTAATGCAAGTTTTTGTAATTCTGCTAAGTGCCCTCCGGCACTAGCAACTAACATAAATTTTTTCATTATACTAAACGCATTAAAGATGTAACAATGCTACGACAACATACACCAGTATCATATTCATACCAGTCTTGAGTTAACATTTCATTGTTAGTCTCAAAGTCATTGTTTTTAATTGCATTAACTACTTGTTGTAATTCTTCTAAATTACTACATACTTTAATGTGTTTGTTATTATTATACATTTCAAAGATTAATTCATTACCATCAGTAATAACCACATTAACATTATTAAACATATAACGAACATCTTCTTCATATACTTTTTGCACACGCATTGGATCTAGATCATATGTGTTGTGCGAATAATATAAAATATTATAATTTTCATCAAAGTTATCCATTAAGCTTTTTAATTCTTGACTAATATCACGATCAAAATCTTTAGGTAAATAATAAATATTAATTCTAAATAATAAGTCTAAATATCCATCAGCAATTTTTTGCGCATTTTGTTCCCATTTTTTACTATGAAATTTATCATTTAAAAAGTATCCTAATAGCATAAAACGGCCATCTTCAATATCATATAATTGCTGATAATAATCTTTCATTAAATCACTACCAACAACAATATGTTTCATTTTAGAAAAAAATTGTTGATGGTATTCATCTACTTCATCAAAAGGAACAGATAAATATCCACAACTATGCGTTAGAAAAATAGTTTCTTGTTCATCAAAATTAAAACCAATTAATCGTGGATCATAGTCATCAATAAAGATATATTTAGCTTGAATAATTTCTTTTAATAATGTTTTGTTATCTACTTCATTTAAATTAACTACTACTTTTGTATATAAGATATCTGATAAATTATTTAAAAGATGAGTATAATCGGTTAACTCATCTTTTTGTAATAGTAATACACGTTGATTATCTATCTTTTTAGGTTTATTTTTCTTTTCCGCTTTTTTAATAAATTTAGCTATTTGTTTATCTTCCATCAATTCTCACTTTTCAAACTACGCATACTAACGATATCATATAATTTATTGATATCTACTTCATGATATACTGCATAATAAATTAATTCAATTACTGGTAAATCTAAATCATACTTACTGATTAGTTGGTGAACCGCTAACATTGAATAATATCCTTCAACAACCATGCCGATTTCTTCTTGCGCTTCTTTCACACTCATTCCTTTTCCAACTAATTCACCAAATTGACGATTGCGTGAATACTTAGAAAAAGCTGTTACCATTAAATCACCAACTCCTGTTAGTCCATAAACAGTTTGTGGACTTCCACCAGCAAATTCAGTTAACACTTTTAACTCACGTAACCCACGAGTTAATAATAATGCTTTAGTATTATCACCAAAGACAGGGGAAGCATCACAGAATCCTGCAGCAATCGCTAAAATATTTTTCACAGCTCCTGCTAACTCAACACCTTTAATGTCAGTATTGGTATAAACTCTAAAGGTTTTATTATTAAAAATCATTTGTACAGTTTTAGCAATGTCTTCATCTTCACTAGTAGCAACGATTGCTGTAAGCATGCGTTTAGCTACTTCTTCAGCATGAGTTGGTCCTGATAAAATACAAAAATTAATATTACCTAATTCTTCTTGTAAGACCACTTGTCCAGTTTTTAAACTATCACGTTCTAACCCTTTGGTACACAATACGATAATTGTATCTTCATTTAAATGTGGTTTCATTAATTGTGCTGTTTGACGTAAAGCAAACGATGGCACTACAATTACAACTAATTGCGATTGACTAATACAATCAATATTAGTTGTAGCATTAATCTGTTCTTTTATATCTTGATCAATATAGTGATTATCTTCGCTTAAAAAAGATTTTAAACTATCATCATTATGTGCCCAAATATTTACATCATGGTGGTTATCATATAATACTTGGGCTAAACTGCTTCCAAAACTTCCACCACCTAATACACTAACTTGCATTAAACTAAATCTCCTAAGAATGATTTACCATTAATCGTACTTGCCAAACCAAAGTTATCACAAATTGTTTCCCCTAAATCTTCAAAAGTTGTACGTTGGGGAATTAAGTGATCACCTTTTAGTTGTTTTGAGTATGCTAAAACTGGTACATATTCACGAGTATGATCATTACCTTTATAAGTTGGATCATTACCATGATCTGCTGTAATAATTAATAAATCATCGTCTTTTAAATTTTTAATAATTTCAGGAAGACGTTTATCAAAGTCTTGTAGAGCATCACGGTAACCTTGAGGATTACGTGGATGACCATAAACAGAATCAAATTCGACTAAATTAGTGAAGATAAAACCTCTATAATCTTGTTTTAACTCCTCAATTGTTTTATCAACACCATCCATATTATCTTTAGTTTTAATTTGTTTACTTACACCTACACCATTAAAGATATCAGAAATTTTACCAATGGCAACACTTTCTAGATTATTACTTACTAATTTTTCCATAACAGTTGTTTCAAAAGGATCTAGGGCATAATCATGACGATTAGCAGTTCTAACTACTTCCCCTTTTTTTCCTATAAATGGACGAGCGATAACACGTGCTACATTATATTTAGGTTCTTTAGTTAACTCACGCGAAACTTCACAAGCTTGATATAATTCTTCAACAGGAATTATATCTTCTCTAGCAGCCATTTGCCAAGTTGAATCAACAGAAGTATATAAAATAAATTTACCTGTTTGTTCATGTTCTTCATAAAACTCATCAATGACCTGCATTCCATTAGCTTCTTTGTTAGCTAATACACCACGCCCTACACGACTAACAAATTCATCAACTAGTTCTTGAGGAAAACCTTCTTTAACATACTGTTTAAATCCATCATGTAAAGTTACACCCATCATTTCCCAGTGTCCTGTCATCGTATCTTTACCATTTCCAACTTCTTGCATTTTACCAAAGTTAGCTAACGGATGAGCTACTGGTGGAACTGTTTTAATATAACTAATATTCCCTAAACCCAATTGTTGCATATTAGGTACTTCTAATCCAACAGTTTGGGAAATATTTCCTAACGTGTTAACTCCATAATCACCAAATTGATCACTATCAGGACATTGACCAATTCCAACAGAATCAAGTACAATTGTAATAATTCGATTAAATTTTTGCATACCACTCCTTTTTTTATATTATAACATTTTTATATTTTATGTTTTATCCCATTCTTGATTTTTTAATTAAAAAAAGGAGATAAAAGCACTTAGTTAAAAGATGTCTCGCTAAAAAAAACGAGACATCTTTTTGTTACAATTATAAAAAGGAGCTGCATATGGCTAACAAAGGACAAAAATTGTCCCAGAGCTCTCCCTTCCCTTAATATTTTTATTTATTTGATATTAACTTCCTTTAACGATTAATCATTAACCATTTTTAAAATTTTTTCTTCACTTAATTTAATTGATTTATAGTTAATTTTGCTGTCCCATAAACAAAATGTGAAGTTTTTAAAATGACCAAAATTATCATAACTATAAGGATAATTATAACTTCGTGCTATATAATTAATTAATAAATCAAAATAATCTCTTTTTAGTACTTCCCACATATAATTAAATGTTTTTTGATAATCTTCTTTAGATAGTTTGATAATTTTTCCATCTTTATGTACTGTAACGCTAATACTACTTTCATGATTCCCTTTTGCTATACATTTTTGTGGAAAATAACGACATGTAACTTCTTGATCAAAAGACAAATAAATATCGTAGTTAGACGAATAAATATCGGATTTATTAATTTTTAAAACTTCTTCTACTCTCGTCCCTAAATATATTTCTTCACTATCTTTTACCCTGGGATAAATATTACGTGATTTATACTTATAAACTTTGGCATAACCAATATAGCCATAACGATTAATATCATTAGCTTTATCTCTAGTAACTTCTTTACCGTTAATGAAATAAGTGTCACCATCATGGACAAGCGCATCATTAAATAGTGACAGTAAAATATTAGAAGAACGATAATTTTTTACGGTTTTATATCCGATAATTCCACCAACTAAAATTAACAAAATTAACACTACAATTACTATTTTTTTATTCTTCATTTTTACCTTCCTAAAACACTGGGCAAACATGAGAAAAATCAAATTCTTGATATGTTGGCGACTTAGTCTTTAAGCAATAGACAAAATTTTTAACATGGGGCTCTAAATATTCAAATTTTTCTTCATCTGTAAGTTTCATATATTCATCTAACATGCTGTTATAATAACTATTCTGCGCATCTGCGTATGGACTAGGAATACTTATGGGGATTTTATTGGTTTTGCAATAATTGCCAAAATAAAATCATTTTATGTGGATTATCATTAATCATTAGTGATAAGTCACATTTGGCTGAGTAGTGATTAAAAAAATCCTTTTTAATTAAAATTTGTAATTGGCAATCTTG
>UWSE01000028.1 GCA_900551955.1 uncultured Mollicutes bacterium | reverse complement strand
GGATTATATGCAGCATATTATTTACAATCAAAAGGAATTAAAGTATGTTTACTAGAAGCTAACCACCAAGTTGGTGGACAGCTAACTAGTATGTATCCTGAAAAAAGTATCGTTAATTTACCGGGAATTAAAGAAATTAAAGCGCAAGATTATATTAATGATTTAGTTAATCAATTAGATAGTGATAATATTATTCATTTAAACCAAAAAGTAATCAGTGTTACTAAAGATGGTGAAGATTTTATTGTTAGCAGTGAAACTGATAGTTTTACTGCTAACAGTGTTATTGTTGCCACAGGTAATGGAGAATTAAAACCTCGTCCATTAGGAGTGGAAGATGAAGATAAAATTGAGAATATTATTTATGCCATAACTGATTTAAAAGCATTAGAACAACAAGACGTAGTAATCTTTGGTGGAGGAGATAGTGCCATTGATTGGGCACTACACTTAGAACCAATCGCTAAACACGTCAGTGTTATTCACCGTCGTAATGAGTTTAGAGCACTAGCTAGTAGTGTTGAACAATTACGTCAAACAAGTGCTAGTATTTATACTCCTCATTCATTAGTTAATTATGAAGTAAATGATAATAAAATTATTAGTTTAGTAATTGAAGATAAAGAAAGCAAAGAACAAATTACATTAAATCCTGATTATGTAATTTGTAACTTTGGGTTTGTTTATGAAAAGAATGTATTAGAACAATGGGGCATTAATATTGTTGATAATAAAGTAGTTGTCGATCGTAAACAAGCATCTAATGTAGAAGGAATCTTTGCCATTGGTGATGCTTGTAGTTACGAATCAAAAAACTACAACATTTTAACCGGACTAGGAGAAGCTAGTGTCGTTGCTAATAATGTAATAAATTATTTAGCAACACTAGAATGTAATAAAGATCGTAGGTTAAATGGAGCTAAAAACTATTAAGGGGTAAGATGACACGCGAAGAACAAATCAAAGAGATTAAAGAAGTATTGGATGCAATTGCTCCTTTTGTCCAAGCAGATGGAGGAGATGTCGAATTTGTTGACCTAACTCCTGAAGGAGTTGTCCAAATTCGCTTACTCGGTGCTTGTGTTGGTTGCGGCTTAGCTGATGTTACAGTTTATCAAGGAATTGAACAAGCATTAATTGAAGAAGTAGAAGGTGTAATAGGCGTAGAATTAATACAAGACAATTGGTATATGTAAAATAGTCCTCAAATTAAATTTGAGGACTATTTTCTATATCTTGATAATAATCAATATAAGTTAATTCTTTATTACAACTCTCTTCAATTAAATTAGCCAGTTCATTAGCATTACCTGTTTCCATGATATTAAAATATTTACTTTTATCTTCTAATAATATTGTCATTGGTGGATAATCATGAACTAATAATAGAATATTAGTTAATAATCTTCCAGTTCTTCCGTTTCCATCAGGAAATGGATGAATATTTATATATTCAATGTGTGAAGCGGCAATTTCTTCGTAACTAATATTAGGTTTAGTAAGTAATTGATTATAATGGTTAATGAATTGATCCATCAACTCATTAACTTCTAAAGGAAGAGGAAATGTTTTATCGCTACCGATAATTTTCATTCCTCCTAAACGATAACCACCAATATACATAATATCGTGATTGATAATTTGATTTAATTTGATAATAAAATCATTATCAATCTTATAATTACCTTCATTGATAAAGTTAATGATATTTTTCCATGCTTCCTTATGATTAACTGTTTCCTGATAATCTTTATGGTTAACTTTGTTAACAATAAAGTTGTTAGTAATTAATATATTATATACATCATCTATTGTTAATTTATTACCTTCAATAGTATTACTGTTAAAGGTATTTCGAACAATAAAGTCATTAGTAGTAATCATGCTAACTCCTAATTTATAAAACATTATTTAATTAGCGATTACGTTTAAATATATTTAGTGCTAATAATACTAACCCAATAATTATGAATATAGCACAACTAAATAAGTAATTCAAAGGATTGTAACTACCATTAAAGTAGATATTGTTAAAATCATTAACTATATAATATGTAGGTAAATATTTAGCCAGATTAAAGAAACTAATATTTAATTGGAGTGGATCAAAACCGAAGCAACCTGAAAAAACTAGCACTATATTAAGTAATATTATAGATACACCAATATAACTTAAGGGATTTTTTAATAACAGTGCTAATCCGGTACCTACTAATGCTAAACTAAACATTCCCATTGATAGAAAAACAAAGAACATTAATAAGCTACTAATATCAGCAAATGGTAGTTTGAATACAAAATGGCAGAATAATAAAAAGATCAATAGTTCAACAATAGAAATAATACATTGAACAATAATATCAATCACTTTAAAAGCAAAGATATGAACATTAAATAATTTTAATTGTTTTAAATATCCACCATTAATATCAATACTAATTGATAGTGGTAAGCTAATTAACATACTAGAAGCAATACTCATTGCTACCCCAACAAAGAAATATTGTTTGATTAAACCACTGTAACTTACATTATAAGCATTACCAAACGCTACGACAAAAATACTTGTTAGTAATATTGGGAAGATAAGCCCAAAAAATAATGAAATATATTCTTTGATTTGGCAAATAAAACTTGCTTTTATATAATATAAATACTTATTCATAAACCACTCCATAATGATTTAATACATCTTGTAAGTTACCTGGTTGGATAAATTCATTTTCATTTAGAGTGACTTTAGCATCTTCTAAATTACTGTAATATCTACATTTATGATCTTGATCAATAACTTTATAATCTAAACCAAGCTTAGATATTAAATTATCGATATCATCGTAGCAGATAATATTCCCATTATCCATTAATAGCAATTTGTTACAAGTTTTAATTGCTTCTTCACAATAATGAGTAACTAACATAAAGGTATCAATATTTTTATTAATTAAATTATTAATTACATGATTACGTTTACTAGCATCAAGACCTGATGTTAGTTCATCAAAAATATATAATTTTCTTTTTATTTTAGTTGTTAAATATAGGGCTAAATATTGTGCTTCACCACCACTTAAAACTTTTATTGGACGATTGTATAAATGTTTAATTCCAGAAGCTTCTAACTCTTCATTTGTTAGTGGAGCACCATTTACTAATTCTATATATTGTTTAACACTTAGTTTATCAAGCAAATGCACTTTTTGTGGTAGCAAGCCAATTTCATTATCCTTTAAGTTACAAACAATATCATTGTCAGTTTTAATTGCTCCTAGCAAGGCATTAATCAAACTAGATTTCCCACAACCATTAACCCCCATAATAGCAATTTTATCACCAGGTTCTATTGTTACATGGTAGTCAACATCTAAATATTTTTGTTTTGTTGATATACGGTTAAACTCTATGTACATATTACTCCTTTGTTATAATTATTTTAACATAGTTGAAAAAAATTATATTTTTTCGAAGATTTTTTGAAGTAAAGATAATGTTATACTTGCATATAAAAAAATTCGAAAAAACCACACAACTTTTTGGGTGTGATAAAATAAGAGCGTAAAACAAAGATAGGAGAAAGATGAAAGAAGGAAACATCAAAGAACAAGAACTAAATGAAGTAGAAACTACTGGTGGTTTATTGCTACACACAACTGGGTTATTTGTGGTTCATAAAAAGCAATCTTAGCTTGCTTTTCTTTTTTATGGAAATTTTAAGAAATTTAACCGTAAACTTTGGCGACAAATGTATACTTAAAAATGTTACGATCGAGTCAGATAAGAATATTATTCACATTGTTGGTCCTAATGGGGTAGGAAAAACAACATTATGTAATGCTATTATAGGTAAAACACCATTCCAAGGAGAATGTTGTGTTGAAGCTGATAATGTTGCAATAATGACTGACAAAATGCGCATCCCTAGCGAATTGCAAGTTAAAGATGTATTAGACTGTATCAATTATGATTATAGTGACGCCATTTTTAAAAGTATATTCGACAAAGATTTTATTAAGAAAAAAGTTGGACAGCTTAGTAGCGGACAAGAGCGTTTACTAAGTTTGTGTGTAGTTTTTTATAGTAACAAAAAAGTAATAATATTAGATGAAATCACAAATTCACTAGACCAAAATAATAGAGAAAGAATTCTTAGTCTGGTTGATGAAATTTCTACTACAACAAAGATAATATATATTACACATAATTTACAAGAGATATTTAAATTAAAAGGAGATTTATTCTTTTATCAAGACTGTACCTTTGTAAAAGATAAATGCAACAATTATAAAGAGTTGTGCGACATGTACCTAGATAAGTATGGAGCAATAGATGTTTAAATTAGAATTATATAGATTTATTAAGTCGAAAAGACTTGTGTATTATTTGTTATGTTTGGTTGCCCTTATTTTAACAAATTCATTTTTGCAATCCCATTTAGATACCAACATTAACGATAATTTAAAAATGTATAATTTGTTTCAAAGTTTTAACATGTTTTTTTTCTTGATATCTAGTTTTATCTTTAGTACTTCATTTAGTAACGATATAGAAAAGAACTACGATCTATTTTATTTTAATGTGTCAGATTCAAGAAAATATAAATTATCTAAAATATTAGTCAACTTGTTATTAGGTGTTGCCGTAAGTCTTATTGTATTTATTCTCTTTACAATTAATTTAAATGTGGACATTATTGCTAGACTAAAGGTATTTGGAATACTTAGTTTAACAACAACTTTAACTATTTTGGTACAAATGTTAATAGGTATTTTTGCCAAAAGTAACCTAAAGGCAATTACTTATTGTTTTCTATTTTGGTTTCTTTTAACAATGGTTAACATTGTTCCATTCTTTAATGGGATGGCCTGTTATTTTGATAATAATAGTTTTGTAAATGCGTATAT
>UWSE01000027.1 GCA_900551955.1 uncultured Mollicutes bacterium | reverse complement strand
CAAAAATTAGCTCAAAAATAATTTTTGTTATAAAAAGTAGAACTTAATGTTCTACTTTTTTTATTGTCTTTTTTGTGTTATAATACTAAGGTAATAGGAGAAAGTTATGGCTAATTATGATGGTAGTAATATTAAAATCTTAGAAGGACTTGATGCAGTAAGAAAACGTCCAGGAATGTATATTGGGAGTACTGATTATCGTGGGCTACACCATTTGGTTTGGGAAATTATTGATAATGCAATGGATGAAGCGCTAAATGGTTATGGTGAACAGATTGACGTTACAATTAATGATGATCAATCTATTACGATTCGTGATTATGGACGAGGAGTACCGGTAGATATGCACGAATCAGGAATTCCAACTACTGAAGTTATCTTTACCAAACTTCATGCCGGTGGTAAGTTTGATGCCAATAGTTATAAAAAAAGTGGAGGATTACACGGTGTTGGTAGTAGTGTAACTAATGCTTTAAGTACTAAATTAATATTACATATTTGGCGTGATGGTTATGAATGGGAACAAACCTTTAGTGAGGGTGGAGAAAAGCACACATCACTTAAAAAAGGGAAGAAAACTAAAGAAACAGGTACTAGCGTAACTTTTTATCCTGATCCTAATATCTTTGATACGACAGATTTTAATTTTAAAATGATTGCCACAAGAATGCGTGAGAGCGCCTTCTTAAATAGTGGGTTAAAATTAACCTTAACAGATTTACGTACCGATAGCCATGAAGAATTTTGCTATCAAGATGGAATTAAAGCCTTTATTGATTATTTAACTCAAGAGAAAAAACATATTTCTAAACCAATCTTGATCAAAAACAGTGATGATAGTGAAATTCAAGTTGAGATTGGTTTAGAATACAACGAAACATATAATGAAGACATTATCTCGTTCGTTAACTGTGTAAGAACACCAGATGGTGGAACACATGAAGCGGGATTTAAATCAGGTTTAACTAAAACGATTAATGAGTATGCGCGTAAAAATAATTTATTAAAAGCGAAAGATAAAAACTTTGAAGGGGCAGATGTTCGTGAAGGTTTAACATGTATTATTAGTGTTAAAATTCCAGAAAATATCTTACAATTCGAAGGACAAACTAAATCTAAATTAGGAACACCTGAAGCCAAAGCGGCTGTTGAAAATATTATTGTGAGTCAATTAGGTTTATACTTTGATCAAAACAAAACTGAAGCAACTAAAATTATTAATAAAGCCATTACTTCAAGAAATGCGCGAATGGCAGCGAAAAAAGCTAGAAGTGAAGTAAGAAAAGGTAAAAATAAAAAAGAATTATTATTAAGTGGGAAACTTACACCAGCCCAAACGAAAAAAGTTGAAGAACGAGAATTGTTCTTAGTCGAAGGGGATAGTGCCGGAGGAAGCGCTAAACAAGGGCGTAATCGTAAATATCAAGCCATCTTACCACTACGTGGTAAGGTAGTTAATACTGAAAAGGCTAAAATTGAAGATATTTATAAAAACGAAGAATTATCAACAATTGTTAATATCTTAGGAACTGGTATTGGTAGTGAGTTTGATATTAAAAATTTAAAATATGGGAAAATAGTAATTATGACCGATGCCGATACTGATGGAAGTCACATTCAAATACTATTATTAACATTCTTCTATCGTTATCTTCGTCCACTAATTGAAGAAGGACACATTTTTATAGCACAACCACCACTATATAAAATTGCAACTTTAGATAATAAAGATGTTAAATATGCTTGGGATGAACAAGAATTAAATAAAATTACTAAAGCAATGAAGAAAAAACATTATGTACAACGTTATAAAGGGTTAGGAGAAATGGATGCTAACCAATTATGGGAAACAACAATGGATCCTGAACGCCGCCAATTGATCCAATTAAAAATTGATGATATAGTAACAGCTGAAAAAGAAGTTACCACATTAATGGGTAATGATGTAGAACGTCGTCGTGATTGGATTGAAACTAATATTGACTTTAATGCTGTTGATTAAATTATACTTAAAAACACAAGGATTATCCCTTGTGTTTTACAATTTTTCTAATCTCCATTATTACAGATTATCCCCTATTTTTTGGTATAATATTATAAGTAGTAGGAGAGTATGGAAAACCAAGAATATCAGTTTAGTGTAGAAGGTTTTAACGGTCCGTTTGACCTCCTTTTGCAACTAGCAAAACAACATGAAATAGAGATTACTGAAATTAGTTTAGATCAACTAATTGATCAGTACATAACATTTATTGAAAAAGTCCAAGAACAAGGACTGGATATTCGTAGTGGTTATTTAGAAATGGCTGCTGAATTACTTAGACTTAAATCAGCATCCATTCTAAATTATAATGCTAATTTAGAATTAGAGTTAGAAGAAGAGGATATTTCGCTAGATCGTCAAGAAATGATTAAACGAATTCTTGAATATAAACGTTATAAAGAAGTTATTGGAGATTTAAATTATTTAATTGATAACCGTGGTAATTTTTTAACTCGTCCGCAAGATAAATTACTTGAATATCGTGATGATAACTTTAAAAATAATTTCGATGTTGAAAAATTTCATTTAGCAACGCAAAATTATTTACGTCACTTCTTAGAAAAAGATGAAGAAAAAACAATTAGTGTTAAAGAATTAAATGTTGAAGACTATATGACTTATTTACAAGCGATAGTAGCACCATTTAGTTTTGATGATTTAATTGGTAAAATCACAAAACACCAATTTATTACATTATTTTTAGCAATATTAGAAAGTTTAAAATTAGGTTATATTAGTGTTGATGTAAATGATCAATATATAATTACTATTTATCCAGGAGATAACAATGAATAAATTACAAGCAATTGAAGGATTATTATTTTTAAGTGGAGAAAAAGGGATCACTAGTGGTGAATTGATTATGTTACTTAATATTAGCGAAGATGAGGTTAATCAACTAGTTGATGAACTCAAACGTAAATATGAAGAAAGTCATTCAGCATTAACGATTATTGAAACAGCTAAAAATTATAAGATTGTTACAACTAAAGATAATTATGAAATCTATCAACAATATGCTAATATGGAATTTACTGATCGGTTAAGTACTTCAGCTTTAGAAACGTTAGCAATTATTGCGTATAATCAACCAGTAACAAGATTCATGGTTGAAGAAACGCGGGGAGTGATGACATCACACCACTTTAAAACACTACTTAATAAAGATTTAATTAAAGTAGTCGGAAAAAGTGATGAAATTGGTAAACCTAATTTATATGGAACTACGCCGGAGTTTTTAGACTTTTTAGGAATTAATAATTTAGATGAATTACCGCCACTTAATACTTATGTGTTAGATGATAAGTTAACACAAGATGAATTATTTGGTGAAGAAGAAGACTTTAAAGCTATTAGAAAAAGATTACTCAGCGAAGATAATTTTATTAATGAGTATGAAGAACAAGATTTTAGTGCCATTGATGATATTGAAGTTAAAGATGTAATTATTCCGCAAGCTGAAAGTCAAATAGAAGAAAGTGAAGATGAGTTTGATGGTGAATAATTTAGAACGATTACAAAAAGTTATTGCCCACAACTCTGAGTATTCACGAAGAAAAGCTGAAGAATTAATTAGTCAAGGAAAAGTAAGTGTTAATGGTAAGATTGTAACTGAGTTAGGAACTAAAGTCAGTGGTGAAGATGAAATATTAGTTGATGGTAATGTCATTTATCAGCAAGAAAAGGAATACTACTTGTTAAATAAACCAATTAGAGTAGTTTCTACTTGTAGTGATGAAAAAGAAAGAACAACGGTAATTGATTTAATTCCAAGCGGTGTTAGATTATATCCGGTTGGGCGACTTGATTATTATACGTCAGGACTAATCATCTTAACTAATGATGGAGAATTAGCTAATGGGCTTATGCATCCTAAAAAAGAAGTTAAAAAAACTTATCGAGTTTCATTTACTGGAGAATTTAATCCCGATAAATTAAAAAAATTACGTTATGGTGTTGATATTGGTGGCTACATTACAACTAAAGCCGATGTCAAACTTTTAAGCTATGACCAAAAAATTAAAAATGGACGACTGTTAATAACTATCCACGAAGGGAAAAACCAACAAATTAGAAAAATGATTGAAGCTGTTGGTTGTCGTGTAAAAACATTAAAACGAGTAGGTTATGCTTTCTTTGAATTAAATCAAGAAGCTTTAAGTGCTGGTGAATACCGTGCCCTTAAGCCAAAAGAAGTAAAGCAGCTATATCATTTGATTAAGTAGGAGTGTTATGATACAATTGGTGTTAATATTATTACTAGCAATTGTTATTCCCCCACTAATTGTGAGGGTACTTGCTCATCTAAAAACACCAATTGTTATCAATAAACAACTCCGTTTTTATTTATTCTCAACATCACTACTACTACTTTCGCTACGCGGAAGTAATGTAATTGAATTTGTTAAAGATGGAAATGATTTGATTGCCCAACTTACAAATAAGTTTTGGTGGGCAATTATTAATTTAATAATTACTGCCCTAATCATTGCTTTTGTTGCGCTTTTTATTCACACTCACCTAATCTTTAAGCAACCAAATAAAAAGCCGAAAAAAAAATATTTAATTATTGCCAGTATTAGCCTGCTAATCTCATTTAGTTTGATTGCGGCAAGAAGTTATATAACTCAAAACTTTGGACAAGTTACAGCGGGGCAATTAATTTTTAACTTAATTGCGCCAATCCAAGGAGTAAGCCATAGTCAAGTAGCGATGGCACTACTTAATCCAGTCATCAATGTAGCATTACTGTTTGTCTTAGTAATGGCATTGTTAGATTTAAAAGAAGATGTTTATTTTCACGATATTAAAATAGTTATTGTTAATGATTGGCGCAAACTTTGGTGTTGTTGTGGATTATTAATTTTAGTTTTATCGAGTATGAGATTTTTCACAACATTTGGTTTAGGTAGTTTTATTAGTCAATCACTAACACCTTCTAGTTTTATTCAAGAAAATTATGTTGATCCAAATAATGTTAATATTAATGTTAACAACCACCACAACCTAATTCATATTTATATGGAAAGTGGTGAAAACACTTTTGCCAGTCAAGAGCATGGTGGTTATTTCAAAGACAATGCAATGCCAGAGTTAACAGCATTAAATAGCGAAGGAATCAGTTTTACTAATAATAGTGATCCTAGTCAATTGGGAGGAGCTATTTGTTTAGATGGAAGTAACTGGACGGTTGCAGGAATGGTTAGTATGGAAACGGGTGTACCACTAAAAGTTCAAAAACTAAATAGTTATGATGTTGGTAAAGATGGCAGTTTCCTTCCAGGAATAGTTGCTTCAGGAAATATCCTTGAAGCAGTAGGATATAAAAACTACTTTATGATGGGTTCTGACCAAAAATTTGCTGGGCGTGGTGCGTTCTTTAAAACACACGGTAATTACCAAATCTATGATATTAACGATGCTAAAGAAGAACAACTTCTTCCTCGAGACTACAATGTTAACTGGGGAATGGAAGATGAGAAATTATTTGAATTAGCCAAACCAAAATTAAATGAATTATCTAACACTAACCAACCATTTAATTTTGGTTTAATTACAACCGATACTCATGCACCAGACGGATATTATGATCCAAATCAACCAAAAGTATTTGAGGAAGATTATTTAAATGCTGTTTATTATGGACAACTTCAAATTACTAACTTTGTTCGTTGGTGTCAACAACAACCGTGGTATGAAAATACTACTATTGTGATAACAGGTGATCATATTAGTATGAATGATTCTGT
>UWSE01000026.1 GCA_900551955.1 uncultured Mollicutes bacterium | reverse complement strand
GTTCCAAAGAATAAATTGCTTGGAAGGACAATTACAGCATCAAGTGCATCATAATCTTCAATTAATTTAATTCTAATTTGCTCTTCACTAGCACCTCTAAACAAGACTCCTAAAGGTGCAACTGTTGCCATTATACCGTGTTTATCTAAGTGATAAAACATGTGTTGAATAAATGCAAACTCCCCTTTTGATTTTGGTGCTAATTTACCATAAGGTAAGAAACGGGGATCATCTTCTAATCCATCATGTTCCCATTTAGAACCAAATGGTGGATTAGCAACAATCACATCAAACTTATCATCACTAAATTGATCTTGGTGAAGCGTATCGCCTTGTTTAATACTAAAACTACGATAATTTATTTTATGCATTAATAAATTCATACGAGCAGTATTATACGAAGTATGACTCAACTCTTGACCATAGATTTTTGTCCGTTTTTCATCAGCCAATTCACTATATGCTTTAATCAATAAAGTCCCTGATCCACAAGTCGGATCATAAATTGATAATGGAGTAGTATCTCTTAGTTGACTATGAATCAATTGACTAATTAAGACAGAGACTTGACTCGGAGTAAAGAACTCTCCTCCTTTTTTCCCAGCATCTGATGCAAATTGTTGTAAACAATATTCAAAGGCATCACCTAACATATCACGACTACTGTCACGTAAAATATCATTAATTTTTAATAATATTTTACTCACTAATTGATTACGTTCAGCGACACTATTTCCTAATTTTGGATTTAGTAAATCAACATCACTAAACAAATTATCAAAATCATCTTTCCCACTACCATCTTTAATTGATTCACTAATATTTAAAAATCCTTGACTGATTAAATCTATCGGTTTATCACTTGAATCATTGACAATTCCATCAATAATGTTTTGAAATAAATTAGGATAAGATATATAATATCCTAATTTATCAATCATTTCTTCTTCTAATACTTTTCTCACTTCTGGATCTTTGTCTGCAGCTTCTAAGCTTATTCCTTCACCTTTTAATGCTTTAGTTGCTTCTTCATAAAATACTTCACAAATAAAACGATAAAACATAAAACCTAACATGTAGTTTTTAAACTCGTTACTATCCATGCGTCCACGTAAATCATTAGCAATTGCCCATAATTGTGAATTTAATTCTTTTTGTTCTGGTTTACTCATTTATCCCCCTAATCTGACTATATTTAAATAAAATATCATTTAACTTCGCATCGATTTCTCTTGAAATACGAGCTCGTTGGCTAATTTTATAACCTTGATTTTCCAAGTATTCTCTAATTTGTGTAATTGGTGGTTCAACATATTGAGTATGTACTATATTAATTAAAGTATCCTTATCAAAATTATACTCATTAGCTAAATTAACTATTTCATCATTCATTTTATCTTCAATATATGTTGAAAAATCAACTTTAGATGAACTATATACATATTCTCTAATCAATTGAAGCGTGTGTTCATCACCTGCTAAAGAGTTTATCATATTTTCAATTTGATCTTGTGAATATAAACCTTTGTCATTATGTAGCTTATTAATATAAACTAAATCAATAACATTGGTTTCCACTAATTCTAGTAAAGGATCAAAATCAAATTGATAATCATTATCCTGTTTACTTCTACGTTCTAAACGACGATTAATGTTTTGATATACCGAAGACATATTGCGGATATACATTTCATCTAAAACTATATCTTCTTTCTTAAAGTCTTTGTAGCTTTTTATTAATTTGTTGTATCTTAAAATTTGACGGAAATCACGTAAGAAACTTTCTAAGTATTCAACATCATCTGAATTTATAATTTTATTGGTATCTTCACCATATTTTTTTAGGAAATTAGTTGCTAATTCTTGATATTCTTCTTTAACTTTATCATAGGATGTTACTTCTTCATACTTCCCATTACCCGAATAAGTATTTAAAGCACGATCAACAACCTCTTTATCCCCTAGATAATATACGATATTTCCATATATCTTAGCAGCATCAGCCTTACGATTAGTTCTCGCAAAAGATTGAATTAAATTGTGATCTTGTTGATCTTTTGATAAATACAGTGTATTCAAACAAGGTGCATCAAACCCTGTTAAAAACATACTGCACACGATTAATAAATCTACTTTGTTTTCCTTTACACGATTAGATACTTCTAGTGTATAGGTTTTTTTAGCATCTTGATTATTAACATTAATCGATAATGGATCAGCTGTATTTTTATATTGATTGGCAAAATCAACCATTGCATCATTATACCATTCACGAATGGTGTTGTCTTTTAATTCACTTTCATCATCGTTATTAGCACCAACACTAAACACTACAGCACACTTAAAATTTTTAAAGTATTCTTCTTTGGCATGTTCATGTTCATTTAAAGACTCTATCATGACTGGCAATTGCTCTTTGATTTGTTCATACAATTTTTTAGCACTTTGCACACTATCTACAGCTGCCATCGCATTAAAATGCCCACCATCTGTGTATTCATATATACTTTGTAAAATATGATTTGCTATATGATTTATAAAGTTGTCTTGTTTTCTCATTTCACTTTTTTCTAAACCAACATCTTTTAGATCTTCATAGTACTCTATTTTAAATGGTAATACACTATTATCATGGATTGCATCTTTAATGTTATATTCTGCTAATTTAGGGCCAAATTGTTCTTTGGTTTGGTTATAGTGTGTTTTTTTATCAGATTGTTCGGCAAAAATTGGTGTACCAGTAAATCCAAACATTTGTAGTTGGTGAAAATAATGAGTAATAAGATTCCCCATATCACCAGCAATCGAACGATGCCCTTCATCAAATATCACAACTACTCGATTGTTTGCTAAATCATATTTATCTAAACTTGGATCTTCATTAAAACGCTTAATTGCATGTGATAATTTTTGCACTGTAGTTACTACAATTTTTGATGAACTATCATTTAACTTATCAATTAATTGGCCTGTATGTTTAATTGATGGGACTTCAAAAATTCCTTGACCATAACGATTATATTCTTTTTTGGTTTGTTCTGCCAAATCAATTCGATCAACGACAAATATCACTTTTTTCACATCACTGCGTTTAGCTACTAATTTAGCTGTAGTAAAAGATGTTAATGTTTTCCCACTACCTGTCGCATGATAGATATAACCTGAATTCTTACGATAATCATCATTTGGTTGGTAATTTTGTACTTTTTCTAACATGCTTTTTACCGCATTTATTTGGTAAGGTCTTAATACAATTAATGTTCTGTTAGATTCATCTAATAAGAAATACTTACTAAGTAAATCAATTACCATTTGTCGATTAAGCATCTCATTAACTACTGACATTGTAGTTTTTTCCTCTGGCAATAAGTTGTTAATGTTAATATTGTTCTCATCACTCCAAGTAATGGCAAACTCTTTATTTAACTTTTTATTTTGATTAGCAATGTAATATGTACACACTTGATTACTAACAATAAAAAATTGGGTATAATCCATTACTTTATTACTTTGAATTTGGCGTTTATAACGTCCTAATTGGTTAATTGCTTCATAAACATCTATTCCCTGACGCTTTAATTCAATATGAACTAATGGAAAACCATTAATCAATAATACAACATCATAACGATTATTCACTCCTTCATCAATTGAATTTAATTGACTGATGATTTCAAATTTATTGTTTGAATAATCATCAAAGTCTATAAAATCAATTGCTTTTAAAGTAATATTATTTTTATTAGAAAATTGGGTACCTTCACGAAGCAATTTAGCTTTATCAAACACATCACCTTCTAGCAATTGATAGCGCAATTCTTGCTTTTGACTTACAAGCAATTCAGGATCAAAACTATCAGGATTACGACGTACAGTTTCTTCGACTATATAGTCTATCAATTGATCCGTATCTTTTATTGTTGCATTGATTTGATAGTGATCAAAATTACTCAAATGTTCTATTAATTTCTTTTCTAATTCATTTTCTTTTACTACACTACTCATGCATTTCCTTTCATCATCTTTGTTAATTGGTTTCCAATCAATTCATTTTCTAACATGTTTTTTACATTTAATAAATTAAGTAACTCTAAACTCGTTTTGCAAACATCATTAATTTTCTTTAATTCATCAATATCGGGAACATTTGTTAAGCGTAATTCTTTTAAATCAATTGTAAATCGCATTGAACCGCTTTTCAAAATGCGTTCTATCGCGTTAGCGATATAACAGAATAATGAAAAAATGATTTTATCAGCCACACCTTTATATTCAGGAAGCAAACGAATAATTAAAAAATTTTGCTCAACACAAACAACATCATCTGCTCCATGATATAAATATATATCTTTTCCAGTTGAACTGACAACAATGTCATTGTTTTGCAACAGGTGCTTTCCATTCACAAAAGGTTCTAATTTACTTGCACTAGAATGAATATATTTTTTCTTCATATCAAATACAGTTGTTCTATTTTCTTCATCAGTTTGATGATAGTTTAAGCAATAATCTACTAATTCATTAGCACTAAAATCTCTAGTCAATGACAAAAAACGATTATCATACCTATCATCGGCATCACGTGTTTTATTAACACCTCGTCTTATTGATACTAGTTGATCTATTTTCATTAATTACCTCCATTTAAAAAGGTGTAGCTTTCACTACACCTATATATTATCACAAAATAATTTCTTTGTCAACTATTTTTTTGTAATTTTTAATTATTACATTTTAATTATGTTTTACCGTTATTTATTTCACCTTTTAATATGGTCGTTATATTCACCTTTTTTGATCGACATTATAGTTTCAATCGACTTTTGTTTTGGATATCCCTACTTTCTAATTAATGTATAAAATACTAAATCGCCACTTTCATGTTTTTCTTCTGCTTTAAAATTAGTTACATCAAGATCATAATACTTATCACCTTCATAATCTTGATTAACTAATGTTAAATAAATTTTATCAGCATAATCAATAAATAATTTAAAGATTTCTACTCCCCCACAAATCATAATCTCATCTTCACAATCTTGGTAGCGATCGATAATGATTTGTGGATCATTAACTACCTCGGCATCGTCAAGTACTAAATCCTGATCACGACTCAAAACAATGGTTGTTCGATTAGGTAGTGCATAACCAATCATATCATACGTAGTTTTACCCATCACATTAATTTTTCCTGTTGTTTTAGCTTTATAAAAAGCTAAATCTTCAGGATAATGCCAAGGTAGACCATTACTAGTTTTAGTGTTACCTACTAATTTATTTTTACCTATTGCTAATATTAAACTAATCATATATCATTAGTGTTAAACACTAACATCTCCTTTAATTAATGGATGAGGATCATAACCGATCAATTCAATATCCTCAAAAGTAAAATCCTCAATATTCTTAATATTAGGATTTAACTTAATCGATGGTAAACTTCTAGGTTCTCTAGTAAGTTGTAATTTAACTTGTTCTATATGATTATTATAGATATGTAAATCACCAAAACTATGAACAAACTCTCCTACTTCTAAACCACAGACTTGGGCAATCATATGGGTAAGTAATGCATAACTAGCTATATTAAATGGTACTCCTAAAAAAACATCTGCACTACGTTGATATAATTGACAAGACAATTTATTATCAACGACATAAAATTGGACAAACGCATGACAAGGAGCTAGTGCCATTAAATCTAAATCTCCTGCATTCCAGGCACTCATAATAATTCGTCGTGAGTCAGGATTATTTTTAATTTGATCAATTACATTTTGTAATTGATCAATTACCTGACCTCGACTATTTTCCCAATGACGCCATTGA
>UWSE01000025.1 GCA_900551955.1 uncultured Mollicutes bacterium | reverse complement strand
AATAATTTTGGGTAGCACCGGCACAATATTCACCATATATCTTACGTTTCAAAAAGTTTATTTTTTCTTTTTGCAATATTCCTCCTATTTTGTGCCAAAAAATTAGTCCACCCCACGTGTTGTTTTTTGTAAAATGGAAGTTGCCACTCTGTAATGGGGAAATAATTAATGGGGGAAAATATAATTCAATACTTTTCTCATATCTATTTCCTTTCTTCCTTCCTGTGTACCATACTATACACTTAAAGTATTGCTCTTTTTAATGTAAGATATGATCTGGTGTTTTTGCCTGTAAAAAAAACGCTCTTATAAGAGCGTTATAACAACATATTTATTTATCGAGTTCTACGATATAGTAAAATCGCAGAAGCAATTATAATTGTCGAAGCTAATGTAATAACTAAATTATCACTTCCTGTTGAAACCGTTTCTGGTCGTACAGGGGGGATTGGATCAACAATTACATGGTATTTAGGTTCCTCTGGTTTAGTAGGGAACACTGGTTTTCTAGGTTCAATAGGCAACTCAGGCTTTTCTACAGGAGTATAATCTAAATAATCTTTAACATAACTTGATTCACCAATATAATTTTGTAAACTAATATCGTCCGTAACTTTTTCGTGGTATGTGTAATTGAATTCAGTTCCTGAAGAAATATAAAATCCTGCTTTATTGTTATTGTTATTCGTCGTAGTGGTTGGATAATAAATTCCTTTGTTTTGGGCTATAACACTTGATTTGATAGGATTAAATGTAGCATTAGTTGCTGAAATGTATCCAAAAGTTTCACGTTGACCTTTTCTCCCATTATAATTTATCGTAGATGTGAAGTTTTTGAAACTATCATTAACAAATTGTAGAGGAAAACCGTCTTCAATGTTTATTAATTGATCATTAGTATCGTATAATTGTATTTTAGTATTAAACACTGAGTCTAATGATAAAGGGTCGCTATTAGTTATATTTTCGCCCTCTCTAAGTTTACCATCATCCCGCCAAACAAATTTTGGTACAAATTTGTATCCAAATTTAGGACCAACTAAAATAACATACTCATCGAAATGACTAGTTGTCCCGTCAGTATAAGTTACTGATGACGATGGATCTACTGTCACTGTTTGAGAAATTTTTCTTATTGTTGTATTATGATATGTAGCGTCAGTTTTAACTTCTCCCTGATTATATATATAATCTACTCGTATGCTTTTGTTTATTGATTTGATATTTGCCACAATATAATCAGTAGAATTAATATCATCATACATTTTTGATGCAATTAATTTATCATTCCCATCATATACATTAATAATTGGTGAACCATTAGCGGGAAGGTGTAAGTTTTTAGCAATTGGGGTGTCAATACCACCCGGTGCTAAATTAATTACATCGTCTAAATTTTTTAATGATTCATTATATGCATCTAATTTTTTTTGATATTCGATTTTTGCTTGTTCATATTCTGCTAATTTTTGATCATATTCAGCTGAATCTTGATCATATTGATTTAATTGATTTTGATATTCTTCTAATTTTTTTTCGTATTCTTCTTTCATTTGTTGGTTTTCAGCAACTAGTTGTTGATTTTTTTCAATTTCTTGTTGATACTTATTATATTCCTGTTCATATTGGAATTCAGGTGAAATATTTTTAGCACCAACGACTACCGGCGCTAAAATAAATACCAATAAAAATGACATAATTTTTTTCATCTTGCTCCTTTACTTTACAATTATAGCACACCCCCCGGAAATGTCAAGACAAATTCGTGGAATAAATTTTTTGGCACAAAATTGGAGGAATAATGCAAAAAGAAAAAATAAACTTTTTGAAACGTAAGTATATGGTGAATATTGTGCCGGTGCTGCCCAAATTATTGAGTCCCATAGTGTTTTTTACTACAATATTTGTTGCTAAAATCATTATACATTGTTAAAAAATGCCCCACTTTTATAGTGGGACACTTTTTACTCAGTGCTAGATATCTCCTTTTATTATAAAAGATTGAGATTTAATAATCTCAATCTTTTAGTGTAAATGATAATTATTTACGGTTACGACGAATAACGACAATTGCCCCTACTGCTGCTGCGATGATTGTTGCATATAATACAACTTGACTTGCAGCTCCTGTTGGAGTTTGTGGTTTAACAGGTGGTTGATTTATAACACCTACCTCATGTGCATCTGTCTCAATTTGAATCGTTGGAACTTCAACTTTTTGATAGTCAGGTGCTGTAGGATCTTCCTCATAATTAGGTGCTTCTGGTGGTGTTGGTTTTGTTAAAACAGGTGCTGCGACATCAGTTGAAAAGGCAAACCAAAACTTACCATGTTCATTTTTTTCAGCATCGTTACCAGCATCATTAACAATATCAAATGAGATAGTATCACCACTTGCTACGACACCAACAGCTGCTCCATACCAACGATTAGGTCGCGTATTACCATCCCAATAATTATTCGGATCACTAGCTGGGTTGGCATCGAATCGTGAACCATTTTTAACATAATCATTGTAGTTATTGGCGTGAAGAACACCATTTGTATAAACGATACTAGAACCACCAATCGTTTCAATTTTGATATTTGATGATAAGTTATGAATTGATTCTCCATAACCACTTCCTGCATAAACTTTTGTTCTATTCAAAGAATTGAAAGCAATCAAAGCAGGATTATTCTCGTTAAATGTTATCACTTGACCTTTTTCATCAAAAAATTTAATAGACATTCCAACGTGACTACTTTGTGGACCTTTTTGTTCACCGTTCTTATCAGCGGCAGTAAAATCAGATGACATAATGGTTACTGTAATGTTTGGATTTTGGTTAATATATAGTCCATTAACAGCATCTTTAGCAGTATAGACATAGACTACCTTATCAATTTTGATATCATTGTAGTAAGAATTTTTCAGGTTAGTGTAAGTGACCGTCACACTCTCACCTTTGTGTAGAACAACTCGATAATTATCTGTACCGTCATTAGGATCTGCACTGTTATTAGCGATTATTGACCCATCAGACTTGACAATTGTAACGTGGGCATTTGGTTCCGATTTGTAAATAAGTCCTTGAACTAAAGGCTTATTTAGGTAACCATCATTACCTTTATTAGCTTCATATTCAGCTAACTTCTTATCGTATTCAGCTTTTTCAGCTTCATATTGAGCAAGTTTTTTCTCATAGTCAGCTTTTAGCTGAGCGTTATGCTCGTTAACTTTTTTAACTTCAGCATCATGTTTTTCTTTTAATTCAGCATTCTTCTTGTCAATCTCTTGAACCATAGCTTTGATTTCAGCTAGTTTCTTATTAGCTTCTTCAATACTTGAGACAGTTACTTTGTTACCTGTAACGATTTGAGTAACAGCATTAAGAGAAGCAATCAACTCTTGTAGTTGCTTGTTAACACTATCTTGAGCTTTAATAATTTATTCAAGTTTTTGTTTTTGAGCTTCAGCATCTGCTAACGCATCGTCTGCCTTGTCATAATTTTGTTTATCAGTTGTTGTGACGTTAACACCAGCTTCTTCAGCTTCTTTTTTGGCTTCCTCAATGTGCTTATTAGCTTCTTCTATAGCTTTTTGATTATCCGCATCTGAGTTTACCGTTGATTGATTTGTCTTATTAACTTCATCAGCCACAATACTTGACATCGGAAGAACAGACGTAGCAATCAAGAATAAACCGAATATTTTATAAACTACTCTCTTCATTTTTCTCCTTTTTAAAATTATAACAAACTTATTGTAGTATATATATATATATTGGGGTGGAAAAAATTTTTTGGCACAAAATTGGAGGAATAATGCAGAAAGAAAAAATAAAGTGTCGAAACGTAAGATATACGGTTAATATTGTGCCGGCACTGCCAAAATATTGGGCCCCCACAGTGTTTTTTGCTACAATATTTGTAGCTAAAATCACTATACATTTTTAGTTTTATTGCTTATTTAGTTCCAACAAAACTAAAAATGTATTATTATTAACAAAATTTGTTAAAATATTTATAGATGCAAAGTAAGGAGAAATATGCAAAAACTAGCTTTTTTTGATATAGATGGAACACTTATACCTGAAGGACAAACACAGATTCCAAAAAATACCCTTAATGCATTACATGAATTAATGGAAAACGGAATTTTAGTGTTTGTCTGTACAGGAAGATGTTACCATCAAGCAAAACACGTAATTGATGCCATTGGAACTAATAACTATATTTGTTCTAATGGTCAAGAAGTGTGTGTTAATGGTGAAATCTTATACCAAAACACATTTACACCAATGGATGTTAGAGAAGCTGTTGATATTTTTGAACGTTATGGTGTAAACTGGGGATTTGAAACTCGTGAGAGTTTATGTATCCCTAATGTTAAAACAGCTGATGCTACTAAGAAATTATTAGAAGCATATAACTTTGATAACATTAAAAGTGATATTGATCCTTTAAGTTGTAATATTTATCAATTTTGGATTAACGGTAGTGGAGCCAAAATTGATGAACTATTAGAAGTAGTAGTTAATAAAAGCTTTACTTACTACAAATGGCGTGAAGATTTATTTGAAATCTTACCAGGTGTAGAAAGTAAAGCTAAAGGTATTAGTATTGTCGAAGAATATATTAGTGGACCTAAAACTACTTACGGTTTTGGAGATGGAGTCAATGATCTAGAAATGATGAAACATGTAGATCATAGTGTTGCGATGGGTAATGCACTACTAGTCTTAAAAGATGAGTGTGAATACACAACAACAAATAGTGAAGACAATGGAATCGTTAATGGATTACGATTAGTAGGATTATTAGCATGATATTAAAAGATTTAATTATATTTGCCGCTTTTTGTTTAATCATAACATTGGTTTATGCCATGTTATTAGTTAAACAAAAAAACAATAGTCAACCAATTTATGAAGATGGTCCTAAATGGCATCAAGCCAAAGCTGGGACACCAACTAAAGGTGGGAAAATATTTGTTTTCCCACTTTTAGTTGTCACAGCTTATATGTGGTTTATGACCAAAAACCCATCATTAATTATTCTTTTTGTGCTAACATTAGGATGTTTTATGATTGGGTTGATTGATGACAATGGTAAGATTAAAGGCAATAATAACCAATCAGGATTAAGTGCTAAACAAAAATTAATCTTACAATTTGTACTAGCTATTATTTTAGATATTTGGTTCTTAAAAACATATGGTGGTATCAATCCATTAAATATTATTATTGCCTTAATCTTACCATTAATCAGTATGGGATTAACTAATGCTACTAACTTAACTGATGGAATTGATGGTTTATTAGGAACTGTTAGTATTATTACTTTTATTCCCTTATTTATTATCAGTTTTGTTAATAATAATGAAAGTATGACTTATACATTATTAGCATTAATCATTGGATTATTAATCTTTTTATTTTTTAATAAAAATCCAGCTCAAATCTTTATGGGGGATACTGGAAGTTTAACAATTGGATGTATCTATACATTCTATTGTGTCCAATTACATTTAGGATGGTTAACAATATTATTAGCTAGTTTATATATTATTGAAATGTTTAGTGTAATTATCCAAGTAGGTTATTTTAAATATACTAAGAAAAAATATGGTGAAGGGAAACGCATCTTATTAATGGCTCCCCTTCACCACCATTTAGAAAAAAAAGGATGGAGCGAAAATAAAATTGATTTAGTATTTGGAAGTATCCAAATCCTAATTAGTTTTATTGTGCTAATTATTTATTTCTATAGTTATGCGTAAAACTGTTTTTAATGTAATTAAAAAGTATTATTTAAATAAAACATATTTAAATCATAGCTTAGCTAATATTGATCATAAGGATATTAATAAAATAACATTAAGAGTGTATGGAATTATTGAAAATAAATTATATTTAGAATATTTAGTTAGTGAAACAACAAGTAGAAAAAAACTTGATTTAAATACTCAAATTATTATCATGATGAGTATCTATGAATTGTTATTCATTGATACACCATTACACGTAGTAATTAGTGAAATGCAAAAACTAACTAAAAATATAAATCCAAAAAGCTTAAAATACATAAGTTATTATCTTCATAACTTGCTTCCAAGTAAGTTAATTACTCCCCACTTTAGCAATGAAGATAAAAACTTAAGTATTATTTACTCAATACCTCAACCAATCATTAAATTATTAAAACAACAATATCCAGA
>UWSE01000024.1 GCA_900551955.1 uncultured Mollicutes bacterium | reverse complement strand
AGTTTAAAATTACTTAATGAATTATTACTTAATATTAATCGTTCGAATAATATTAAGTTAACTATTGAAGTGTATTTAATTCAAATTGCTAGTTTAGTGGATACTAAACAAGCAATTAATCAAACTCACTATCAACCACTTGATTTAGAAAGTTTAAAACAACAACTTCCTGATGATGAATTTGATTTTAATCAACTAGAGTATCCTAATGAAAGTAAATTAGATCCAAAAGTATTAGATGCGCAACGTTTAGATATTAATATCCAAACAGGAATTAATACTAAACGTGTTGAATTAAAGGAAGAAGAACGTTTTAAATCAGAACCAATTAAAAAAGAAGAAATGTCAACTATTAAAGACATTGTTGATCCACCAACTCCACAACCTAGTGTTGATGTGGTAGTTGAAGAAGAAGTTATACAACAGGAGGTTACACCTTCTGTTGAGGAAACTAAACAACCTGTCAATTTAGATGATCTATTTAATGCGAGTCAAGAAATAACACTAATGGAAGTGTTATCTAGTGCTACTAAACAAGAGAAAGTAGCACTAGCAACAGCGTTTAAATCAATTAAAGAGATGTTAGAATCACATCAAAAATTTGGCATTGCCAAATTCTTTGAAAAAGCTAACGTCCATGCTTGTGGAGAGCGTGGATGTGTGCTTAGTTTAGAAGAAAAAGATTATCCACACTTTGATACTAGAGTTGATGATATTAATACAGTCTTAATCAATGCTAAAAAAGTTCCCTTTAAAGTATTTTTAATGCCTTATAGTCAATGGGAAGCAAATAAAGAATATTATCGCCAAAAAGTAAAAGAACAACAAGAACAAAATCTATATAATGTAGTTAAAAGTAAATATAGTGATGTTAAAGTAATTAGAAAGTAGTATTTGATAACTTAAAGTGGAGTAGTCTCACTCCACTTTTTTAATTCAATAAAAAAGGAGGATGGTTAATCCTCCTAGGCCTACACGAAGATCAAAATTATTTTGAGTATATAATATAGGATCCCCAATAAATTTTTAATCTTTGCAAGGCTTATGTTAAAGCAGGATTTCATTTCACCCCCTTTCTGTGGTTTTACCCACACTTTGTTATAACCCTTTTTCTTGATTATTTTTATGTGTTCTTATATAAAATGTAATTTTTTATAGTTTAAAATATGCATAAGTTAAATTTATTGTATTTTTTAATAAAAAAAGGGTATAATAATAGTGAATAATCATTAAAGAGATTTGATGATATTCGTTGAAGCGGGTGCATTTCACCTCTTAGTGGAGTTGGTTACTCCACTTTTTTATTAGGAGTAAAATGCAATATATTGATAATCATGATTTAGCTAATAAAGCATGATTTAGCTAATAAAGGATATATGTTAGTTAACAAATTAGGTATTAGTAATTATAATGAGCTATTAGCTAAAGAAGAAGAAATATCAAAAACTAAAATGATTGATATGTTTAAAACAAATCATTTTGCTAATAAAGATGTAGTGAATTTAGAAAGCTTACAAGAAATTCACTACATCTTATTTAACGATATCTATGATTTTGCTGGTATGATTCGAAATTATGATATATCTACAAATGGTTATAAGTTTGAACATAATCGTTTTTTAGTGCCAAGTGCTAAATACGTTATTGATCAATATATTGCTAATAAAACAAACGAAAATGCGATTGAATTATATGCAGCAATGAATGTTATCCATCCTTTTTGTGAAGGTAATGGTAGAGCAACTAGATTCTGGTTTGATCAACTTTTAAAGCAAGATTTTAATCAAGTTGTTAACTGGAGTAATATTTCTCCAAGCGAGTACTTAGAAGCCATGAAACTTAGCACGAGTGATACTAATTTGTTGCAACAATTAATAATCAGTAATTTAATTGATGCAACAAATTTAGAAGATTACACATTCTTTAGAGCGATAGATCGTTCTTATGAATATGAAAATTTAAATTATATTAAAGCTCAAGATTTAGTAGATTAATCTTAAATTTAATAAAAAAGTAGTATAATAAAAGTGAATAATCATTAAAGAGATTTAATGATATTCAATGGAATTGGGCATGGTGCCTCTGAGGTGGAGTTATTACTCCACCTTTTTTAATTCAATAAAAAAGGAGGATGGTCAATCCTCCATTACCTATACGAAGATCATAATTATTTTGAGTATATAATATAAGATACCCAATAAATCCTTAATCTTTGCAAGGCATTCGCTTAAACGGCTTTTCATTTCACCTCCTTTGTGTGGTTTTACCCACACTTTGTTATACCCCTTTTTTCTTAATTAATTACCACCACCATATAATGATTTTTTAATTTTTATAGTTTTAAATATTGTATAAAACTATATTTATTACAATTTTTTATTAAAAAAAGGGTATAATAATATTGAATAATCATTAAAGAGATTTAATGATATTCACTGAAACGGCTGAGTTTCATCTCTTAGTGGAGTTGGTCACTCCACTTTTTTATTTTCAATTCTAAAATAAAAAAATTTTTATATTATTTTTATTAAAAAAGGGTATAATAATATTGAATAGCCATTAATAGTCTCAATGAGATTAGGATATTCGATGAAAGAAGGTATTGTGCCTCTATGTGGAGCTAGTCACTCCACTTTTTTAATGCAATAAAAAAAGGAGGATAGTCAATCCTCCTTAAAACTAGTAGAATATCATTATGATTCTAAGTATGTAATAAATAATACTTAAAACCACTTTTAGTTTATCTAGTTTTTTGATGAAAGAAAACTTCATTGTGCCTCCTTTCTGTGGTTTTACCCACACTTTGTTATAACCCTTTTTTATTATTTTTTACTAAAGCATAAAATCATAAATTTATGTTATTACTAACTAAAAAGTGTATAATAATAGTGAATAGCCAATTGTGATCTCTTTTCGTGATTTGGATATTCAGGGAGTTTGGTCATCTGGCCTCAATAGTGGAGTGTTAACTCCACTTTTTTTATTGTTTTTGTTAATAAAATGTTAATGCATTATATACATAAAATTGCTATAATTGGGGTATAGATAAAAACATAAAAGAAAGTAGGAACAATGAATCCAGCACAGATTAAGAAGATGATGCAAGAAGCACAAAAATTACAAGCTAATTTAGATAAAGAACAAAAGAAATTAGAGAAAAAAGAATATACTAAAACATTAGGTGGTGGCATTACCATCGTAATGAATGGTAAAAAAGAAGTGTTAAGTATTGATCTTAAACCAGAGGTTTTAGATCCTGAAGATAAAGAGTTTGTGGAAGATTTAATTAAATCTGCCATCAACGAATTACATCAAGAGATTGATACTGAATATGACAGTGTTGTTGGTGGTTTAACACAAGGAATGCCATTTTAATTAAACGTATCATTTCGCTTGCGAGTAGTTCGCAAGGAAATTGTTATTTATATGAATTTGATACCACACTCATCTTAGTTGATTGTGGTATTAGTTTTAAACAAATTAAAACTAAGCTTAATGATTATGATCTTAATGTTGATGATATTGATGCTTTAATCATTACTCATGAACATTCAGATCATATTAAAGCATTAGAACAAATTATTAAACGACTTGACTTAGATATCTATGTAGCTCCCAAGTTAGCTCGTGAGCTAAATATAGAGAGCTACATTGATATCTTTAGTGTCAATATGATTAATAATATTCCACTAACAGTATTGCGTACTTCACATGATGCCGTTGATCCAATCGGGATTAAATGGGAATTAAATAAACCGTTAGTACATATTACCGATACTGGTTATTTACCTAAACAAATACTTGATACATGTCAAGACGCGTATCTGTATTTGATTGAATCTAACTATGATGATCAAGTCATCATTGAAAATGATAAATACCCATTTATGCTAAAACAACGGATTATGTCAGAAACTGGTCATTTATCTAATATTGATACGCATCGTTATTTACAACAATTAATAGGTGATAATACTAAATATATTTTGTTTGCTCATCTAAGTCCACATAACAATACTAAGGACTTAGTTGAAAAACAAAATCAAAATTTAGATATTGAGCATAAAATTGTATTACGTAAAGATGAAGTAATTGAGGTTAGATTATAATGCAAAAGTTAAATATTGATATTATTTGTGTTGGTAAAATCAAGCAAGCTAGTTTAGCAAACTTGCTTGGTGATTACCAAACACGAATAGGTAAGTATGCTAAATTCAATATTATCGAACTTAAAGATTTTAGTGATGATAATATTGAAAAAACATTACAAAAAGAGAAGGAATTGATTCTTCCTTATCTAGATAGTAATAACTATAATATTGTGTGTGGAATTAATGGCAAAAGTTTTAGTTCAGAAAAACTAGCAACGCATTTAAGTAATATGAGTATGCAATATAAAAAGATTATTTTTATTATTGGTGGAAGTCATGGATTAGCTCAAGAAGTTTATGATCAAGCTAATTTAGTTCTTAGTTTTTCTGAACTAACTTTTCCCCATCAATTATTTAGATTGATGTTATTAGAACAAATTTATCGAACTTTAAATATTTTAAATAATACACCGTATCATAAATAGTTTTAAGATGATGTCACATTTGATAAGAACAAAACAAAAAATTTTTAAAAATATTTACACACAAAGGAGGAAGTGTGAGTAAGGATTTAACAATAGGAATAGATTTAGGGATTGCCAGCTGTGGTTGGGCTGTTTATAACAACGATACAAAAGTAAATGAAGACCAAGGTGTGTATATATTTGCCCAAGCCAATGGAGCACAAGACCGACGTGCGAGCCGCTCTGTTAGACGTCGTTATAACCGTACTAATTATCGTGAGTTACGTTTAAGACGATTATTAGATAGTATTGGATTTGATGAACAAGTTAAACCTGATAATGCGATGATCGATAAACGTATTAAAGGATTACATGATAAGTTAAGCAAACAAGAGATTGTTAATGTTTTAAATTTCTATATTAAACAACGTGGATACATTCCTTTCAAAGAAGGTAAAGATGGTGTTGAACACCATCCTATTGCTTTATGTGAAGAGAATAAAGACAAATTTGTTTGTGAAATTCAAAAACAAATTTTAGAAGAAGAAGGAAAAGTACGAGGAGTTAAAAATAAATTCCTTTGGTCTCAATATAAAAAAGAAATTAAACAAATCATTGCAACGCAAGCAAAACACTATAAAGAGCTAGCTGGTGATTTTGCTAATAAATATTTAGAAATTTATGAATCTAAGCGCCAGTTCTGGGAAGGGCCAGGGGGGTGTGAAGAAAATCAAATCACGCCATTTGGTCGTTGGAAAACTGTAGAAGAAGTTAAGGCTTGGAAAGAGTCAGGTAAAAGTGTTAATGAGAAACTATTGTTTGAAGAATTAATTGGAGAGTGTAATGTTTATGCTGGAGAAAAAGCTGCTCCTATAGGCAACTTCTATGCGCAATCATTTAACCTATTAAATGATTTATTTAACTTAACTTTCAAAGTAATGCCTGAAGAAAAATATCTAAAATACTTTAAATCTTTAAAAAATGGTGATTATAAATTAAATCGAGATGGTGTTGAGTTTATTTTAGATTCTATATTAGTGCGTTATGAATTGAAAACCACAGCTCCTTCATATAAAGATATCTTAAAAATAGTTGGATTCTCTACTGAAAATGTGGGTGGATGTAGAACAAAAAATAATAAACCAGAAATTCATAATTATAACGTATTTAAAATGGTTGCTAATGCAATCAGAAATACACAACCAGAATTGATTGAACACTTTAAAAAACATCCTGATTATTTTAATTCAATTATATACATTTTAACTGTCTTTCCTGGTGTAGATGCTATTTACGAACAATTAGACAAATTTAACAAAGGTGATACTAGTGATGATAACAAATTTATCAATTTATTATCTAACGACAGTTTAACTGCTATTTCAAAAATTAAAACCGATGATATTCAACGATACCATTCATATAGTGAAAAAGCACTTAAAAAATATATTCAATTAATGTTACGAGAAGAAGCTAACTCAAGTTACGTAGAACGTAATTGTGAAAAAGAAATAGCTTCTACTCGTCATTCGGATTTAATTAAAAACTATCCAAAAGATGGTAAGATTACTACAAAATATATTGATGATATTATTGCTAACCCACAAGTAAAAAAATCACTTAGAAAAGCGATTTATGTAATAAATCAATTACTTGAACAATATGGTGATTACATAAAATGTATTGCTATAGAATCAAATAAAGAAGTATTGTCTAAAGATGCACAAAAACAATATGAATTAGATTCTTTAGATAATGAAGCAACGCGTAAAAGTGCTCGTAAAGCTTTAGAAGAACGAGGATATGATGCTAATGAAGCAAATATTCTTAAACAACGTTTATTAGATCAAACAGATCATAAATGTATTTACTGTGGGAAAGACATCAATTTAGAAAATGTAGAAGTAGATCACATTATTCCTGTATCAATTAGTTGTGATGACTCACTATCTAATAAAGTTGTTTGTTGTAAGTCTTGTAACCAAGCAAAAGGGCAAAAAGCTCCTTTAGAATATATTCAAGGTGCGGAAGCACAAAAAGACTTTAAAGAACGTGTTAATACATATGCTAAAAAGTTATCAGATGCTAAAATCAATAACTTATTATTTGATGGTAATACACAAGATATACGATACAAAAAACGATTCATTAATCGTAACTTAAGAGATACATC
>UWSE01000023.1 GCA_900551955.1 uncultured Mollicutes bacterium | reverse complement strand
ACATTACCTACTAATTGTAATGGTACACGACTATTTAATTGTCCGTTACCTTCAGATTCAATCACAATATCTTTTCCAATGCTAAAAACTCCTGCATCTAATCCTTGATCATCACTTTGAATAGTTACTGCATCTAACAATACTAAGTGATCACCAGCTTGTGCTTGATTATATGCAACTTTAAAGTTATTAAATGGTCTAGCTTGACTTCCATCTCCACCAGCTGGAGCTAAAGTTTGCACATAAATTTTATTAGCAGCACGCATTATACTACTAGCATTTACTAACGAAAAAGTACTAATAGCTAAAATACATACTAAAAACGTTTTAAATAATTTCTTCATCATTCTCCCTTGTTAACAATATTATAACAAATAATATTATGTTTAGTTGATTTATCAAAAATACTTGTCGTGTAAATGTGATATTGTCTCAAAACTATGTTATAATAAGTCAAAAAGGAGAAATATGAAAAACGTTACTAAAAAAGCAGTAGAAAAAATAGTAAACTGTATAGAAGACAATCAATATATATATGAAAGAGAATCTTATATAGTTGCAATTTGTAAGCTCAAAAACAAAATTGTTTTTGATGCCTATTTGATTCGTCCTTTTTTGCCTTATAAACCCTGTATTAAAATTTATGATACGGCATTATATGAAGGTGTTACTCGAAAACAATACAAACAAGAACTTGAAGAAACTATTAATAAAAGTTTAGCTAGCTTCTTTGACAATCCAAATAACGCAAATAAGATTGTAGTGATAGAACAAGCCAACAATGAAGTTACCTATGGTTCGACAACGCACAACTTCAATAGCGTCAAAAAGTTTAAAGCGGAATTGGAATTATCTATGTCCAATGTATACTTCTACCAAATTAAGTCAAAAGAAACAACAAGAGAACTACAAAATATTACTCGTCAAAATTATCTAGGTGGAGGTATGTTAATATTTGGTGCAATGTTGAAAAATGATTTTAGTCGTTTCCAAAATGTTCGTAATATTAAAAGTGGTTATTTCGCTACTAACAAAATAACCGTAATGTTCAATAAATATAAAGATCATATTGATTTTGAGTTATTTGTCGAAAATCAATCAAGAAATGTATCGATCACTAAATTACTTAAAAATTATGAACCCGAAAAAGAATGGAAATTTTATGAATTAGGACCTATTTTTAGGCCATTATATTATCGATTCAAACTCCTAGTTGATTCGTTTACTAATTTTTCTTTAGTCAAAAATGGAATTTATCGTATAGATATAACTTTAGATAAAATTGATTTATCTTACTACAAAACCGATAAAGAGACTAATTTAATTGCCCTTTATGAGGTTATAAACGGTCCTTGTTATATACCTATTACCACTACTAAAGAACAGCAACAAGTAAAATCCATTCTTGAATCTGAAGACAAACAATATATGGATAAACTGTTTATAGAAATTAAACACCAATAATATTATTTGTCAAATAAAAATGCCCTACTAATAAGTAGGACATTTTTATAACAATATTGCAGCATAAATGAAATTAATTAATATTAATATCAACACTGGGACAAAAATTATCCCAGTGCTAAAAGGCGATGCATATTATATAAAATTTAATTATTAGTTAAAGTTGATAACTTATCTTTACAATCATTTAGTCCTATTGATTCTGATTGAATCTCACCATTTTCAACAACAAAGATAACCGGTACTCCACCAATAAAAATGTTATCTGTTACTGGCATTGGATACTGATTGTGTTGATAAGTGCTATTACTAAATGGTGAATTGGCAAAATCAATTTTACTGGTATTAATATCATATACTTTATAATTTTTATTATTCTTAGCAAAGTCATTAACTAACGGATCAACTTGTTCACAGTTATGACATCCATCTTGATGAACATATACAATATATTTATTATCACTATGAACTAGAGTATCTGTACTTGTAGTGTTTTTCCCACATCCAGTTAAAGTAACCAATGCTAAAATTAATGTTAATACTACTTTTTTCATATTTCTCCTACATTTATATTATAGCAAATAATAGATAAATAAAACCACATCCATTAATGTGGTTTTATTGTTATCTTATTTTAAAATTGATGAAAAGTTATCTTTAATAAATGTATTGTAGTTTTTTGCAGGAATATTTGCATTTTTACAAGTATCGCTAGTTAATGGTTGTTCTTGGTTATCAATTAAACAACTATCTTTATTATAAAAGTAACTGTTTTCATTATTAGTAATATAAACGTTACCATTAATAGCATCAATACGCATTGTTGTTCCTTGAGAAACAAATGCTGATGTAAATACTCCATCTTTATAATAAACTACAAAAGTATTTTTAGGATCAATATAAGGTGTCCCATATTTTTCATCAACTTGATCTAATTTGTGGAATCCACTTGAAGCTACTTCACCTTCGCTTTTAAAAGAATCAACTGTATAATTCTTTTCACCACAAGCACTAAGACTAAATGTAGCTACCATCAATACAAGCGCTAAAAAAATCTTCTTCATAAGATATCTCCTTTTATTATAAAAGATTGAGATTAAATAATCTCAATCTTTTGGTGTAAATAATAATTATTTACGGTTACGACGAATAACAACAATTGCCCCTACTGCTGCTGCGATAATTGTTGCATATAATACAACTGGACTTGCAGCTCCTGTTGGAGTCTGTGGTTTAGCTGTTGGTTTAACAACTGGACTTGCAGCTCCTGTTGGAGTTTGTGGTTTAGCTGTTGGTTTAACAACTGGAGTAGCACAAACAATTGTAGGATCTAAGTAAACGTCATCGTTTACATTAGTGTTAGCAGTATTATCAACAGTTGGTTGGTTATTAGCATTTTGATAACCTGGTGTATCTAATACTCCGTTTGCTCCTGGGTTAATAACAGCTCCGTTAGGTAATACTACTCCTCCTGGCTCAACTGTTAATTGACATCCTGGTAAGTCTACAGTTCCTCCACCTGGTAATGTTAAACTTCCATCTGGGTTAATTGTAGAGTTTCCGTTAGGAGTTACAATACCATCATCTGGTGTTCCTAAGTTTCCATCAGCTCCTGGAATTGTAATAGTTCCATTAGCGTTTGGTAATACTGGACTTCCTCCTGGAGGAGTTACTTGACCATTTTGTCCGATATTTGAACCGTTAGGGATTGTAATTTCGTTGTTGTTATCTGGGTTGTTAGGGAATGTAACAGTTCCGTTTTGATCGTTTGGTAAAGTTACACTTCCATCAGGATTAATTGTAATAGGTCCATTACCTTCAGGTTTAACTAATGGGTTGTCTTGTGGATTGTTAGTAATACTTCCATCAATTCCTGGAAATTCAACACCACCTTCTGGGTTAGGACGTACTTGATTACCATTAGGAGTAATTACAGTTCCATCTGGTTTGATTGTACTTCCACCTGGAAAGTTAGTAACACCATTGTTATCTGGGTTGTTAGGGAAGGTAATAGTTCCGTTTTCATTAGGTGGTAAAGTTACACTACCATCTGGGTTTACAGTGATAGGTCCATTACCATTAGGTTTAACTAGTGGGTTGTCTTGTGGATTGTTAGTAATACTTCCATCAATTCCTGGTAATTCAACTCCACCTTCTGGATTAGGACGTACTTCATTACCACTTGGAGTAGTTATAGTTCCGTCTGGTTTAATTGAACTTCCTGGAGGTGCAATAGTTATATCATCATTTCCAGTACCTGGAATAGTGATTTCTCCACCACCAGGTAAAGTTACACTACCATCTGGGTTTGGTTTAGGGTAGTTACCATTTTGATCAGGTTTTGGTTTAACCACTACATCATCTGGTGTGCCAGGTTTGTTATCTAGACCTGGTAAAATGATTGTATTAGTTGTAACAGTCACGTTTACAGTTTTTTCTAATCCATCAACAGTGAATTTTAATGGATATACACCAGCAACACCTTCTTTAATTTTTGCTAATTGTGCTGGATCTACTGCTACATTTGGTGTTAAGTCAGTACCATCAGCATTCCATGCTTTAACCCCAGCTTTAGTTTTAGCTGCAGCTTCAGTTAAAACTTTAGCTTCTTGATCAGTAATTGTGAAGTCTTTAGCATGTAAGAATTTAGATTCATCTGGTGAAATTGTAGTGTTATCATCATAAATATTTACTTTAACTATACGAGTTGCTTTAGCATCATCAGCTACAGTAAATGTTAAGTCCATTACTCCAACTTTATTAGCTGCTTTAATTGCATTTAATTGAGCTTCATCTACATTAATTGTAGGTTTTGGAGTATGACCATCTAAATACCAAGCATCAGCTTCAGCTTTTTCTTTAGCTATATCAGCAGTTAAACTTGCTGTTTCAGCGTTTAATACTAATCTGAAGTTTTTAGCTTTAATTGCGGCTTTATCTCCAACTACTGTGTATTCATCTGTAACAGTCACGTATACAGTTTTTTCTAATCCATCAACAGTGAATTTTAATGGATATGAACCAACAACACCTTTATTAATTTTTGCTAATTGTGCTGGATCTGCATTTACATTTGCTGTTAAGTCAGTACCATCAGCATTCCATGCTTTAACCCCAGCTTTAGTTTTAGCTGTATCCGCAGTTAAAACTTTAGCTTCTTGTTCAGTAATTGTGAAGTTTTTAGCATGTAAGAATTTAGAATCATCTGGTGCAACTTCAGTGTTATCATCATAAATACTTACTTTAACTGTACGAGGAGTTGCTTGAGCATCGCCAACTACAGTAAATGTTAAGTCCATCACTCCAACTTCTGTAGCTGCTTTAATTGCATTTAATTGAGCTTCATCTACATTAATTGTAGGTTTTGGAGTATGACCATCTAAATACGAAGCATCAGCATTAGCTTTATTTTTAGCTGTATCAGCAGTTAAACTTGCTGTTTCAGTGTTTAATTTTAATTTGAAGTTATTAGCTGTAATTTCAGCTTTATTATTCACAATTTTTTCATATTGAACTTCAACAGTTAATTCTTTTATCCCAAGTTCATTATTGTTTGGATTAATTTCAAAACCGATAATGGCTCCTGAAGCATCTCTTACTGGTGTTAATTCTGTTTCAGGTGATATTCCAGAACCTGTATTTGATTTAACTTTAGCTCCTGTTATAGTATACCCTTCTTGTTCTTTTACTTTAATAATACTTTTACCCACACTAGGAATTGATATTGGGTCATCAGTGTATAACGTTTTTTGAGGTACAGAATTATCTACCCCTTTAACAGTTACTTCAGTAGCACTTTTTACAAGAACTGCATAGTTTTTACCTTCTATTTGTTTTTCTATAACGCGGTAATTCCCTGTTTTACTAATTGTTCCGTTAGCACTGCTAGCATCTTGCCAATCTCCGTGTATTCCTTCTGCTACACCATTATTTGCATACATTTCCTCTAGCGCATGATCGGTATATACAATTTCAGCTAAGACAACATATCCATTCGCTCCACCATATGGGTTTCTATCAAAGTAGTTATCCATATTTGAATGTTCGGTTTGACCAATCCATACATTAGTATCCGGTGTTGGATTATAAATTTTATTTACTCCAGCAAGTCCATTATATGTTTCTCCTGCTTTTACAGCATTGTAAACTGCACCCCAATTACATTTCTGAGTTATTGCTCCTGAACTAGCGTCATACAAGTAGTTGTTATATATTTTTGTTTTTCCATAAACTTGTTGATTTCCTTGACCGTTAGTATTATCTCCACTTGCATTATTTCCCTGTACTGCAAACGCATAACTTCCACCATTACTTTTTGAATAGTTATCATGAACCGATGTCCCAAACCATCTTTGTATTAATGTTGGTTGAGTATTCCATTGATCAAATGGACCTGAATTTGAAGTATTCCATTGATCATAATATTCACCTAAAAAGTAATTAGCTGTTGATGCACCTGGACCAACGTTAAATGTTCCTCCCCAGACTCCTGCTTGTAGATTGTGAAATTTTCCACCATATGTGTTACTTGTTGCTCCGTTTTGAATATCCGCAAAAGCTCCATATCCGTCTAAATAAATCTTTTGATTTTTAAACTCGATGTTTTTGTAGAAATTAACTCGTGCATTAGTTGTATTAATCACAAACACATTTTTACTTAAATTTGCAGAACTCGTAGGACCAGGACCTAATGTTTTAGCCGCTACCGCACCTTCAGGTAATGTCCCCACAAAATCAACATTATTAACATCTAAAATACCATTTGTTACATTAAATAAATTACGGTACAATCTTCTGTCTCCCTCTCCAATTGATACCGTTGTTTTGCTTGCTTGTGAAGTAATTACAACACGTTGTCCTTTACTTATAGTAATAGTTGTATTATCAATGCTTATATTTTCTGGCAAAGCATAAACTTGTAATTCTCCGCTTGCCTGACTATTTACTTTTTCTTTTAGTTCTGCCCACGATGTTACATTAATCGGGGTAACAACACGTGTTAGAGCAGCAAAATTTTCGTCTGCCATCAATACTGATTTTTCAGGATTAGTTTTACCAGTCTCTAAAATAACACTATCAGAATTAGGTTGTTGGAAATTTAAAATTTTTCCTCTATTGCGACCTTCTTGTGAACTCATATTATTAGGAATTTCTTTACTTAATCCTAAATTAGTATCTTTTATTACCGTACTATTTTTTTTAATATCAACAGTTAAATCACTGTTAACATATCCATTATTAAAAGCAACAGAATATACTCCTGTTTCTTCTAAAACTTTTTCTTTATTATTAGCTTCTTGACTTAAAGCTAA
>UWSE01000022.1 GCA_900551955.1 uncultured Mollicutes bacterium | reverse complement strand
CTTAGTGTGGGAGTACCTATTTTTTTAGGAATTGTATTTATGTTCTTACCATTACAAACTTATGAAGTAATTGCGATGGTATTTGGAGCAGGACTAATTATTATTAGTATTTTAGATTTAGTGAGTATATATTATTTAAACAAATTATTAAAAGCCAACAAATAATAGGAGAAATATGGAAAAATTGACATTTATTACAGACAACATAAGTAACTTTTTATATACTTATATTTTAATTATATTACTTATAGTAGCCGGTTTGTATTTTACGTTTCGTACAAAGTTTGTGCAAATAACATTATTAAAAGATGGGTTTAAACAATTATTAGCCAAAAAAGATGGTAAAGAAGGGGGGATTTCTTCTTTTCAATCGTTAATGATTTCAACAGCTTCCCGCGTTGGAACAGGTAATATTGCTGGGGTAGCTGTTGCAATTACAATTGGAGGACCAGGAGCAGTTTTCTGGATGTGGTTAATTGCTTTAATTGGAGCTGCTTCTGCGTTTGTTGAATCAACATTAGCTCAAGTATATAAAGAAAAAGATGGTGACTCATTTAGAGGTGGACCAGCTTATTATATTGAAAAAGCTTTAAAAGCAAGATGGTTAGGAATTATTTTTGCAATCCTATTAATTTTATGTTTTGCATTTGGTTTTAATGCATTACAATCATTTAATATTGCTGATAGTTTAAAACCTTTTTTACCAACAGGAATTAATAGTACTACAATCAACTTTATGATTGGTGCAACATTAGCAGTTCTTACTGGGTTGATTATTTTTGGGGGAATTCACCGTATTGGAGTTATTTCTTCAGTAGTAGTGCCAATTATGGCAGCTTTATATATTGCTTTAGGGTTATTTGTTATTGTTAAAAATATTAGTATGGTGCCAGGTGTAATTGGAGATATTTTTTCTCAAGCATTTAGTTTCCAAGCTGGAGCTGGAGGTGCTGCTGGTGCAGCAATTATGTATGGGGTTAAACGTGGACTTTTCTCTAACGAAGCAGGAATGGGATCAAGTCCTAATGCAGCAGCTGTAGCTGATGTAAGTCACCCAGTTAAACAAGGTTTAGCCCAAGTTATTTCAGTATTTATTGATACACTATTAATTTGTACTGCCACTGCTGTTTTTATCTTACTAGCAAAAGATGCAACTGGTGAAGGAATTGGAAGAGTACAATCAGCATTTCTATTAGAGTTTGGACATGTTGGAATCTTCTTTATTACAGCAGCAATTTTGTTATTTGCCTTTACATCAATTATTGGTAACTATTCTTATGCTGAAAGTAACTTTAAATTTATATTTGAAAACAATAAATTAGGATTAATTATTTTCCGTTTAATATGTTTAGTTCCATTAGTATTAGGAGCAATGGCTAATTTACAAATTGCTTGGAACTTAGCAGACATTTTTATGGGCTTGATGGCACTTGTTAATATTATCGCAATCATTTTACTTGGGAAAGTAGCGTTTAAATGTTTAGAAGATTATCGTAAACAAAAACGTGAAGGTAAAGATCCAGTCTTTAAAGCTAAAGAAGTAGGCATTAAAGATACGGAATGTTGGAATTAATTGACAAAAAGGGTTATAATATATATAGAGACATAGAGGAGGAAAATTATGGATCAATATAATAATTATGGTCAACCAATGTATGAAATGCCCCATCAAACAATTACAAAATCAGGAGTAATTGCAAAATCATTGATTGGATTGTTAATTGTTGCGGCAATTACATTTACTTATTTTGTAACAGGGTTTAGTATTTCAATGAATCAACCATTTATTGGATTAACAATATTATTAATTTTAGTGTGTTTTGTTGCACCGTTTTGTGCCAACAAAACAAGAACAACAACAGGAATTACGCAAGTATTATTCTGGTTAGCAAATATTGTTATTGAAGGTGTGTTCTTAGGAGAAGTTTGTAATAACTTACTAGCTTATGGGATCTATGCAACTAATGGAGCTATGTTAGAAAATTTAGGTTCAATTATTGGATTAGCATTGCTTATTGTAATTTCATTAGCTTTAGCCGGAATTGCCTTAATTCCAATGTTACTTAAACATTTTGAAGCTTCATTAAAATATGGAACAATTATTTTACGATTGGCGATCTTTACATCAACCTTTATGATTGTCTTCTTCGCAATTGGATTGTTATTAAGTTTCTTTGGGATGCCTGGATTACTAAACATCTATTATGATGCAGTGTTAGGATTTAACCCAGTTGCCATTGGTATTTCATTATTATTTGTGGTATTTTCATTTGTTTTATATCTTAGAGCTTTAATGCAAGTAGCTGAGATGAAAAATGCCGATAAAGGTGAAGAATATTTTGCTTCAATCTTAATTATTAGTTGTTTAATTGATATCTTCTATTATGTACTTAGATTAATTATTTTAATCTTTGGTTCTAATAGTGATGATTAATCAAAAATGTATCCTATTATTAGGATACATTTTCTTTATATATAGTTGAGGTTAATAATTTAAAATGTTATAATTGTATATATCTAAAGGAGTCTGATGAAACGGAATCAAACACGTAGTGTCATGGTAGGAGATATCCAAATTGGTGGTAATGATAATGTTGTAATTCAATCAATGACAACAACAAAACCATCTGATGTTGACAAAACCGTTGAACAAATTAACCGCTTAGTTGAAGCAGGTTGTCAAATTGTTCGTGTTAGTTGTCCAACTATAGAAGATGCTAAAGCAATTAAAGAAATTAAAAAACAAGTTAGTTGTCCAATTGTAGCTGATATTCATTTTAATTATTTAATCGCTTTAGAAGCAATTGAAGCAGGTGTTGATAAAATTAGAATTAATCCTGGAAATATAGGAAATGATGAACGAGTTGAAGCAGTTGTTAATGCTTGTAAAGAAAAACATATTCCAATTAGAATTGGGGTTAATGCAGGTAGTTTAGAAAAACACATTTTAGACAAATATGGATATCCGACTTGGGAAGGAATGATTGAAAGTGCTAAATATCATGTTGATCTTTTGGAAAAATTAGACTTTCATGACATTGTTATTTCCTTAAAAGCAAGTAGTTTAGATATGGCGATTAAAGCTTATGAAGAAGCTAGTGAAATGTTTGATTACCCACTTCATGTCGGAATTACCGAATCAGGAACTGGTTTTGGTGGAACAATTAAAAGTAGTATAGGAATTGGAATATTATTAAATCAGGGGATTGGTAATACCATTCGTGTAAGTATTAGTGAAGATCCAGTAGAAGAAATTAAAGTGGCAAGAGAAATTTTAAAAGATTTAAATTTAATTACCGATATGCCAACTTTAATTTCTTGTCCAACATGTGGTCGTATTGCCGTTGATATGTTTCCAATTGTTCATGAAATTGAAGACTTCTTACAAACCATTAAAGCACCAATAAAAGTATCAGTACTAGGTTGTGCCGTTAATGGTCCGGGTGAAGCTAAAGAAGCTGATATTGGAATTGCTTGTGCACGCGGAGAAGGTTTGTTGTTTAGACACGGTGTACAAATTGAAAAAGTTAAAGAAGAACTATTAGTAGATCGACTAAAAGCAGAAATTAAAATCTTAGAACAAGAGTACTTAGAAAATAAAAAGTAATTTATTATAAGAAAATAATTTTTTACATACATAAGGAGCCAGATGAGTAAACTTCGATCAATTTTAATTGATGATATTTCTAAAAGTAATTTAGATCAAGAAATCACAATTGCAGGATGGGTTAAAAATCATCGTGATTTTGGTAAATTTACTTTTATTGATGTACGTGATTTTTCAGGAGTGTTTCAAGTAGTTGTTGATGAAGCTAGTGAGTTTTATCAACAAGCTAAAAAATTACACCACGAAGATTGTATTAGTATAACAGGAATTGTTAGAGCACGTAGTAATCCTAATGATAAAATTAAAAATGGTGATTTAGAATTAAGTTTAACTAATTTAGAAGTAGTTAATGCTGCTAAACCAGTACCATTTAATATTGAAGATGATGTAGAAAGTAGCGAAGATACACGTCTTTCATATCGTTATCTGGATTTACGTCGTGATGTGATGCAAAACAATTTACGTGTTCGTCACCAAATTACAAAAAGCATTAGAAACTTTTTAGATGAACAGCGTTTTTGTGAAATTGAAACTCCAATGCTTAGTAAATCAACACCAGAAGGAGCACGTGATTACGTGGTACCTTCACGTGTTAATGAACATCAATTCTTTGCTCTTCCCCAATCACCACAAATCTATAAAAACTTATTAATGATTGGGGGAATTGAACGATACTACCAAATTGTTAAATGTTTTAGAGACGAAGACTTACGAAAAGATCGTCAACCAGAATTTACACAAATAGATTTAGAAATGTCATTTATGGATGAAGTAGAAATCCAAAATTTAGTTGAAAAAATGATTAAGCAAGTAATGTTAGAGGTAAAAGGAATTAACATTACAGATGACTTTGCCCACATGACATATCAAGAAGCAATGGATTTATATGGTTGTGATAAACCAGATACTCGTTATGGAATGTTAATTCAAGATGTAACTAACATTGTTAAAGATTCTAGTTTTAACGTCTTTAGTCAAGCACCAATGGTACGTTGTTTGGTAATTGATCAAGCTGATCAATTTAGTCGTAAAACAATTGATAGTTTAGAACAAACAGCTAAACAAAATCATGCTAAAGGTTTAGCATGGATGAAATTTATGGACAATGAATTTAATGGTGGAGTTAGTAAAAACTTAGAACCAGAAATTTTAACTACATTACAAACACAATTAAACATTACCAACAATCAATTAGTTGTGTTTGTCGCCGATGAGTGGGATGTTGTTTGTTCTGCATTAGGTGCAATTAGAACAACTGTTGCTGAAATGCAACAATTAGCAGATCCTAATCAATTTAATTTTTTATGGGTAACAGACTGGCCAATGTTTGAATATGATCAAGAATTAGATCGTTTATTTGCAATGCACCACCCATTTACAATGCCAGTTGGTGAACAATTTAGCGATAAAGCGATTGAGACTAAAGCCAATGCGTATGATATTGTTTTAAATGGATATGAATTAGGTGGTGGAAGCATTCGTATTAATAATCCCCAATTACAACAACAAATGTTTAATTTGTTATCTATGGACGATCAGGAAGTTCAAGATAAATTTGGCTTCTTTATTGAAGCATACCAATATGGAGCACCATACCATGGTGGGTTAGCAATTGGTTTAGATCGTTTTAGTATGTTACTTACAAATAGCGAAAGCATTAGAGATGTAATTGCTTTTCCTAAAAATAATAAAGCTCAAGACTTAATGATGGAAGCGCCTAATACAATTAGTAGCGAACAGTTACAAGAATTACACATCAAGTTAGATGAGGAGTAAGATGAAACAAGATCAATCAGTCAAGATTTATATGGATAATCAGCAAGAGCTTAAAGGAAACATTATTATTATTCATGGAATGCAAGAAGATAGTTCGCGTTATATAGATGTTGCGAACTATCTAACTAAAGCTGGATATGGAGTTTTAACTTTTGATGTATTAGGACATGGTCCTTACGCTGAAAAACTAGGAGTTATTGACCATGAAGATGGATTTAACGCCATCTTAAACCAAGTATCAAGTTGTATAGATAAATTAAAAACAGAATATCCTGATACACGTATTATCATTATGGGACATTCAATGGGAAGTTTAATTGCAAGAGCTGTCTTAATGCGTCATCAAGAAGATATTAGTCAAGCCATCTTAATTGGTACACCACCACCAAAAGTAGAAACACCTGTTGGTAAAGTACTAGCTAATATGTTAATTAACTTTAAGGGTGATGAAGCATATTCTAGTATGTTTGAAAACTTAGTCTTTGGTAAAGCCGATAAAAAATTTCCAGATTTAACTTGGTTAAGTAAAAACCAAGATAATGTAAAAGCGTATAAAGAAAATGATAATTTTGGTTTCCGCTTCACAATTGGTGCATATCGTGATTTATTTAATCTAGTCATAGATTTAAAAAACAAAGACCACCATGCTACTAATGAACAATTACCAATTAAGTTTTATGTTGGTAGCGATGATCCAATTGTTGAAGGAGAAAAAGGACTACAACGTTCTATTCAAGCATTACGTAAAATTGGCTTTAAAAACATTAGTTTTATGAGTTATCCAGAACTTCGTCATGAAATTTTAAATGAAGATTGTAAGTATGAAATCTTAGATAATATGATTGATTATTTAAATAACTATAATAAATATTAAGTCTACTTATTAAAAAGTAGACTTTTTTAATAAAAATTTATTTAAAAAGATAACACTTGTAAACAAAAAGAGTTATAATATTTTTGTAAAATAAAAAGGAGATGATATTATGTGTACAGGAGTTAGATTTGTAGACAATAATAATAATTTATACTTTGGACGTAACTTAGATGTAGAACAATCTTACGGAGAAAAAGTAATGGTTACTCCAAGAAACTACCACATCCCAATGAAACACGTTGAAGATATTACTACTTCAAAAGCGTTTATGGGAATGGGAATTACTGCTGGTGATTATCCATTATACTTTGATGTGGCTAATGAAAATGGATTAGCAATAGCTAACTTAAATTTCCCAACTCAAAAAATCGATGGGAAAATCGTTGAAGGGTTAGAATTATTCCACTACGACAAAGAAGTAGCTGAAGGTAAAACTAACGTTACAAGTTATGAGTTCATGCTTTGGATCTTAGAAAACTTTGATACAGTTGAACAAATTAAAGCTTTCGATTTAGAAACAAACTTACACTTTGTAGATACTCCATTAAACGAACAAATGGGGACAGCACCTGCTCACTGGTTAATTAGTGACGAAAAAGCTAGTATTGTTGTTGAACCAATGCGTGCTGGAGTTAAAGTATATGACAACCCAGTAGGTGTTTTAACAAATGGTCCAACTTTTGATTGGCACTTGACAAACTTAAACGTATACTTAGGTTTAACTAGCGAAAGCCGTAAGCCAGTTAAGTGGGGTGAAAAACAATTACACTATATCGGTGTAGGTAATGGTACATTCGGTATGCCTGGTGACTGGAATCCAACTTCACGTTTCGTAAAAGTTGCTTTCGTAAACAGCTTCTTCCCAACTCAAGAAGGGGAAGCTGCAAACGTTCGTCGTTTATTACAAACATTAAGATCTGTAGCAATGCCTTTAGGTGTCGTAGATGAAGAAAGTACTATTTATAGTTCTTGTTACTCTCACGCTACTCAAACTTACTACTATGATTCTGTTCATGATTACAAAGTACACAGTCACACAATGACTGAAGCTGAAAAAACAGCAAGTAGCAT
>UWSE01000021.1 GCA_900551955.1 uncultured Mollicutes bacterium | reverse complement strand
TCATAATTATCGAAATTTTCTAAAACAGGAGGATCATCCACATTACAAGAGTTCGATACCAAGGATGACAATCTTAATAGGCCATCATAACCGCTAATAGCATTCATATCTTCTATATTACCTTGAATGGCTTTTAATTCATCTATTTCGTTAGTAAATAAATGACGAATGCTATCCTCAAATTGATACATACCGTCTAATTTTTGTTGATACATCACTAATAGCTCATGGAGTTTATCTTTAATTTGCTCAACATCGTGAATTACATTTAATTCTGGTACTAGACGAAGTGAATATTCTAGGTCATCATAATAATTGATTGTTCGTTTGACATATTCAATATTTTGCAACAAATCTTCTTCATCAAGCGAAATATTACCACAATATTCACTATAATATTCTTTGGCGTAATTTAGTTTGATTTGAATCTCTCTAAATACTTCAATCATTTGTTTTAAATTCGTTATCGCTTGATCATCAATTTTTTCTTTAATGGCTAATAATGATAGACTGGTAGATGATTTGTCATCACTAAAAGTTTGTAGTTCAAAAACTTTATTTTCCAGTTGGTTTATATATTGTTCTAATGCTTGATACAAAACACTATATTGTTGTTAATCATAAGCTTAGCATTATTACTAATGTTGCTAGTAACATTATTCATTAATACAGATAACGAATTTACACATTGGATAATTGTCTCTTCGTTTACTACTTTTAGCTTATTTAAATAATTAATTATCATAATATAATCATCATTAATCGTATTAATTTTATTTAAACAACTGTTTTGGTAAGCTAAATCCTTATTTATTTGTAATAGTTTTACTAAATTTTCTAAACCCATTTTCTTTAAATTCCTTTGCTATGTTTTGATCAAAACTTTCAAAATTATCAACTAGTTGGTTTATATTTTTATTAATGCTATTATTAAAACAATTAAATCTATCGACTACTTGATAAACATTATCGATTAGATCTTGATTAATTAATGTCAACTCAGATTTGGTATTATAAAAATTATCATCGATTTCAATTATATCTATATCACTATTGAGATTATCTTTTAAAGATTTATCTAAATCTATTCTCATATCACTCCTTTAGTTAATTATACCATATATATATATATATATATATATATATATATCGTGTCTAAATTTTGGTTGCCCATTCAATATCTTGTAAAATGTTTGGTTACCCATTTAAATTATATGAATTTGAGCAAGTTTATACTATCTTTTTCAGTAAATAAGTTAAAACATTTAAAGATGGTCAATATTACAAAAAAGGATCTTACGATCCTTTTTACATCAATTATTTTTTCTTAACGTATTCTTTATAACCTTTTGCGGCAAAGATAGATAATGCACTTAAGTTTAATAAAATTAATACTAATAACAATAAGTCTACTGCCTCAAATACTAATGTAGCTCCGAATACTGCTAAAGTACCAGCGATTAATATTAATAATAAGTAAATAGCAATATTTCTATTTTCATTACCTGGGAATAATTTACCTAAGTAATAGAAAGAACCTAAAATAGTAGTTATAGATGAGAATAATGTAAAGATACATAATACAATTGGTCCAAATGTTGGTACCACTTCACCAGCTGTTTTGAAGAAACTTCCTAAACGAATAGAAGCATCTGCTTGTGGTAAATTGAAAATACCGTTGTTGAAACCATAAGAAACAATGTAAGAAGTTACAAAAATTGATACGATTACTGTAATTGCTGTTGGGAATAAAGCAATTATACCCGCTTCACGTGGTTTAGAATCGTTTTCTTGCACAGCCATTGCTAATGCTCCTAAACCAGTTTCTGCTGTTTGAATTACTTTTTGTGCTCCTAATACAATTCCTAATGGAATCCCAATTCCCATTGTAATTGGTTGAGACATCCCTTTCATCAAGTTATCAAAGAATGTTGGAATGTATCCTCCTGTTTTAAATAAGAAGATTCCGAAGAAAATAAAGTATAATACAATCGCAGTACCAATCATAAATGTCATTGCATTCATAAACACTTCGTGTTTTTTACTTAATACTAATGCTGCAACAACTAAGAACACAGGTAATACGAAAATTAAGAATTGCATTGCTTGACTTAATGGTTGCATACCCATAAATTCTTGAGTAACATACATTCCTACAGAATCAATCCCACTAAATTGAAATCCACCAAATCCAAATACAGTTAATGATACGAAACATACAGCATATATAGTCCCAGGAATTTTTCCAATATATTTAGAAATATATTGACGTGGTTTTGATTTCATTACTTTTGCCACTAATGGCTCACAGTAACTAATAGGTACTAAAATAATAGCTATTAAGAATGCCCATCCAGCGATAGATTCAAAGTAAACTAATGCAGAGTCACCATTTGCTGCAGTAACATATTTATTAAGTGCACCAATTACACCAACGGTTGCTCCGGCTCCAACCATTGCACCTAAGGAAATTGAAGCTGGACCTATAAAGTTGGCGAAGTTTAATTGGCTTGGCTCAGATATTTTATTTTTAAGTGAAAATAATGTTTTCCCGACAAAATACGCACCTAAAGCAATAACGAACCAAATTGCTACAAGCCAAATACTTTCAGAGAAGTGTTCTAAACCTGCTGTTAATGTTTTATCTTGTAAAAAATTCATCTTCATCCTTTCATTATAACACCACTATTATACCAAAGGATAAGGGTAGTGTCAACCATTTTAGCCTTTATCTATTACCTCTTTTTGGACATCTTTAGTTAAAGAATAAAGGTAACATTTAACCGGTTTGTTAGTAATTTTACTTACATAATTACGATATGTATTTAGTTGTTTATTATAGGATTCTTTGTCTATTTCTTTTAGTTTATAGTCAATAATATATAACCCATCTTCTTTTTCTAGTATCAAATCAATAAACCCATGAATTCCTGCTTCATTATCATAAAACTCAACTTCTTGATAATAATTATCCACGTTATTAAACAATGCCTGCTTTTGCATATTCATTATAATATGATCTATTTCTTTAACCCCTATTGGTTGTATGTTAGTATAATCAATAGTTGACAAATAACGATGATAATAATCTCCTGTTAGTATATTATCATCAACATGTTGATCTTTTAACTCAACATCATTGCGACTTGCACGATGATGTTGATAATAGTGAACATCTTGTGGAGTGTTATCAACTACATCTACTTTAATTTCAGTAGTTTGAGTAGAAAATATGTTTTTATTTAATTGGAGAATCGTTTCACTACATTCCTCAATATTCTCATTTTGAAATTGATAAGTATCTAATAAATATAAATACGGTTTTAGTTCGTAATCAGTATAATCGCTTCTAGATTTATCACTACATAACAAGATACATTCTTCTTTACTTCTGGTAATTGCAACATAAATAATTCTTATTAACTCATGCATATCTTGCAGTTTATTTATTACTTTGTAATTTTCTTCAATCACACTTGGGAGTTGAATATATTTTCTGTCGTTTTGCTCTTCTACAATTGGTTTAAATTTAAAACCAATTGTTGGATCAAAGGCAAATGAATCTGTTGAATTATTACCTTTTGTACTTAATGCCATTATATAAACATATTTAAACTCTAAACCTTTGGATTTATGAATTGTCATGGCATTGACGCTACTATGATCTAACGGTAATTCATAATATAGATTCAATAAATCATTGTCTTTTAAAGTCTCAATAATTGTAACTATTTGTGTTATTGATAACAAATGGTCACTAAAACTATTAATTAAATTAAATATATTTTCAAGAATTAATTTAATATTATTTTCTTGGGCTATGGTTTTTAAACGTTCTTTAAATGGGAAGATATTAAAGATTTGTTTAAACATATAACGTGCACCATGTGTATACTCTATTTGTTTTAAAGTATCTATTTTGTCTTCGACCATTTTCACCAATTCTTGTTGATAAAATTCTTCATTAGCTAATGTGAAAATTTTATATAAATCATTATCCTCACAACCAAATAAAAAACTATGTAATAGGGAATATAGATGGAATTTATAATTCTTTTTTCTATAGCAACATAAAATATCATAGATACAATCCCAAAGTGGATTATCGACAACCGACTCATCTTTTTGCACGCTAATTGGAATATCTAATTGGCGGGCAAAACGTTCTAAATATAAAAATTTTGTCTTACCACGAGACAAAATACAAAATTCGTTTGCTTTGACCCCTTGATCCATTTTGGCTTTAATATCAGTTAAAATTAAATACGATTCGTATGCCAATTTTGCATCGGCCAAATATGGATCTTGCAAAATATCTTTGATATAATCCTCTTCATATTGAAAGAATTTAATTTTGCTACCTACACCTTGATTACGCTCAGCATACTTAAGTTGATGATTAGCTTTAAAATCTACTTGCCCTTGTTTTAGAGTCATAAATTCATTAAATAATGTATTAATACTATTAACAATATGCTCACCAGAACGGTAATTAGTAGATAAATATATTACTTCACCATCAGGGGCTTTTTCACAATCGATAATTCGTTGATTGAAAAAAGTTGGTGAAGCATTACGGAAGCGATAAATTGCTTGTTTTGCATCTCCTACTGTAAATAATCGGGCTTCCGGATTAAGTTGTCGTAGTAAATCAATAATTTGATTTTGTAATAAATTGGTATCTTGATACTCATCAATCATTATTTCTTTAAATTTATTACAAAATAATCTAACATCTTGATTATTCAAAGTTAATATTTCTTTGGCCATCAACATAATATCTGTATAAGTGAAACGATTTAAACTCATTTTTTTACTTTTCACTTGTTCATCGATAGCTTTAATAAAATCAATTAAGAATGAACAATCTTTATAATAGATAGTTTGTTCTTTAGCAATGGTATCCGCATCTATTCGATTTTTACTACTAGTAGGATTATCAGTTAAAAATGTATCATATAAACTTTTAGCAAGAGTTAAAACTTGTTGATCATCATCAATTAAATTGTTTTTAATTAATTTTAGAAGTTTTTTAAAGTTGACTTGACTAAAAGCTTGACAAAAGTCAATTAGTGAAGGTTGGGCAAGCAACTCATTAATTTGCATATCTAACTCTTCATTATTAGTTTTATTTAATATAGTTGTTAACTGGTCTTTTACCAATTGGAAATATTGTTCTACATTGTCTTTTATATATCGATTTATAGTATTTTCGTTTAATTCATTGATATCAATTTGATTAACAACACTACTATATAAATTGACTATTGCTTTAATGAAGTTTTGACGATCTGCTGCAAAATAACGAGCAATAAAATCAATTGTTTGCTCATTTTGATACTCATTATCAACTAACTCATTAATACTTGTGATTATTTGATAGTTTAAAATATTGTTATCAATAATGGTTATATTATTATCAACCCCAATAAGATAACCAAAACGTTTAACAAAGTCTAAAAAAAAAGCATCAAAGGTGTTAATATAAGCTTGATCTAAATCTTGTTGACTAACACCATCAATTTGCGCAATTCTTTCTTTCATTTCCTGAGCACTAGCAACTGTAAAGGTTATAACTAAAAGTTGGTCTAATTTTAGACCATCTTTAATTAATCTAGCAATCCGTTGGCGTAAAACCTCTGTTTTCCCACTCCCAGCCCCAGCTGAGACAATAATATCTAAACTATTAGCATCAACAGCTTGTTGTTGCTGGGGATTTAATACCCGTTTTTGCATATGCTCCTTTATCCTATTATAACAAAAAAAAATAGAACCAATAGGTTCTATTTTTCACGATTAATTAAAATAGTTACATTATTGTTTTCATCTAATAAGATACTTCCATTGTCAATTTCATAAGTTTGATTATTTACTTTAATATAGCCATTATCGATTGTTGATAAATACGGAAGATGATTAGGGTAGAAAGAAACTTCACCATTAATAGTTTTAGCTATAACTACTTCAGTTTCTGTTTCTAATAAAATACCTTTAGGGCTAGCAATTGTAACCTTAAGCATTTATTTCCTCAGCTTTTTTAATCGCATCTTCAATTGTACCAACGAATAAGAAGGCTTGTTCTGGTAAATGGTCATATTTACCATCTAAGATTGCTCTAAATCCTTTAATTGTATCTTCACGTTTAACATAGATTCCTGGAATACCGTTAAACGTTTCAGCTACGTGGAATGGTTGAGATAAGAAGGCACGAACTTTACGCGCACGATCTACTAATAATTTATCTTCTTCACTAAGTTCATCCATCCCTAAGATTGCAATAATATCTTGTAATTCTTTAAAACGTTGTAGTGTTAAAATTACTTCTTGAGCAACTTTAAAGTGTTCTTTACCTACAATATCAGGATTTTGAATTACACTTGAAGACTCTAATGGGTCGATTGCAGGATAAATCCCTAAACTAGCTAAATCACGGCTTAATACGATTTGTGCATCTAAGTGGGCAAATGTGTTAGCTGGTGCCGGGTCAGTTAAGTCATCTGCAGGTACATATACTGCTTGTACAGATGTAATTGATCCTGATTTAGTTGATGTAATACGTTCTTGTAAATCTCCCATTTCTGTTTGTAAAGTAGGTTGGTAACCTACGGCAGATGGGATACGTCCTAATAAGGCAGATACCTCTGCTCCTGCTTGGGTAAAACGGAAAATGTTATCGATGAATAATAATACGTCTTGGTGGTTAACATCACGGAAATATTCAGCCATTGTTAAACCAGTTAAGGCAACACGCATACGTGCTCCTGGTGGTTCGTTCATTTGTCCAAAGACTAAGGCAGTTTTGCTTAAAACTCCACTATCAGCCATTTCGTGATATAAATCATTACCTTCACGAGTACGTTCTCCTACTCCGGCAAATACAGAGTATCCCCCGTGTTGTGTTGCAATATTGGTAATTAACTCTTGGATAACTACAGTTTTACCAACTCCAGCCCCCCCGAATAAACCAATTTTACCCCCTTTTAAGAATGGGGCAATTAAATCAATAACTTTGATTCCTGTTTCTAAAATTTCTTGTTCTTGACTTAAATCATCAAAAGCAGGTGCTTCTTTATGAATTGGTTCAAATAAATCAAATTCACCATCTTTTCCATCAATTGGTTGACCTGTTACATTGAACATACGTCCTAAAACTTTATCACCAACCGGTGCCATAATTGGTATATTTTCTGTATAAACGTCTAAACCACGAGCAATACCTTCTGTTGCTCCCATAGCAACACATCGTACTAATCCTTCACCTAAGTGAAGAGCAACTTCGGCAACTTGTGTAGTCCCGTTTATGTCAAATTTAACGGCACTCTTAATATTAGGTACAAAGCCATTGTCAAATGACATGTCAATAACTGGACCTAATACTTGTTGTACTTTTCCATTTACTGTTTCCATTTTACTCCTTATTTAATGCTTCAGCACCACCAATAATTTCAGCAATTTCTTGTGTAATCATGGCTTGACGAATACGGTTCATCTCTAAATTTAAATGTTCAATTAACTCTAATGAGTTATTATTAGCAGCATCCATTGAGTTACGACGAGATGCATACTCACTAGCAATTGAATTTAAAACAGCATAATAACTTACACTATAAATATATTGGATAAATAACGAATTGAAAATTTGTTTTTTATCTCCATCTACTTCTAGATCGTAGTTATATAAACTATCTTTTTCGATTTGTTCTAGTGAGAATAAATCAATAACTTCCACTTGTTGAACAATTGGGTTAACAAATTTAGTATATACCACTAAAACTTTATTTACTCGTTTACTACTATATAAATTAATTATTTCTTCAGCTAAATCTTTTGCTAAACTGAAATCTTCGATACGAGAAATTTCACTAATTGCTTTATGCATGCTAATACCTTCAAAGTTAAATTTATTAACCCCTTTATTACCAGCCATAACCACAAATGGATTATCATTTTCAGCAATTAACTGTGTCACTTTTTTAATAACATTATTATTGTAAGCACCACATAATCCCATATCAGAAGTAATACCAATAATTAAAGTATTATCTTCACATTCATCTAAGTTCATATACGAAAACATATCTTCAAAAGAATAAATACTTTGCATAATCCCTGTTACTTGTTCAAAATAATCTTTATTATTTAATGCTTTCTCTTTAGCTTTTTTGATTTTAGATGAAGCAACTAACTCCATAGCTTTAATAACTTTTTGAGTCGATTTAGTCGAATTTAATCTTTCTTTAGTCTGAATTAAATTACTCATAATCGTTTTGTTCTAATACAGTTTCAACTAAACGTTTTAAACCATCTTTAACATCTTCTGTTAATTTAGCTTCTGTATTCATTATGTTTGCTAAATCAGCTTCAAAGTTATTTAATTGATTAAATAAATCAGATTTAAATTTATCAATTTTCTCAACGTTAACATCATTTAAATAATTTTTAGTAACAGCGAACAATAAACTTGCTTCTTCTGCTACTGAATATGGAGAGTTTGCATTTTGACGTAAACACTCCATTAAACGTTTACCGTGAGCAACTACTTTAGCAGTGTTTTCATCTAAATCAGAACCAAACTTCGTAAATGCTTCAAGTTCACGATATTGCGCTAATGACAATTTGATACCACCACTTAATTTTTTAATAATTTGTTTTTGTGCAGCCCCACCTACACGTGATACAGATAACCCTGGATCAATGGCAGGACGTTGCCCTGAATTAAATAACTCAGTAGTTAAGAATAATTGCCCATCTGTTATTGAAATAACGTTTGTTGGAATATATGCAGAAATATCTCCAGCTTGTGTTTCAATAATTGGAAGAGCAGTAATACTTCCATTTCCTAAATCATCATTTAATTGTGCAGCACGTTCTAATAAACGAGAGTGTAAGTAGAATACATCCCCTGGATATGCTTCACGACCTGGTGGACGTTTTAATAATAAAGATAGTGTACGGTAAGCGGCCGCATGTTTAGATAAATCATCATAAACAATTAACACATCTTTCCCTTGCGCCATCCATTCTTCTCCAATACTTACCCCAGCATATGGAGCTAAATATTGTAATGGTGCCAAATCACTTGCACTAGCTA
>UWSE01000020.1 GCA_900551955.1 uncultured Mollicutes bacterium | reverse complement strand
ACTTTGGTAGTGTTGAAAACTTCTTAGAAGAATTTAAACAAAAAGCCATAACATTATTTGGATCAGGTTGGGCATGGTTAGTTTTAGATAATAATAAATTAGCGATTAAACAATACCATAACCAAGATAACCCTTATATGGATAACTTAATTCCATTATTAGGAATTGATGTGTGGGAACATGCTTATTATATTCAATACAAAAATGTACGTGCTGATTACGTTAATAATATCTTTACAATCATTGATTGGGATGTTGTTAATAATCGTTTTGAAGAAGCATGTAAATAATATAACTTAAAAAAGAGGATTTTTCATCCTCTTTTTATTTACTAAATGGGTAACCAAAATTTACACATAAAAAAGAGGCTTACGCCTCTTTTGGTGATTCTAGCTAAAGAATCCGAAAGTTGTTGTTAACCATAAGAATCCAGCACTTACGATGAATAGAATGATTAATAACGGAGTTACTAATTTAATCCAACGTCCATATTCCATTTTTGAAAGTGATAATGCTGCCATAATAACCCCACTAGTTGGTGTAATTAAGTTTACAAGCCCACTAGCAGCACTAAATCCAGTAATAGCTTGCACTTTACCCATCTCACTACCAAACACAGTTGCTGCTAAGTCTCCAACGATTGGCATTGAAGCTGTTGCTAATCCTGATGTTGATGGTACTAAGAATGATAATGGAATATAGAAGATATATGCTAAGATTGAGAAGATAGATGCTGATACGTGGCTTAATGCTTGAGAACCATAATATAAGATTGTTGGTGCCATTCCACTATTTTCTAGAATAATTTGGATACCACGAGCAAGACCAATAATTAATCCTACACTCATCATATCTTTAGCACCATCAATAAAGATAGGTAAGATAGGTCCTTTTAATAATCCACTACCTTTAGCGACACATCCGATAACGAAACTTCCAGCTAAGAATAAACCTGTCATTTCCACAAAGTACCAGTGTCCAAAGGCAACTAAACCTGTATCTCCTCCCATAAATGGAATCCCTAATCCGTTTAACATATTTGTAAACTGATCAAAGATTGTAACACCAAATGCATCTTCCCAAGGGATTACTGATAGAATCATTAAAATGAAAGTTAAGGCAAATAAAGCTAAAATTACTTTATGTGCTCCTGTCATTTTTACTTCTTTATTTTCCCCTTCTTTAGCACTAAATTCTTGTTTTAATTGTTCATATTTGTCATAGTTAATTGATTTAGTTGGATCATTATATACTTTTTTCGCATAATGCATAACATATGCAATTGCGATCAATAAGACCACTACATATAAAATACTACGACCAACGATTCCAGTTCCAGGACTAATTCCTGCACTAGAAGCAGCTACCCCAATCGCAAATGGGTTAACGGTACTAGCAAGTACCCCAACTCCCGCTCCAAGGGCAATAACCATCATTCCTACCGCATTATCAAATCCTGCTCTAAAAAGAATCGGAATTAATACGATATAAAAGACAATTGTTTCTTCGGCCATCCCATAAGATGTACCACCTAGCGAGAATAATGTCATTAAGATTGGAATTAACCATAATTCACGACCTTTAAATTTACGTAATAAAGCATAAATTCCCGCATCCATTGCTCCTGATTGGATAACAATATTAATAAATCCACCAATGGCAAATACGAAGACAATAATTTCAATTGCTTTAATAAATCCATCTACTGGTGCTTGAACTACACTCCACACCCCTTGACGTTTAGGCTCTTCAACACGTTGATATTCAAGTGTTGCACCAGGACGCTCACCATTAATAGGACTTGCATCATATACTTGCGTAATTGTTGTAACATCTTCAACGCTAATTCCATTTTCACCAGCATTAGCTTTAGCTAATACTAATTGGTCAGATTCTTCTTGACTAATTGGACAAATTGCCTCATCTTGTCCTCCGTTACTATAAACGAAGGCAGATTGACCATTTGAACATTTGTATACATATTCACCTGCTGGTACAAACCATGTCGCGATTGCAACAACAACTAAAATAATGAATAAAATCCCAAATGCAGACAACTTATAATTTTTAAATAAGTTCTTCATTATTTCTTCTCCTTACTATTTTTTAATAATTGTACCATTTTCTCTTGTAGTAAGTGCATTAGTTACACTTTCTAAGTTAGTAATAATACTTTCTTTTCCAGTTTTACCTGTAAAGCTTAAACAAGCTTCTACTTTAGGTAACATACTTCCTTTTTCGAATTGATCCATATTATTTTCAAGTTCTTTGATTGTTGTTTCATGTAAGTTAACTTGATCTGGAGTATTGTAGTTTAAACATACTTCAGGCACTGCTGTTAAAATTACTAATTTATCAGCATCTAAATCTTGTGCTAATAAACTCGAAGCATTATCTTTGTCAATTACTCCGGCAATTCCTGTTAAGTTACCATCTTTTTCAATTACAGGAACACCTCCACCACCACAACATACCACAATAAAGTTATTGTCAACTAATGTTTTAATGGCATCAAGTTGTAAAATTTTTTGTGGCTTAGGACTACCTACAACACGACGGTAACGTCCTTCCACATCTTTTTTCATCACAAAACCTTTTTCTTCTTCTAAACGTTTAGCTTCTTCTTCATTATAGAATTGCCCAATCGGTTTAGTTGGATTACTAAAGGCCGGGTCATTAGCATCAACTAATACTTCTGTAAGAATAGTTGCTACTCCACGATTAATTCCTTCTTTTTTTAATCGTTCTTCTAATACTTGTTGAATTGTAATTCCAATACTAGCTTGACTCATCGCAACACAAATGTCTAGGTCATTTGCTGGTAATTGTTCTGAATCACTTGCTTCTTGTTGTAACAAGATACGTCCTACTTGTGGACCATTACCATGTGAAATAATAATGTTTTTCCCTTGTTTAATAAGCTCAATAATCCCATCGACTACGGTAGTAACATTTTTAACTTGATTTGCATAAGTAGGCGCCTCACCATCCATTTGTAAGGCGTTACCTCCTAATGCAATAACTATAGTTTCAGCCATCTTAGTTTTGGCTACCGATAGTAGCAACCATTACGGCTTTAATAGTGTGTAGACGATTTTCTGCTTCTTGGAATGCACGAGAGTGTTTAGATTCAAATACAGAATCTGTTACTTCCATACCATCTTTACCAAATCCAACGTGTTCAATTACATCTTTAGCTGTAGCTGTTTCATCGTTGTGGAATGCTGGTAAACAGTGCAAGAAAATGTAGTCTTCTTTACAGTGTTTAACTAATTCATCATTAACTTGGTATGGTTTTAATAATTCAATACGTTCTTTGAATAAGTCTTTACTTTCTCCCATACTTACCCAAACATCAGTTGTAATGATGTCTGCATCTTTAGCAGCTTCGATTGGATCTTCTGTAATAATTAATTTACCACCAGTTTCTTTGTTTACCTCGTTAGCATAATCAATTACATCTTGTTCTGGCCATTGTTCTTTTGGACATCCTAAACGCATTTCAATCCCCATTTTAGCTCCCATTACAATATAAGAGTGAGCCATGTTGTTGTGTCCATCTCCCATGTATGTAAATACACGTCCTTTTAAGTTACGACCAAATTCTTCTTGAATTGTTAAGTAATCAGCTAACATTTGAGTTGGGTGCCATTCATCAGTTAACCCGTTATATACAGGTACGTATGAATTTTGTGCTAATTCTTCTACATCATCTTGTGAGAATCCACGGAATTCGATTCCATCAAACATACGAGAAAGTACACGAGCTGTATCGGCAATACTTTCTTTAGTTCCCATATGAGATCCACTAGGTCCAATATAAGTTACGTGTGCACCTTGATCATGTGCTCCACATTCAAAGGCACAACGAGTTCTTGTTGAGTCTTTTTGGAATAATAATACAATGTTTTTACCTTTTAAATTTTGAGCTTCACATCCACTTAATTTATCTTCTTTTAATTTTCTACTTAAATCTAATAAGTATTGTATTTCTTCTGTACTAAAATCTTTAATTTTTAAAAAGTCTCTTCCTTTTAAATTAACTGCCATAATTTTCTCCTCAAAATATAATTATATTATTTTATTTAATGTCTTAAAGTTCTTCACGTTCTAAAGGCATACTCATACAACGAGGTCCTCCTCGACCACGAGATAATTCACTACTTGACATTACATGTACTTTAATTCCTTGTTTACGTAATTCTTCGTTAGTAATCGGGTTACGAGAATATACTACTACTTCTCCTGGTGCAATAGCTAAAGTATTAGCTCCATCATTCCATTGCTCACGCATACTAGCAATTGGATCACCAGCTCCACAAGGGATTAATGTTACTTTATCATTTCCTGTTGCTTCTGCTAATAATTCTTCTAACTTAACATCATGTTTTTCTTCAATTTGGATTGCATCCCCATCTTTTTTATATACTTTAATACGCATACCTTCATTAATTGCATCTGGGTGTACTGAGAATTTATCTTTATCTACTTGTGTAAATACTGTATCTAAGTGCATGTATGCTCTAGATGCACCAATGTCAAATCCATAGATAGTATCAATTTCATTATCTGGATCTGCAAACACACGTTTAGCTAATTTTTCAATACTTTCTTCTTGAGTTCGTTGCGAAATACCAATCATTAAAGTATGTTTATTAATAACTAATTGATCCCCACCTTCAATTGATGTTGTATCTTTACGATCATACCAGAATTTAACTCCACTGTCTTTAAATTCTGGGTGATATTTAAACATTGTGTAAGCATATAATGTTTCACGATTACGAGTAACACTCATCATGTGGTTAATACTAGCTCCATCAGCAATACTTGCAAATGGGTCACGTTGGAAATATAAATTTGGAAGTGGATCAGCTACAAAATAATAATCATCAGTTACTTCTACTTTTTCAGGTAAGTCACTAACTCTTAATCCTGCGATAGTTAAATCTACTAATTGTTTATTGTCTTCAATACTGTCTAAGTATTTTCTTAAAACTCGTTTAGCTTCTTCTTTATTTACGATTGATTCGTTTGTATCTATAGCTTCATTAACAAATGTTGTTAAGAATTCTTCTTTCGCTTCTGGGTTTTCAATGGCCTCAGCAACCATATTTTCGATATAATATACTTCTACACCATTAGCACGTAAAATTCCTGAGAATTCATCGTGTTCTTTTTGCGCTATTTCAAGATATGGAATATCATCGAATAATAAACGCTCTAAACATTCTGGAGTTAAGTTTAATAATTCATTTCCAGGACGGTGTAATAAAACTTTTTTTAATTTACCAATTTCACTATTTACTTTTATTTTCATTTCACTCCTTTTAACAAACAACTTGATTATTTAACGTAATCTTCCTTCCACTTTTATTATAACACTCTTAAAATTAGTGGTATTAAAATCGCTAAAAAAAGCAACTATTTTCTCAAAATTTAGTTGCTTTTTATTATTTAGGCCTATATTGTAGGTATTTTAGGTTTTTTAATGTTTTTTAAAAATGAACAAATTTTTGATAATTTATTTAAATTTTTTTAAGAATTATTTTGTAAAATTGCTAATAAATTATCGATGACTGGTGTCGGTAAAATGGTTCTTAACTCATCTATACTTGCTTGATTAATCTTTTCAATACTACCAAACTTTTGTAATAATGCTCTTTTTCGTTGTGGGCCAATACCTGGCACTTGATCTAAGATACTAGTTAGCATTGTACTACTTTGACGTTGATGATGATAATCAATTGCAAAGCGATGTACTTCTTCTTGCATATTATACAAGAAGCGATATAAAGGAGTGTTGGCCTTTAATGCTTTTCGTTTTAATTGGTGATTGATAATTGCAGTTGTTTGGTGGTGATCATCTTTTACTAAACCAATTACTTTAATAGCTAAATTAAGCTTAGCTAATACCTGCTTAGCGATCTTAATTTGTTCAATCCCACCATCCATAACAATTAGATCTGGGATATAATCATCTAATTTCGACAATCTTCTTGTTAATACTTCTTTCATCGCTTGTAAATCATTTCCATGATGATCTTGTTTTAAGCGATACTTACGATACAATTTAGGTGCTTTTTTTCCATTGTGATAAACGATTCTAGCTCCTACACCATTTGTTCCTTGTGTATGTGAAATATCATACATTTCAATATATTCTAAATATTGATCACTTAATTTATTCAAACTATCAAAACCAGTTTGTTTTTGATTAAAAAATTGTTTGGTTATTTTATCAACATTGTTCTTGAAGAATTCATGGGCATTGATGTGCATGAATTCTTCAAGCTGACTTTTTACAGTTTTCGTTAAACTAATAGGTGTTAGCACACATAATTCATCTAATTGGGTATATAGTTCTTGATCAGGACAATATAAACTATGTAATTGCTTAATATCATATTGTTGGAAAATATAACTAATAATACTTTGATATGGATCATCAAAATAATCTAATAACGTTTGATTAATATTAACAATATTACCATCAACAATTTCTAAGATTACTAAACTAATCCAATCATCAGTTTGATAATAATCAAGCGCATAAAAATCTTTATGGTTATTTAATTCCACAATTTGGCCAACTCTAAACTCATCTAACTGGGTTAGTAATGTTTGATAAGTTTGCGCTTGTTCAAACGCTAACTTATCACTAGCAGTGTTACGTGCTTCAATTAATTTCATTTTTAATTTACTAAAATCATTCTTTAATAAATCTTTTACTTCTTCAACATACTTTTTACTATCGATATTATTATTAATACATGGAGCATAACATAACCCTAAATCTGCATAAATACATTTCTTTTTAGGAATTGTTTTACATTTTCTAAGTTGGGTTTGATTATTGATAAAATCAATAATTTCATTAACAAATGTAGCTGAAGAAAAAGGCCCAAAATAAGTACCTTTAATATCTTTTTTTCGTGATTTTATTAAACGCGGATGTTCTTCTTTAGTCAGAACTATATATGGATAAGTCTTATCATCTTTTAATAAGATATTATATTTTGGATTATGCTTTTTAATTAATTTATTTTCTAAAATTAATGATTCTAATTCATTATTAACTAGATAATATTCTAGATCATTAATTTCACTAACTAACTTCATCGTTTTTAAGTTAGTAACTGGGCGAAAATAACTATGTACCCGTTTATATAAATCTTTGGCTTTCCCAACATAAATTATTTTACCAGTCTTATCTTTGTAAAGATAACATCCAGGATGGTGCGGTAAATTGGCCAGTTTATCTTGCAGTGTCATATTATTAAAAAAATAAGACCTAAGTCTTATTTTTTACTATTTACCCAAGTCATAATTTCATCACGTTGCATCACACCTACGTGTTTATCAACCATTTCTCCGTTTTTAAAAATCATCATTGTTGGAATTGATACTACTTGGTATTGACCTGCAATATCACCTAATTCATCAATGTTAATTTTATAAATTGGATAATCAACTTCTCCACTCACTTGCTCAAGGATTGGTCCTAATGCTTGACAAGGACCACACCAATCAGCAAAGAAGTCTACTAATACTAAATCTTGATTAATTGCTTGAGTAAATTCATCATTACTATGAATATGATTAATAGCCATATTACCTCCCATTTAGTTACTACTAACGAGAATAGAACTCTACGATTAATTGTGGGTTAATATCTTGGTTTAACTCACGCATTTCAGGGAAACGTTCGTATGTTCCCTCTTTTTTCGCTTTATCAACATTAACAAAGTCTAAAGTTGAAACACGGTTTTCTAATGCTTCGTTAACTACTTTTAAGTTTTGAGAACGTTCACGGAAAGAGATTTTATCTCCAGGTTTTAAGATCATTGATGGGATAGTTGCTTTTTTCCCATTAACTAAAATGTGTCCGTGATTTACGATTTGACGAGCTTGTTGACGAGTCATTGCAAATCCACAACGGTATACTAATGAATCTAAACGTGATTCTAATAATACCATGAAGTTAGTACCGTGAATCCCTTTCATTTTTCCAGCACGTTCAAATAATTTACGGAATTGTTTTTCTGTCATTCCGTACATAAAACGTACTTTTTGCTTTTCAGCAAGTTGAATTCCATACTCACTTTGTTTTTTACGCGCTTGACCATGTTGTCCTGGTGCGTAATTTCGTTTTTGTAATTCTTTTCCAGTTTCAGATAAACTAAAACCTAATCTTCTTGATTTTTTCCATTTAGGTCCTGTATATTTTGACATAAATGTACCTCCACTTTCTTTATTTGTCAGTAAAGGTTAATAATTTCCTATTAAGATGATCATTAATTAGGATTTCACTTTTTAGCTCAAGCTACTTACTTTCTAAACGATTACTGATCATAATAATATTTATTATCATGCTACTTACTAACAATAATATTATATCATGTTTTATTTATTAATAGATATTTTTATTAAATATCTACTTCACCTAACTCTTTTAATTTAACCAACTTAATTCCACCTTCATTTTTCTTATCTTTTAACATTAAGTTAGTTAAATCAATCTCATCTTCTAAAGTTGTTGGCAGATGATAATATTCACATACCTCTTTTAAAAGCGGATCATTACATTTCATATTCATCCCAATACTAATTGCTTCTCCATGTAAATACTTATCAAACTGATAATAACTTTCAATGGCATGCCCATACGTATGACCAAAATTTAGAGCATGACGAACATGATGATCATGTTCATCTTGTTCGACAAAATATTTTTTAATATTAATACTTCGTTCAATAATATCTTCAATATCAAGATTATGTTGCATAATATCGTTTAATAATTGTTTATCTTTAATGCAACCATATTTGATAACTTCGGCCATGCCATTATTAAATTGGCGTTGATCTAGTGTTTGTAAAAACACTGGATCAATAATGACACAACTTGGCTGATAAAAACAACCTATATAATTTTTTAACCCTTGATAGTTAACGCCGGTTTTTCCACCTACACTTGCATCAACCATACTAAGTAGTGTGGTTGGCACATAAATCACTTTAATTCCTCGTTTAAATGTTGCGGCTGCATAGCCAACAACATCTAGAGTCACTCCACCTCCTACTGCCACTATGGTAGTAGTTTCCCTACTTACATTGTTGTCAATAAATAAATCATATAATTGATTGACTGTCGCTAAATTTTTAGTTTGCTCACTAAAAGGTATACTAATAAAATTATCGCAATTAATATCGACATTTTCATCTTTAATGATTAAATAATTTTGATCAACATTATCTAAAAACAGGTTAAATAAACCAGATTTAATGTAAACATGATATTGATTTAATATATTAATTGTTCTCATAACTTTATTATAGCAAGATAAATATTTATAGACATTAAAATAATCATTTAATAGGTTAAATGTTTGAGTATCCTAGCTTTTTATATTAAAAAAGAGTCGTGTTACACGACTCTTAATTACAGTTTTAACGAATTGTACTAATATCAATATGTTTATAATCTTTTGTTAGATTGCTGTTAATGGTGTCTTGTACAGGATTCGAACCTGTGACCCTCTGGTTAAAAGCCAGATGCTCTACCAACTGAGCTAACAAGACATGTTAGTGTTATAATTAAACTACATTTAATTATAACACTATTTATATGTTTTTTGAAATTATTTCATCATATCACTAAAAGTATCAATTTTTAAACTAGCTCCACCAACTAATACTCCGTTAATATCAGCTTGCTGAATAATTTCGTTAAAGTTATCATTATTAACACTTCCACCATATAAAATAGCGACATTATTAGCAATTTCATCACCATACACTTTACCTAATACCTGACGAATAAAACTACATGCTTCTTGTGCTTGTTCACTAGTAGCTGTTTCTCCTGTTCCAATTGCCCATAACGGTTCATAAGCAATAGTAACTGTAGTTAAGTTTTCAGGATCTACATCTTTTAGCGCTTCTTTTAATTGACATTCTAAAACATTATTAGTTAAATTACCTTGACGTTCTTCTAATGTTTCACCGACACAGATAGTTGGTTTAATATTATTAGCTAAAGCTTGTAATACTTTTTTATTAACTAATACATCACTTTCATTAAAGTATTCACGACGTTCAGAGTGCCCAATTAATACTTCATCAATATTAATACTATTTAACATTGGGGCACTAATTTCACCAGTAAATGCTCCTTGCATTTCTTGGTGCATATTTTGACAACCAATACTAACATTGTTATTAGTATTTAATGATTTAGCTAAAGCTAAATAAATACTAGGAACAAATAGTTTAACTGCTTTATCGTTATTAATTTTTATCTTATTTAATGACTTTAAATAATCATTAACTTCATCATTAGTTAAATTCATTTTCCAATTTCCGGCTATAATTGTTTTCATAAAACTCCTATCTAACTACATCTAATATAATTGGACTAACTGTCACTGGTGTAGTTTTAATACTATAACTTTGATCTAAATATTCGATTGCTTGTTGTAATTTATTTTCATCCTGATAATAAACTGTAAATAAAGGATCACCGATATTAATTGGATCACCAATTTTATATGGACATTTAATTCCGACACTATAATCAATACTATCTGTTTTAACTAAGCGTCCTGCCCCTAATACTTGGGCAGCTTTTCCAATCATATCAGTATGATATGAATCAATATATCCTGCTTGATCAGCACTATATTGATAGATTTTATCACTAACCCTTAAATTGTCAATCGCTTCTTTACTTCCACCTTGGGCTTCAACAAATTCAATGAATTTTTGATATGCTTCTCCACTAGTTAATTTAGCTATTATATCTTCTTCACTGACATTAATCTGACAAAGGGCTAATAAGTTTTTAACAATTGTTATACTCAAATCTACTAAATCTTTAGGACCATTCCCTTTTAAGGTATCAATTGCCTCTAATACTTCAAGACTATTACCTACACTAATACCTAATGGTTGTTGCATTGTAGAAATAACTGCACATATTTTTTTATCATATGCTTTTCCGATATTAATTAACGTTTGGGCTAAGGCTTTAGCACTAGCTTCATCTTTCATAAAAGCACCGGCACCACATTTAACATCTAAACAAATATGATCAGCTCCTGCTGCGATTTTTTTGCTCATAATACTAGCAGCTATTAAACCAATCGAATCCACTGTAGCTGTTACATCACGAAGAGCATAAATTTTTTTATCAGCAGGAACTAAATTAGATGTTTGGCTAATGATACTTAATCCAACATTATTAACTTGATTGATAAATGTTTTTTCATCTAAGTTAATGTTAAATCCATTTATTGCTTCTAACTTATCTAACGTTCCTCCGGTAAACCCCAAACCTCGTCCCGACATTTTAGCTACATCAACACCAAACGTAGCAAGAATAGGTGAGATAACTAAACTCGTTTTATCACCTACTCCACCAGTTGAGTGTTTATCAACTGTAGGTTTAGTTAAAGCTGATAAATCAATAACATCACCACTATTAATATAACTAGTTGTAAGTGTATTAATCTCATCTTGATTTAAACCATTACAACACATTGCCATAAGTAGCGCTGACATTTGATAATCTGGAACTTTGTCTTCAACATATAAATCAATTACTTGTTTAATCTCATCATTAGTTAAAGCTTGATTTTGGCGCTTTTTATCTATTATTTCTACAACATTTATCATATAACTCCTTTTATGTTAAGCTTATTTTAATATCTAATTTACTCACATCAACATCATGTAATTCACTTACAGGAATAAAGACATTGATAGTTTTGGAACTATGTTGTTTAAATTTAACTTGTTCTTTAATGTTGACATAAAATTTTTTATTAGCATCAAATAATTTAATGCGAATTCGATTAACGATAAAATTATTACTACTAATATTAGTAAACTTAAAGATAAATTGGTAACTATCACCAACTCCTGTTAAACTTTCTAATTCCATTTGCATGTCAGATAAATATTTGACATCAAAAGGAATAAACTCTTGGACTTGCGGTTCCATTAATGATTGAGTATGATTTAATAATACAGTTTGATCAATATCAATTTTAGGATCATCAATCGTATAGATTAAACTATTTTTATACTTACC
>UWSE01000019.1 GCA_900551955.1 uncultured Mollicutes bacterium | reverse complement strand
TTAATAGTTAGTCGATCTTGTAATGTCATTTTATTGTTTTTTCTCATTTTTCCTCCAAAAGTATTTTACCATTACAGGGTGGCAACTTCCATTTTACAATCTACATATTTTTTTCATTTATCAAAAGAACTATCTTTTTTGATATAATAAAGGTACGAATATTAAAAGATTTATACATCAAAAATTAATCTATTATAATACTAATAATATCTAGGACAATTATGAAATCTATAACTAGTTTATATAAAATCGGTTGTGGCCCTTCTTCATCTCATACAATGGGACCGGAACAAGCATGTAATATTATCAAACACGAGTTTGATAATATTACTCATGTTGAAGTGACATTATATGGTTCTTTAGCCTTAACTGGAAAAGGACACTTGACTGATGAAGTGATCAAAAAAACATTACAACCAATTAGTTGTAATGTTAATTTTGATTACACTACTAAGCAAACTCACCCTAACACTTTAACATTTGATATAACTTTAGCTGATAATACAGTTGTTAAATGGACAGTCTTATCAATTGGTGGTGGTGATATCGAGATTCAAGAATTTGTACAAGAAGCAGTTGATCCTAATGTTCATAAATATGATCAATTTAAACAATATCAACAGCACTTTGAAAGCGCTGATGATATTATTGACCATTTACTTATAGAAGATAGTCAATTAAGTAATCATATTGATGAAGTTTATAAAGCGATGATTAATTGCGTTAACCACGGTTTAACTAATACTGGTGTTATTCCTGGTATACTAAAATTAAAGCGCTGTGCCAAACAAATGTTTGAGACAGCAACAACTAAAGAATTAAAACTAAGTAGTTACGCTCAAGCCGCTAATGAGCAAAATGCTAGTGGTGGCGTTGTAGTGACAGCCCCTACTTGTGGTGCTTGCGGAATCATCCCTGCTATTTGTTATTATCATGCTAATGACGAACAAATTGATCCAGCTAAAATCAAACGCGGTTTAATCATAGCGGGATTAATTGGTGATTTAGTAAGACACAATGCTACTATTTCTGGAGCTGAAGGTGGATGTCAAGCTGAAGTTGGTACAGCTACTAGTATGGGAGCTGCTTTATTTGCTTATCTTAATGATGAATCAATCGATATCATCGAACAATCAGCAATTATTGGTCTAGAACACCAGTTGGGACTAACTTGTGATCCTGTGTTAGGATATGTACAAATCCCTTGTATTAATCGTAATGCAATGGGTGTTGTTAAAAGTTTAATGGCCTATGAGTATGCCAAACATAAACCACCAATGGTGCTTGATTTAGATGATATGATTCAAGTATTATACGAAACAGGAAAAGATTTAAAAGCAGAATACCGAGAAACATCTTTAGGTGGACTTGCCAAATTATATAATGAACGTAATTCATAGAAAATGGGAGAAAGATATTCTCCCATTTTTTAATTATTAATTAACTCCATTATAGCTTGAACTTTTTTAGTTATACCCATTTGTTTAGCAATTGAGTATAATTGTTTTAAATCTTTGTTTTTATAATTAGCATAATACTTAATTAACTTAATATATGCTTCCTGATCAATTGCTTGCTTATTATAAACAAAATCACAGAAGGTTCTCTCTAGCGAATATACATTTATCTTATTACCAAATATCGTATCAACTTCAATAATTCCTAATGCATATAACTCAGGTTTTACATAATGAACCTTAAAGTTATTAGGCACTTTGTTAAATTTATAACCTTGGTAAACAGTTACATCAATTTTATCAGGAATTATATCTCCAACATCTTGAAGATATAAACTAATAAAATAAGAATATACTATTTTACTATATTGGTGTTGATAAAAATATAATCCATCATAGTTTCCACCCTGTGTAATATATATACCCTTTTTTACTCGAAAAAGTTTATTGTTTTTAACCAAACGTGTTAAATATATTGTTGGTATGCTCATATTATTGCAATCACTTGTTGTAATTATTCCACCTGTTTTGTTAAGGAATTTTTCTATTTGTTGTTCATAATTCATAATCTTCCTTGTTGTGTTTACACTCATATTATACCATAAATAAAGTGTAAGCACAACAATATAGAAATTAAAAAAGTGTCCTTTCGGACACTTTTATTAATATTATTATCTACCTCGCATTGTTGGGAATAAGATTACATCGCGAATACTACTACTATTAGTTAGTAACATTACTAGTCGATCGATTCCAATTCCTAATCCACCTGTTGGTGGCATTCCAATCGCTAGAGCATTAACGAAATCATAATCAATTTCAGTTGCTTCAACGTTTCCTAATTCTCGTTCTTTAACTTGTGAAGCAAAACGTTGATATTGATCCATTGGATCATTTAACTCACTAAATCCATTAGCATATTCACGTCCACCAATAAACAATTCAAAACGTTCTGTAAAACGTGGATCACTTTCATCAATTCTTGCTAATGGTGAAATAGCTTTTGGATGACCATATACAAACGTTGGCTGAATTAAAGTTTCTTCACAACGTTGTTCAAAGAATTCATTAATAATATGACCAAGATCATAGTGATGATCTTCTAATTCAATGTTATTAGCTTTAGCTAATGCTTTAGCTTCTTTGATATCGTTTACTTGCCAAAAATCAACACCAGTTACTTCTTTAATTAAATCAACCATATGAATTTTTTTGAAGTTATTTAAATCATATTCAACATCTTCATAAATGAATTTTAAATCAGGGTGAAGTGGTTTGGCTGCACATTTAATTACTTCCTCACATAATTGCATTACACCATGCATTTCTTGATAAGTAGTATAAATTTCAATACTAGTAAACTCAGGATTGTGTTTAATACTAATTCCTTCATTTCTAAATTGTTTTCCTAATTCATATACTTTATCAAATCCCCCAACTATTAGTCGTTTTAAATAAAGCTCAGGAGCGATACGCATATACATATCAATATCTAAAGTATTATGGTGAGTAATAAATGGTTGAGCTGCTGCTCCTCCTGCTACCGTTTGTAATGTTGGCGTTTCAACTTCTAAATATCCATTTTCATTTAAGTAGTTACGAATACTAGCAATAATATGACTACGATCAATAAATACTTTTTTCGAATCATCATTAACTGCTAAATCAATATAACGTTTACGATAACGTTCTTCAATATCTGTAAGTCCATGGAATTTTTCTGGAAGTGGCGCTATCGCTTTAGTAATAATTTTTAATTCTTTAGCACGAATTGCAATTGCACCAATTTTAGTTTTCATTACTTCACCTTTAATATAAACAAAGTCACCTAAATCAAGTAATGAAAACACTTCATTTTCTAAATCAGTTAAATTTGCTTGTGCGACATAACACTGTATTTGTTCTAAATTATCTTTAATCGTAATAAAAGCTGCTTTCCCCATATCACGACGTGAAATAATTCGTCCACTCACACTAACAGTATGAATATTTTCTTCTAATTCTTCTTTAGAAAATTGATCATAATCACTAATAATTTGACTAATTTCATTATCACTTACAATATCATTAGGATATGGATTAACTCCTAATGCTTTTAATTTTTCTAATTTATCTAAACGCACTTGTACATGCTCATTTACTTTTTCCATAAAACTCCTTTAATTAATTATATCAATTTTTTATATAACATTTTTTAATGCTTAAATTTTATTACTCGTAAATAGATATTTCTAATAATTCTACCAACAAAAAATCCTAGCAAGTAAAATAAGATATCCGTAATATCAAATACTCCAACTTGTAATTTGTTTTGGAGAAATTCCACTCCTAAACAAATTACAAAAAAGATTAGTACGAAACCAAAGTCCTTGAGTCTTGATTTAAAATAAATACATCCTAGAGGCAAAAATAATAAAGTATTAAACAAGTTTTGCTTAAAAACTAACGGATCATCTAAATTTAGTTCATCATAAGCAAATAATTTTAAATTAACCCCACTTACAGCATTATCCGCTCCCCGACAAAATAAAAATACATAAATATAACCACAATAGGCAATAAAAAATAAATACTTATAAAAAGTATTGTATCTAGTAAAAAATATTTTTACTAAACAAAAGAAGCATACACTATTACTAACAAATAAAATACTTTTCATATAATCTGTATAAATTAAGTAGCTGCTTGTTACATTAATCGCAACTAAGGTTGCGATTGATGATAATACAAAACTAACAATGATTAATACTAGATTATGTTTAGCTAGATATTTCATATGCTTCCTTTCTTTAATAAAAAATACTCATAATGTTTTTATGAGTATTTTTTTACTTTGCTTATTCTCTAACCCCTTTATAGTTTTTACAACGTCCAGTTCCGGCTGGTATTAGCTTACCAACAATAACGTTTTCTTTGATTCCATATAATGGATCAACTTTACCACGAATTGTTGCATTAGATAAAGTTTTTGCTGTCTCTTGGAAACTTGCAGCTGATAAGAAACTTTCTGTTTCAAGTGAAGATTTTTTAATCCCCATAATTTCAGCATTAACACAACAAGGTTCTTTACCTTTACTAATTGCTTTTGTATTAGCTTGATAAACTTTTTGCGGACGAATTAATTCACCAGTAATTAATCCAGTATCACCTGGTTCTGTTACACGAACATATTTCATCATTTGTGAAACGATGATTTCCACGTGTTTATCGTTAATTGCTACCCCTTGTAAACGATATACTTTTTGAATTTCTTTTAAGATGTAATTACGAACAGCATCTACACCTTTGTATTCAAGTAATTCACGTGGATAAATACTACCTTCAGTTAATTCTTGACCACGTTCAACGATATCACCTGTTTGGTATTTAATTTTAATTCCATGAGGGACAATTGTTTTCCACAATACTTTTTTTCCTTTTTTAATTTTAATTTCAAATCCTGCAGCTAATTCGTCGATATCAACTTTACCGCTTTCTGGTGTTAAAATTGCTTTACCTTTTGGATTACCAGCTTCAAAGATCTCAACAACACGAGGAAGCCCTTGCGTAATATCAGCTCCCGCTACACCTCCGGTGTGGAAGGTACGCATTGTTAACTGTGTCCCTGGTTCCCCAATTGATTGGGCTGAGACAATACCAACAGCTTCACCAATACTTACTAAGTTATTGTTACTTAAATCACGTCCATAACATTTACGACAAATTCCATCTTTAGCTTTACAACTAAATACTGTACGGATTTTTAATTCTTTAATTCCTAGATCAATAATTTGATCAGCATCAGCTTCAGTAATTAAATGGCCTGTTTCAAATAAGACATTACCTTTTTTATCAAAGACATCTTGTTGTAGACAACGTCCAACAATACGTTCTTTAAATGGTACTAAGATTTCATCACCTTCCATCATATCAGTGATTACATCATAATCATAAGTATGACAATCTTCTTCAGTAATTACTACGTCTTGAGCTACATCAACTAAACGACGAGTAAGGTATCCTGAATCGGCTGTTTTTAAGGCGGTATCAGCTAGACCCTTACGTGCCCCATGTGATGAAATAAAGTATTCAAGGACACTTAAACCTTCTTTAAATGAAGATTTTACAGGAAGTTCAATAATACGACCATTAGGTGCGGCCATCAGCCCACGCATTGCTCCTAATTGGGTAAAGTTAGAACGGTTCCCACGTGCTCCTGAATCAGACATCATGAAGATGTTGTTAGTAGCTTCTAAGTTAGCTAATAAACGTTCAGTAATTTCTTCACGAGCATCTGTCCAAATTGTTTGTGTAATTTTTTGGTAACGTTCGTTTTCGGTAATAAGTCCAGCTTGGTATAATTCATTCCATTCATTAACTTGTGCTTGTGCTTCATCTAAGATATCTTGTTTTTCTACACTAGGAACATCAGCATAAGAAATAGAAATTCCTGATAATGCTGAGTATTTAAATCCTAATGCTTTCATATCATCTAGCATTGTTGCTGTTTGATTAATGTCATATTTTTCAAACACATCATAAATTAAATCAGATAAGAATCCTTTTTTAACTGGTTGGTTAATTGGTGTATCTTTTAATACTTCCTCTAAGTTAGTTCCTAACTTAATTAAGTATTTCTCATCTAATTGTTGTAAGTTAGCATTACTTGGTTCATTAATATATGGATAATCATTTGGTGTAATATTGTTAAAGACATATTTACCAATTGTTGTAAATAATAATTTATCTTCTAAATTTTCTCCTAAGTACGCATTACTTACATGATCTGCCTTAATAAAGATACGATCATGTAATGTAATTAAACGAGTTTCATACGCCATCATCGCTTCTTCTTCATCTTTAAAGATGTGGACATCTTGATTAGCATCTTCCATTGTAATATAGTAGTTACCTAAAATCATATCTTGAGAAGGTGTAACGATTGGTTGTCCATCTTTTGGATTTAAGATATTATTAGAAGCTAACATTAATTTAGTTGCTTCTTCTTGGGCAATTTTTGATAATGGTAAGTGGACTGCCATTTGGTCCCCATCAAAGTCGGCATTATAAGCCGCACAAACTAATGGTGATAAACGAATTGCTTTACCTTCCACTAATTTTGGTTGGAAGGCTTGGATTCCTAAACGGTGAAGTGTAGGCGCACGGTTTAATAATACTTTATTTTCACGTACTACTTCTTCTAAAATTTCCCATACTTCTTCTTCACGGTTTTCAATTTTTTTCTTCGCAGTTCCCATGTTAGGTGCTTTTTTCTTAGCGATTAAACGTCCAATTACAATTGGCTTAAATAATTCTAAGGCCATTTCTTTTGGTAGACCACATTCATTTAATTTAAGATCAGGTCCGACAACAATTACACTACGTCCTGAGAAGTCAACACGTTTTCCTAGTAAGTTTTGACGGAAACGCCCTTGTTTCCCTTTTAATTGTTCAACTAAAGATTTTTGAATTTTTTTCCCTTTATTTAAGGCATTTTCATTGTTTTTTGAATTATCAAATAAATCATTTACTGCATTTTGCAAACTCACACGTTCATCGTTTAATAATAAACGAGGAGAACCTAATTTAATCATTTCACTTAAACGTTGATTACGAATAATTACTTTACGGTATAATTCATTAATTCCACTAACAACATTACGTCCACTACCTAATTGTACTAATGGACGTAAGTCAGCAGGAATGACAGGAATTACCGTCATTACTAACCATTCTGGTTTATTCCCTGAATTTTTAAAGTTAATTAATAACTCTAAATGTTCATTAAGTTTACGTAATTTTTCTCCTTGATTTTTAGGAGTTTTTTCTTGATCAATATTATTTTTAATGCTACGTTTAATTTTACTAATTGCCGCTTTTACTTTTTTAATTTCTTTATCAATGTCATAGTTTTTTAAAAACTCTTGAAGCCCAATTGTTCCATAACTAACTTCAACATTATCAATATCTTCTAATCGCGCTACATCATTTTTATCAATAATTGTACCTGCAGGTAATTGTTTATTATTTGATTTAGTAACAATATAAGCACGGTAATTAATTAATGCATCTAAATCTGATAAACGAGTTGATTCGCCTAATAAAATGGCAATATATTTTTTAAATAAGGGTGAGACTACTGGGTTTACTAATTTAATATGTCCCATACGTTGACGACGTACTTTACTACTTACAATGTCAACCCCACAGTTTTCACAGACATTCCCACGGTAAGTTGATTTTTTATACTTACCACAAGAACATTCGTAGTCTTTCATTGGTCCAAAAATACGTTCACAAAATAGTCCACCAAATTCTGGTTTTAGGGTACGATAATTTAATGTTTCAAAATTATATACTTCCCCACTAGACCATTCGTTAACGATTTTGTCTGGTGATACTAAATTAATTTTTAGTGATTTTACTTCATCAATATTTCTTTTTTCTACCATTAAAACTCCCTTAATTAGTATTCAATTAAATCAGTGATACGAATTTCTTCACCATCTTTATCAAGCATTTGTAAATCAATTCCTAAACCATGAATTTCATTTAATAATACATTATAACTTTCTGGTACAACAATTTCTGTTGTAGTTTGGTTGTGTGTTAATGCTTCATACATTTTACTACGTCCAAAGATATCATCTGACTTGATTGTCATCATCTCTTGTAAAATATTCGCTGCCCCATAAGCTTCTAGGGCCCAAACTTCCATTTCCCCAAAACGTTGTCCCCCGAATTGGGCTTTACCACCAAGTGGTTGTTGTGTTACTAATGCATAAGGACCAATACTACGCGCATGCATCTTATCATCAACCATGTGCGCAAGTTTCATAATATACATTACCCCAACAGTTACTGGATTATCAAATGCTTCTCCAGTACGACCATCGAATAATGTTACTTTACCCGTTTGATCAATGCCAGCTTCGTTCATTAAACGAATAATATCTTCTTCTTTTGCCCCTTCAAATACTTCTGTGGCAAATTTTTCACCTAAACGTTTACCGGCAATACCTAAGTGCATTTCTAGTACTTGTCCAATATTCATACGTGAAGGTACCCCTAGTGGGTTTAACATGATATCTACAGGTGTTCCATCTTCTAGATATGGCATATCTTCTTGTGGAAGCACACGTGAGATTACCCCTTTATTACCGTGACGCCCGGCAACTTTATCTCCGGCTTGAATTTTACGTTTTTGCGCAATAAAGACTTTAACAACTTGCTTAACTTCACTACTTACATCTAAGTGGTCTTCAACAGCATCATATACTAATACTTTTTGAACGATTCCTCCACCACCGTGTTCAACACGTAGTGATTCATCTTTAACATCACGAGATTTTTCTCCTAAAATATCAAATAATAATTTTTCTTCAGGAGTAGGATCTGTTTTAGCTTTAGGTACAACTTTACCAACTAAAATATCTCCTTCTTCAACACATGTTCCTTCAAGCACAATTCCGCGTTCGTCTAAGTGTTTTTTCGCTTCTTCCCCAACGTTTGGAATATCACGAGTGATTTGACTTAAACCTAATTTTGTTTGTAATACTTCACACACATATTCTTCCATATGAATCGAAGTATAAACATCGTCTTTAACTAAACGATCAGAAATAATAACCGCATCCTCATAGTTATATCCATCATAAGTTAAGAATGCTACAGTTACGTTTTTACCTAACGCTAACTCACCATTTTGCATCGCTGTCCCATCAGCAATTACTTCACCTTTTTTAACTTTTTGTCCAACTTTAACGATTGGTGTTTGGTTAAGTGTAGTAGATTGGTTAGTACGTAAGTATTTAATTAATTTGTGATCTATTTCTTCACCTTTAGAATTTTTAACTGTAATTTTTTCACTACTTACAAAACTTACAGTTCCGGCACACTTAGCATTAACAACACTTCCTGAATCTTTACCAATTGCATACTCCATACTTGTACCAACAATTGGTGATTCACTAATCATTAACGGTACTGCTTGACGTTGCATGTTGGCACCCATTAACGCACGGTTGGCATCATCGTGCTCTAAGAATGGAATTAATCCTGTTCCGGCACTAAAGATTTGTTTTGGTGAAATCTCAATATAATCAACACACTCTAATGGACGAATATCATTAACTCCATTATAACGAGAAGGAACCATTTCATCTAAAATTTGTCCTGTTTTTTCATTAACACTAACAGTTGATTGACCAATGCAGAAACGATCTTCATCAATTGCTGTTACGTATTCAATATCATCAGTTACATAACTTCCTTTAAAGTTACCTTTACGATCATATTTTTTATTAACTTTAATATATGGTGTTTCAATAAATCCTTTATCATTAATACGTCCATATACAGTTAATGAACTAATCAACCCGATGTTTCCACCCTCTGGTGATTCGATTGGACAAATACGTCCATAGTGAGTTGAGTGAACGTCACGTACTTCTACTGTTGCACGTTCACGGCTAATTCCACCAGGTCCTAGAGCGGATAAACGACGTTTGTGTGTTACTTCTGCAAGTGGGTTAGTTTGGTCCATAAATTGTGATAATTGACTTGTTGCAAAGAATGATTTAATTGCCGAATCAAAACTTGTAGTTACAAATCCTTTTGGAATTTTATTTTCTACTTCATCATTCTTCATACTTGTAAATCCATAACGGATAATACGACGTTCAATTTCATATAAAGCACGAGACATTTCTTCTTCAATTAATTCACCAACTAAACGCACACGACGGTTACCTAAGTGATCTTTATCATCAAACTTACCAATTCCGTAAGCTTCACCAATAAAGTAGTTAAAGAATACTAAAATATCATCTAATCCAATTGTCATTTTTTTATCACTTGATTCAACTGTACCAATTACATCAATTTCTTCACCATAACGTGGTGAAATTACACGTACTTTTTGTAAAGTTAGGGTTTCTTTAATTCCCAATTCACTATTATTGATAACTTCTTTGTAGATACCAAAACCATCTTCTAAAATTTCTGATAATGTATCTAAGTTTTTAGCATCAATTAAAGTCCCTTTAGCTAATTTTAATTTTTTATTAGTAGGACTTACAACATCTTCAGCTAAACGCACACCATAAAAACGTGAGTTAACGTTCATTAAAGAGTTTTTAACTAAATCTGCTTTTAAATTGAATTTATAACGACCAACTGATCCAAAGTTATAAGCACGAGTATTAAAACGTGCCATAATATCTTCATATGTTTTACGTTTTTGACGATAGATGTGGTTGTTTTTAACAATTAAAGTATTTTCTTGATTAATACGATTATCATCACATAGTTCTAAAAATTCTTTTAATACTTTAGGATAAGTACCACTTAATGATTTAATAACTAAATCATTAATTTCTTCATTAGTTAAAGCTGTTAAGTTAGTAACTACTTTAACATCAACATCTACACCATTACCTTCTAAGTGAGCAATTAAATTATCAACATCTTTTAAATAGTCACGATCCATTGGTTCAACATTAGCTACATTTAATAATTGTGATTGTACAAATGTATTTAAGGCATCATCAAAGTTGTGATTTTCTTCTACTAATAAATTTTCACGAAGTAAACGTGAATCCCCTAATGTATTAATAATGTTTTCTTCACTTAAACCTAATAAACGACAAAAAGCAAGTAGTGTTACACGACGAGAAGAATCAAATTGGAAACGAATTTGATTACGTTTAATTTCTTTCTTCATGTCAGCTACTTGTTTTTTCGCTGATTTAATTTCACCAGCATAAACTAAACGACTTAACACTTCTTCGTTATCAATATCATCACCTAACATTTCTTTTTCAGCTTTAGTTAAAGCTTCAACAATGTTTTTTAATAAGTCTTTTTGTCCTGAGAAAATATCATGATTGTAACGTTGTTCAATACTTAAACGTGTCCCACGAGAAGGCATAATTTGACCAACAATTTTTTCTTCATTGTTAGCTTTTTCTGGTTCTTTAGTTACATATAAATCAGGAGAACGTACAATTTGTGATACGATTACACGTTCAACTCCATTAATAATAAATGTTCCACGTTCAGTAATGATTGGTAAATCACATAAGAACACATCACGTTCTTCAACCACACAATCATTAACTAAATCATATAATTGGACAGTAATTTTTAAAGGATGAGAATAAGTTAAACCACGACGTTTATATTCAATCTCATTATCAAATTGTACTTCTGGTTTATCAAAGAAGTATTTTACATAACGAAATTCTAATTCTTGTTTATCATCTGTAATTGGAAAATAATTTTTAAATACATTTTCTAAACGATCATTAACTAAACTCTCATAAGAGTTAGTTTGAATGTCATTTAAATTAGGCATTTGTAACTTTTCTTCACGGTTAGAAAAGTTAATTCTTTCGTTATTTCCTAGTGTTAAAACATGTTGTTTTTTCATTTTGCTCCTTTATAAAAACACAAAAAACAAGGATTACTTGCTTAGTAATTTTCCTTGTCTTTAATAGTAGTATGACTATTTTGTGACGATAATATTTATCATGTTCTTATCTATTTTACCATATTTTTGATAGGTTGTCAAACTACTATTTTGCTTTGTAGATTGTAAAATGGAAGTTGCCACTCTGTAATGGTAAAATACTTTTGGAGGAAAAATGAGAAAAAACAATAAAATGACATTACAAGATCGACTAACTATTAA
>UWSE01000018.1 GCA_900551955.1 uncultured Mollicutes bacterium | reverse complement strand
TCATAATTATCGAAATTTTCTAAAACAGGAGGATCATCCACATTACAAGAGTTCGATACCAAGGATGACAATCTTAACAGGCCATATCCACTAATAGAATTCATATCTTCTATATTACCTTGAATGGCTTTTAATTCATCTATTTCGTTAGAAAATAAATGACGAATACTATCTTCAAAAAGATACATACCGTCTAATTTTTGTTGATACATGACTAATAGCTCATGTAGTTTATCTATAATTTGTTCAACATCGTGAATTACATTTAATTCAGGTACTAGACGAAGTGAATATTCTAGGTCTTCATAATAATTGATTGTTCGTTTGACATATTCGATATTTTGCAACAAATCTTCTTCATCAAGCGAAATATTCCCACAATATTCACTATAATATTCTTTGGCATAATTTAGTTTGATTTGAATCTCTCTAAACACTTCAATCATTTGTTTTAAATTCGTTATCGCCTGATCATCAATTTTTTCTTTAATGGCTAATAATGATATACTGGTAGATGATTTGTCATCACTAAAAGATTGTAGTTCAAAAATTTTATTTTCCAGTTGGTTTATATATTGTTCTAATGTTTGATATAAAACACTATATTGTTGTTCTAATTCATTGATATCATAGTGTAATTTATTCATTTTCTTCCTTTATAATTTGTTTATTATCAGCTATCGTTTGGTTATTGTTGTTAATCATAAGCTTAGCATTATTACTAATGTTGTTGTTTACATTATTCATTAATACTGATAACGAATTTATACATTGGACAACCGTCTCATCGTCAACTACTTTTAGCTTATTTATATAATTACTTATCATAATATAATCCTCATTAATCGTATTAATTTTATTCAAACAACTGTTTTGGTGTGCTAAATCATTATTTATTTGTAATAGTTTTACTAAATTTACTGAACCCATTTTCTCTAAATTCCTTTGCTACGTTTTGATCAAAACTTTCAAAATTATCAACTAGTTGGTTTATATTTTTATTAATGCTATTATTAAAACAATTAAATCTATCTACAACTTGAGAAACATTATCGATTAGATCTTGATTAATTAATGTCAATTCAGATTTGGTATTATAAAAATTATTATCGATTTCAATTATATCTATATCACTATTGATATTATCTTTTAAAGATTTATCTAACTCTACTCTCATACCACTCCTTTTTTTATATTATAACATTTTTATATTTTATGTTTTATCCCATTCTTGATTTTTTAATTAAAAAAAGGAGATAAAATCTCCTTTTAAACACCAAATGGAATATGGAATGTATAGAACACAATTAATAATAATGTCCAACTAATTAAGAATCCAATAGAATATTTACCCATGACTTGAATCATTGTTCCAATATTAAATTTCTTATCAAATTTTTGAATTAAAATTAAGATAATTGGCATATATGTCATTAATGGGGTAATAATATTTGTACTACTATCAGCAATTCTATAAGCAGCTTGAATAATATCTGGTGTTAATTGATTATTTGCTTGATATAATAATGGGACAAAAATTGGTGCTAAAATTAACCATTTAGCTGACGCACTTCCCATAAATAAGTTAATAATAGCTGTAAGTGCGATAAATGCAATTAATAATAAGATTGGATAATTATTTAATCCTGAAGTTTGTAAAAACTCAGCTCCAGAACTAGCAATTAATTTACCTAATCCAGTTTGGCTAAAAATATTAATAAAGTTACCAGCAAAAAAGGCAACTAAAATAATTCCAGCATTATCTTTAAATCCCTCTTCAGTTAAACGAATATAATCTCGACCTTTACGCACTTTACCTGTAACAAATCCATACACCAATCCTGGTATTAAGAAGGCAAAGACCATAAAGACAATTAAATTATCTAATAATAAGTTACTATACTTAGCTACTTCAGCTTGTCCATTTAAGATTATATGACCTTTATCATCTAGTGGTGCATTTAAACATCCTGTAAAATATAAGATCGCTACAATGATAATATAAATAACTAAACTAATTAAAGCATAGTTTAAGGCTTTATTTTCAACCTCACTATTATGACTAGAATGTTCTTCTTTAAATTCATTTGGCACAATATAACTTCGTTTATCTAAGAATGGTTTAACAAATTTAACAGTAATAAACCATCCCACTAACGATAATAAGAATGTTGATGCAATCATAAAATATAGATTCATTGTTACGTCACTAAGGGCAAATGGAATTCCATAAGCTTCAATCGCTTCACGTGTAATCCCCCCTAATAAGGCATCTCCTGGTGTAGGGAATAAGTTGGCTCCAAATCCTGCACTAACTCCAGCAAATGCAGCAATAATCCCTAATAATGGATTTTTATTTAACCCTAAAAATAATAAACCAGCAAGTGGTAATAAAATAATGTATCCAACATCACTCGCAATTGAACTCATTACCCCTAAAAAGATCGTAATTGGGATTAAAAGTTTATCACTAACTTTTAATCCTAAACGTTTAATTAGTGCACCAAAAAATCCAGTTTTTTCTGCAACACCTGTCCCAATTACACTAATTAATACAAGTCCTAGTGGAGCAAATTTAACAAAGTTATCTGTCATATTATGGATCATCCAATCAAATCCACTAACTGATAAGAAATTAACTACTTCCACTTGTGGTGCAGTTTTAAAGTTATACTCACCTTGCATAAAGAAAGATAGAACAATTACTACTAATGTTAAGATTAAAAAGATAATATTAATATCAGGTAATTTAGCTCCAACTTTTTCTATAAAGCTCATTTTTTTCTTTTCCATATTATTCATAAGCCCTCCCCATTAAGTTTATTATAGCACTATTTTAGAAATGTGGTGTAAATATCCCAATTAAACTAAAAAAGTCAAAGTTTTAAACTTTGACTTTCAAGTTATTGGACTGGTGTAGGATTAACTCCTTGATCAGGTTGGTTATTCACTACATCAAGTCGTTGTGTCATCTCCATTTGTGGTTGCATATTATTTGGATTTTGTGGTGCCATTTGTGGTTGTACTGGCTGTTGCATCGGTTGTTGCACAACTGGTTGTGGTTGCGCAGGTTGTTGCATTCCTACTTGATTCATTGTTGGATTAACCATTTGTGGCTGCATGTTATTAGTAGGTTGTTGCATTCCAGCTTGGTTCATCATTGGACCAGCCATTTGTGGTTGTTGGTAGTTTGGTACTTGTGGTACTTGTTGTTTACTTGCTTTAGTTTTAACTTTAGCAGTTCCATTTAATTGTTTAATTTTTTTGTTAGCTTTAACAATTAAAACGATTAATGCAATAATCCCAATTACACATACAACTATAACTCCACATAAAATCATATCAAAAGTACTCATATCTCACTCCTTATATAAATTATTATATCACTTTTAGATAATTATTGTTATTTATTATCTAGACAACTAATTCCTGGTAAATCTTTTCCTTCTAAAAATTCTAAACTAGCTCCACCACCAGTAGAAATGTGACTAAATTGATCTTGGTATCCTAAACTAATCGCTGCTGCTGCACTATCTCCTCCACCAATAATTGATATCGCTTCTGGATTATCTTTGATTGCTTCACAAACACTATTAGTTCCTTTAGCAAAATTACTAAATTCAAATACTCCCATTGGCCCATTCCATACAATAGTTTTGGCAGTTTTAATGTATTTAGCAAATAATTCGATAGTTTGATCACCGATATCCAATCCTTGATATCCATCAGGTATTTGATCATAACTAACTACTTTTATATCTCCATCATTAGCAAATTGATTATTAAGTTTTACATCAATTGGTAAAATGATTTTATCTTTTCCTAAACTTAAAATTTCATTAGCAACATCTAATTTATCTAATTCACAAATAGAGTCTCCAATATTATAACCTTGCGCTTTAAGGAATGTATAAGCCATTCCTCCTCCAATTAATACATAATCAGCTTTAGTTAATAATTGTTTAATTACCCCTATTTTATCACTAACTTTAGCTCCACCAACAATTGCAACAAAAGGACGCTTAGGATTAGTTAAAGCATTATTTAAAAAGTCAATTTCTTTTTCAATCAAAAATCCACTAACAGCAATATCACTAGCATTACTAATTCCTACATTTGATGCATGTGCTCGGTGCGCTGTCCCGAAGGCATCTATTACTACCATATCAACTAGACTAGCCCAGTAATTAGCTAATTCTTGATCACAACCACTTTCTTTTTTACCATCAACATCTTCAAAACGTGTATTTTCAAACATTAATACTTCACCTGGGTTTAAATTATTAATTGCTGTTTCTAATTTTTCTCCTCGAGTTTGATCAATAAATACTACATCTTGATTTAATAATTCAGCTAAACGTTTAGCTACTGGTGCTAAGCTCTTAGCCGCTTTATCTTCTTCTGTTTTCACTTTCCCTAAGTGTGAACATAAAATTATTTTAGCATTATTGTCAATTAAGTATTTAATTGTCGGTAATGCTTGAATAATACGGTTATCATCTTGAATAATTCCATCTTTAATCGGTACATTAAAGTCAACTCTAACTAATACCTTTTTATCACTTACTTCTACATCTCTAATTGTTTTTTTATTTATATCCATAATTTACTCCTTAATAATTTTTAAAAATTAATTGATTAATTATTACACCTACTACAAATCCAATTAAAGTATCAATAATTCTTAGAATTGTATATTGATAAATATTATTCGCAGTTCCAATATTAGTAATCAAAGTGGCAAACATAATTAATGCTTCTAATGTTCCACTTTGATTATTAAGCTTACCATTAACTAATACTAATATGACTGCGCCAACAAAACATAGAATTGGTGCAATATAAATTATATTTACTTGATTGTATATAATCATAAATAATAATCCAATAATTCCACCACTAATGCAACCAACTAATCGTTCAATTCCTGAACGTAAACCTTGATCTTTAGCGTGATTGATGGTCACAATTGCACCAATTCCCATAAAATAAATATTTGATTGTAAACCAAAATGTTGGAACATTAGGACTAACATCATACATATAGCTAACATTAGTCCGGATTGTAATGCTTTTTTAAATAGCATTATCCAATACTTCCTTCCATCTCTAAATTAATTAATTGGTTTAATTCCATCGCATATTCCATTGGTAATTCTTTGCTAAATTCATCAATAAAGCCCATAATAATCATCTGTGTTGCTTGCTCTTCACTAAGCCCACGACTCATTAAATAAAATAATTGTTCATCATTAATTTTACTAACAGTCGCTTCATGGGCAATACTTGAAGTATCATTATCAATAATATTAATTGGAATTGTATCGCTCTTAGATTTATCATCCATTAATATAGTATCACATTCTATACTACTCTTCGCGTTTATTGCATTTTTTGCATGCTTAACAATTCCCCGATAACTTACTTCTCCACCATTATGACCGATTGATTTAGAAATAATTTTACTTGAAGTATGCGGTGCTAAATGAATCATTTTAGCTCCAGCATCTAGAATTTGTTGATCCTTAGCAAACGCAACCGAAATACACGTTCCTTTGGCACTATCTCCATTTAAAATACAACATGGGTATTTCATCGTAATTCCACTTCCTAAATTACCATCGATCCATTCCATATGTCCATTAGCTTCTACTTTAGCACGTTTAGTTACTAAATTATATACGTTATTAGACCAGTTTTGAATTGTCGTATAACGACAATGCGCATTATCTTTAATATATATTTCAACAACAGCCGCATGCAGTGAATCAGAACTATAGTTAGGAGCTGTACACCCTTCTAAATAATGAACATCAGCTCCTTCATCAACAATTATAAGTGTACGTTCAAATTGACCCATATCTTTAGTATTAATTCGAAAGTAAGCTTGCAGAGGCATATCTAATGTAACATTTTTTGGTATATAGATAAAAGTTCCACCACTCCATACAGCTGTATTTAGTGCCGCAAATTTATTATCACTCATTGGTACCAATTTAGCAAAATATTCTTTAAATAATTCTGGATATTTTTTAAGGGCACTATCTGTGTCCATAAAAATTATCCCTTTTTCTTCTACTTCTTTTAGCATATTCTCATATACTACTTCACTATCATATTGTGTAGATACTCCACTTAAATATTTAGCTTCTGCTTCAGGAATACCTAATTTTTCAAAAGTTTGTTTAACATCTTCAGGAACATTATCCCAACTTTTTTCCACTTTATCAGTTGCTTTAACGTAATAAATAGTATTATCAAAATCTAAATTAGATAAATTAGGACCCCAACTTGGCATCGGCATTTCACAAAACTTGTGATATGCCTTTAATCTTAAATTTAACATCCACTCAGGTTCATTTTTTTGTTTTGATATTTCTCTAACAATCTCTTCACTTAAACCCCGGTTTGTTTGATATACGTTTTCACGTTCATCGCTAAAACCATACTGATATTCTTGTTGACTTAAAGCTTCAATCTCCTTATTCACGCTAGCTCCTTTTTAAATATTATACTATATTTATTCATTAAAATTAAAAAAAGAGTCACCTTAGTGACTCAGAACATTAGATTAAATATTGGAGGTGAGGATCGGATTTGAACCGACGATCAGGGAGTTGCAGTCCCATGCCTTACCACTTGGCTACCCCACCATAACAATTAATATTATAACATAAAAAATCACTTTGTGGTTGTGTTATAATATTGTTAACAAGGGAGGAAGAATGAAACTACTTACTGATGAAGAAATTAAAAAGTTATATGAAGCCGATGAATATTATTTTGATGCATTAGAGACAAATGATTTGGATAAGCAAGAAGAATTATTAGAGAAATGTCTTGCTTTAAATCCAGATCATCTTGATGCTAACATATTAATGATAATTAATAATTTACCGCCTTATTTTGCCGTTTCTAGATTACAAGAACTTGAAAGGGCCGAGAAGCGAAAACTAAAAAAGAAGACTTATATGAACCTGGAAGGATGTATGGAATTTTCGAAACAAGACCTTATATGCGTTGTTTACTGCATATAGCTCAATCAGCATGTGATGCAGGAATGTATAAAATAGCATTGAAATATTTTGAGCTAATATTAAAATTAAATCCCAATGATAATATGGGTGTTAGATATGTGATACCAGGCCTTTATCTATATTATGACAAACGTAAATCTTTAGAAAAATTAATTGATTTTTATCAAGAAGAAGCAACTGAAATGGAGATTGCGCTAGCATTTATGTTGATCAAAGAAGGGGATGTTGAATCTGGAATTAACTATTTACTTGATATTTATGATACTGATGATTTTTATAAAAAACTTATTAAAAAAATGATTAATGAAGATTTAGATCTTGATACAGATGAAACAATCTTTCTAAGAACATTTAGTATGGTATTTGCTTCAAATCCAATATATCATCATTACTTAACAATTCCGTATTTGCTAAACAATAAGTAGTAAAAAATGAGAGATAAAATCTCTCATTTTTATGTTATTTTCATTTTAACTTCACCTTCATATGGTACTAATTTAGCAGTTAGGATTATTCTATGTTCTGATTCTAATCCAAAGTTTAAATCACAAGTTGATAATGTAACCAACTTATCACCTAATTCAAATGGAACTTCGCTTTTAAGTTGTGCTTGAGCACGGTTTTGTTCCACCAAGTCTACAACTTGTTGTGGATTACTAAATTGAGTATCATAACTTTTAGAACTATCTAATAAACGATTAACTGTAAGTATTTGGCATTGAAATTTACCATTTGGTGTTAAAATGTAGAAATTAGGGTTTTCCTTAAAAAATTCTGGATTTAAAAAATTTGTTAATTTTGAAAACATCGATTTATTACCAGACACGTTATGACCATATACTAATGTATTATCATCACTAAAATTTGGATTAGCTTTGCTATCTAAAAAGATTGATCCAAATTTATTTTTCTCTTTATTACTTGCTCGATGTAGATAAAATTCATTATCAGGACCTTGTAATATAGGATAGTTAATTGGTGTATTAGGTACAGCAATCCAAGCTACTATATCTTCATTTTGAGCTTTTAATTGTGCCCAATCCGGATCAATAATTACCTCACCATCACCAGCATCATGTACTACCATACCATTATAATTGTGCTTCAATTGCCATTCTCGATATAAAGCATATAATTCAGGAACTAACATTGCAGTAGCACCAATAATAATTACTACTAAAATCCATGAGATAATTCGATTTAATAAACTAGGTTTCTTTTTTTCTACAGCTTTAGCCACGTTTACTCTCCTTGTTGTCTATTTCTATTTATTACATTTTGGTAATTAGATTTTAGCACAATTTTAATGCGTAGTGCTTCCATTCTCAATTCTTGACCAGTAGTTCCGGCAATAGCACCATTTTTTACCCATGGTTGCCAACCTTGGTATTGAACATGCGCTTGATAATATACATCATAATACTGACTAGCTGAACCTGTTAATGAAATTCTAATGGCTTCCATTCGTAATCCCTGACCAGTAGTTCCTGCTACTTGTCCATCACTCTTCCATGGTTGCCAACCTTGGTATTGAACATGGGCTTGATAGTTAATATGACTATCATTTCCTAGGTTATTATCAATTTCAATGGCTTCCATTCTCAACTCTTGACCTTCTGTCCCAATCATCATCCCTGGATATTGTTCTTGTTGCCAACCTTGGTATTGAACATGGCCTTTAGCTTTAAACGTTTCATTAACTAAACTTTTACCTTGAGGATTTAGTTTAGTTCCTTTCGCAACTAAACTAACTTCTGTTGATAACATTGGTGCAGACATATGTTGACTACCACTATCTCCACCATTAGATGTATATGGTGTCCAACCAAAGCCATCGACATAACTACGATAAGCTATATCAAAATTACGACCAATATTACCTGTTAAGTTTAGTTCATAAGATTCTAGGCGTAAACTCTGACCAACAGTCCCAATTACTTCACCATTATGAACTTCTTTAATCCAACCTTTATTTTGACTATATCCCCAAGCATTTAATCCACCTTGGTAATTAGTTGGTAAGAAAACACGAATTGCTTCTAATTGTTTTCCACTTGACGGATTGTTGATGGCTTGCCCACTATTAAGCATTGTTGACCAACCAACAAAAGCAGCATGGGTTTGATATAAAAACTCATCTCCTTGATAAGGACGAGTCATTGGCAAAGATACATGATCTTTTTTATGTACTACTTTGATGTGAATCGCATTAATTGGGGCACTCTTACCATAACTTCCGCTAATATTACCATTTTTCGCCCAATCCATCCATCCATAAGTTTTAGAGTGAACTCGATAATAAACATCAAATTGATCTAGATATTCTCTTTCTGGATCAATTTGAATCGCCTCAATCCCTTGACTTAATGTATCACTACCATTAATACCTAAATCAATACTATTATCTTTCCATCCTTCATAACTAACATGAGTTCTAAAAGGAAGATTATCTTTACCGATTTTATTATCAATTGTTAATGCTGTAATTGGTGCATCACTATTAACATCACCAATGACAGTATTATTACCAACAACATCTAACCAACGACCATTTTGGTAAACACTATAAGCAATTGGCCCTGTCACCGTATTTCCATATAATGGTTTATCACTATCAGGATCATTGACTAAAGAAGGAGAGACATAATTTTGGTGGTTTAAGAACGTAAGTCCTCCACTTACATATCCTTCATTAGCACGATGATTTGTATAATTAACACAAAAACTACTAACATTATTTTCGACATATGCTCCATAAGGACTTAATCCATCATAGTTAGGGAAACTACCATGATTAGCCATGATCGCATACATTTGTTGACCACTACCAGTATTTCTACCAGTATCTAATTGAATTGCATAACTTTTACTTGTTTTATTAGTAACAATTACCGGAATTCCATTAGTTGTATAATATTGTTGATTAGGTTTATTATTACCAGTAATTAATTGACCAGTACTTAAATTAGCATCAGTATAAATAGGAGTTCGACTACTAAGAGCTAAAGAGAAACGATTATAATCTTTATTACCTAAGTAATTATCAACTTCTTGCATGTGAGCAGCTAGCTTAGCTCCCCATGCTGGATCTGATGCGTACTTAACATTCATCCCACTAGTTTTATCTCCAGGATGAGAACCATAATAACGCCAATCTAGTGCATCAAAAAAGTCATTACTTAAAAAGTATGCTTGGGCTGCAGCTCCATCATAAGCTGACGGAAATCCAACAATTTTACAAGCTTGATCTGGATCTGAATCATAAGCACCACGTCCATAGAAGTTATAACAAGTACGTGCATAATAACTAGTTCCATAATAACTTTCATGATTTGCCATCGCAAATAATAATAGAGCATTTACCCCTTTATGATTTTGTGCATCAATAAAGGAACTAGTTGCATTATAATATTGTGAATTAGTTTTACCAACATGCGCTAAATAACTTTGAAATTGTTGCGCTGTATAACTTGTTGTTGCTCTTCCTGGTAAATTTTGGAAATAATTAAAAGTGGAAAAACTAACTCCACCATCTAGTGGTTGATATACTTCACTAGTATTTAAGACATATTTTGTTCCTTCAACCGCTTGACTTGGTGCATTACCTAAATCATAAGTTGTATATTGATCACTCGTAATTGGATCATTAGCTTCATAATAAGTCCAATCATTACCAATTCTTTGATAATAACTACGTGCTTTTAATAAGCTACTAGGAATGATTTGAATATCTTTTACATTAACATAACAATTTAATCCACCAATTATTACATTAGCATAGTAATTATCATCAACTTGTGTTGTTGATAAATACCATCCATCATAACTAGCTCCACTAATTGGTACTGGATTATATTGATTAATAGCATCATCTAGGGTATTGTAAAATGGCACTAAATGGTTAGCTCCACCTAATGTCGTAAAAACAGTTGGTGTAGTTTTGACTATTTTTCCTTCAACAATAGTTGTATTATCATCATTATAGTTACTAGCACTACGTCCTTGGTTGACAACAATTTGATTTAATCCAGCGTTATTTTTAGCTTCAGAGTGGGAATTATCAATTTTCTCTGTTGTTTCTGGATAATCACTATAAGTTTGTATTGTCGGCTCAACACTAACGTTAAAATCTTGTTGTTCTACAACTTGATTTTTATCTTCTTGTTTTGGAGCTGGTGCTTCTACTACGCTGTTTTCTGGCGTTGTCGGAGTAACTTGCTCCTCAATAGTTGTATTTTGTTGTTGAGTAGTTTCATTTTCAACTGTTGGAACTACTTCTTCAGCAAATAAACTCACTGTATGAGTACCGATTACAGTGATAATTAACAATAATAACATTGTTATATTAAATGATTTACGTTTCATCTTCTTCTCCTTAACCTATCAAATTATAGCATTTTTTGATAGGTTGGTGGAAAATTAGCAATTTTTTACTAAAAAAAGAGATTGATTAAATCAATCTCTTTTAGTTATTATTTACGACGACGAATAGCTACTATAGCAGTTGCTGCAAATGCAATAACTACTACTAATCCTAAGTTTACACTAGTTCCTGTGTGAGCCACATCACCTTTATTAGGTGTAGAACCTTGTGGTGTTTGATTAGCTTCTGGAGTAGTTACTGTTCCATCTGGATTAATTATATTACCGTCTTTATCTACGATAGTTCCATCTGGTTTAACTGTTCCACCGTTAGGTACGTCAACTGTTTCACCATTTGGTAATGTAACTGTTCCACCTTCTGGTAATGTTACACTTCCATCTGGGTTGATTGTTGGTTTTTGTGTACCATTTGGATTTGGAGTTACAGTAACATTATCTTCTGGAGTGTTGATATTATTATCAGCTCCTGGTAATGTAATAGTTCCATCTGGGTTTGGTTTAACTGTTACATCATCTTTAGTTCCAGGTTTACCATCTGCTCCTGGAGTAGTTACTGTTCCATCAGGATTAATTGTATTACCATCTTTATCAACGATTGTTCCATCAGGTTTAACTGTTCCTCCAGCAGGTACATCTACAGGATCTTTACCTGGTAATGTAACTGTTCCACCTTCTGGTAATGTTACACTTCCATCTGGGTTGATTGTTGGTTTTTGTGTACCATTTG
>UWSE01000017.1:0-12500 GCA_900551955.1 uncultured Mollicutes bacterium | reverse complement strand
TATGATATCCTTGTTCTTGACGTTTATAATCTAGTTCTTGATTGAACAAGAAATTTTCTTTTAAGAAACGATGTACTTTATTTTTATTAGCATCAGTTGGATCTAGATAATAGTTAGATAATATATTTAAGAAGGTAGTATTTAATTCATCAACAGGTGTCAATAATGCAATATCATTTTGTACTAATACTACATTAGCCACAAGATAAGCAGTTCGCTTATTACAATTTTCAAACATTTGTGAACGTGCAATAAAAGTAAATAATTCCATACTCTTTTGTATTGGATCTTCTATACTATTAATATCATTTAATTCTTGTTCTATAGCTTGAGGCATCGGTATATCTGGAATATAGTGATCTTTTTGTGTTGGAACAAATATACTTTGCTTGGTTCTAATGATACCTGGAAAAACATTAGTTTCATCTGACACTTTAGAATTAATACGAGTAATTAATTCTAAATCAACATCTTGTTGTTCGATTTCAAAAACATAAGACCAACCATCCTCCAAGTTATAAAACATATTGAAGTCTGTTGGAGTAACTCCTAGAGCTTCTTCCATCACTTTATTTTCTGCTTTTGTACTAATTAATTTTTTTGTATCATTAATGCTTACTGTAGAACCTTCGGTTCTCATGTGGTTTGCTAAAATTTTAGCTTCATTTTTCAAAAAATAGTCATGAATGTTTTTCACTTCCCCTCCTTTTCATTATATTTTTTATATTATACCATATCACATTGTTAATGACATTAATTAATAAAAGACATCATCTGCGATGATGCCTTGTTTATTCTAATTCTTTAATCACTCTTCTTTCAATATCATATGCTTGCATATTAGGTAGTTGGTAACCTACATGGTTAAACGTATCCATCACTGCTTTACCACCAGGAAGATTAATTAAATCTTGATAGATACTAATTAAATCTTCTTGCATCTTATTGGTAATGACTTGAGAGTTGTTTGAGATACTAATTGTATCATAAGGGATATTACTAGTTACTCCAATCACATTAGTATCTTCCCAAATATTACCTGGCCAACTATCTTGATAGTCATAACGAAAATCAGCATAACCGACACTAATGTCACACACACCACTAGATAGTGAGTTAACACTATCGCCATAACCTTTGATGCGCACCTTTTGATTAATATCAGCAAATGTTTTTTGGTGGTTATCTTTTAACCATAGTTCGGGATATAAGTATCCGGAACTAGAAGTTGGTGAACTTACACACCACGTTGCTTGATTTAATTCATCAAACGTTGGTGTGTTACCACTATTAACCACTTCCCCTAAATGTTTACCAGTCGGTGTACTGCCAGCCACGATTAGTGATTGGTAAACACTTGCTGGTTGATCAGTGATTGTTGTTGGTTTATTTTGATTCCACACAATTGGATCATAACTATTATTACTAACTCCTGGATGAAGGGCTGTTAATAATAATTTAATTCCACGTTCTTCATACTTAATATAAGTTCCAGCAGGGATGTATGCCATATCAACACTACCGGTTGCTAGGGCTTCTCCAACCGCTTCATAACTATCACCAACTACTAACTTAACTTCACTAATATTATATCCACGGTTATTTAATTGTTCTTTTAAGATGGCTGCCATTGGGGCGCTACCTTCACTAATCTGTTCAGCATTTTTGGTTGGTGCAAACATCACTGTTAAGGTTGATGCTTTAGTTTGACAACCGCTAAGTGTGATACTTAGGGTTAGTAAAACTACTAAAAATAATTTTTTCAATTGACTCCTTATATGTTATGTTCAATTACTTCTACAAGTTGCCATACTCCATTATCTACTTTAAAGTGAAGTATTCCGCAGTTGCCGATTTTTTGTGGAACTTCCGCTAAACTGTGATTAGCTACACTTTGCATAAACAAACGCATCACACAAGTGTGAGCAACAACTAATGTAGTTGTATCTTCTTTAACTTCTTGTTCTATACTATTTAAAGCTTTAACAATTCTTGTTGTTACTTCATCTTGACTTTCACCATGAAAGGGTACTAGTAGATCACCATAAGGAAAGCTGTGCGGAAATAGTTTTTGACTTTCTCCTTCAAATAATCCAAAACACCATTCACGTAAATCTGGAAGACAAACTACTTGATCACTATAACCTAAGATTGCAACTGTACTTAAAGCACGTCCGGACGGCGAGCTATAAACATGATCAAGAGTTAAACCTTGGTTTAATAAATACTTGCCAGCAGCTTGTGCTTGCTTAACCCCGGTTGGTGTTAATGGTGCATCACACCAACCTTGTAATAATAATTTATAGTTAAATAATGTTTCACCATGACGCATTACATAGATATCTTTCATAATTACACTAAACGCTTTCTAATTTTTGTTGATAGATAATCAATAATTAAGACCACAATAATTAACACATAAATAATCATTGCAAATCGTGGCCAATTATTATTTCCAATACTATTATTAATTGCTGTCCCAATTCCTCCAGCTCCAACTAATCCTAAGGCTGTTGAGTTTTTAATATTAATATCAAAACGATAAATTGTTGTTGATACAAAATTAGATTTTAGTTGACCAAAAATAATATAACGACATTTTTGCCATAAAGTTAAGCCTAGGGCATCCGCTGCTTCTAATAATTGCGGATCTATTCCTTCAATTGCTTCAATAAACATTTTTGCTAACATTCCAATTGAAGTAATACCGATCGTTAAAACCCCACAAGTAGCTCCTGGTCCAATAATTGAGATAAAGACAATTGCATATACAAATAACGGGAAAGTTCTAATTGAAATAATAATCGTACGACAAATAAAACTGATTGTTTTATTTGTAACATTAGTACTAGCAATAAATGCTAGTGGTAGAGCTAGCAATGCTCCAATTAGTGTTCCTAAAAAACCAATTGCTAATGTTTCAATCATTAAATGCATTAAACCAGTCTCACCACTACGAGTTAAGAAACTAAATTCAGGATGAAGAAACCCACTAATTATTTTGTTAATAACGTTAATTGATTGAGCATTAAATTTAGGAACATTAATGTTCATAATTGATGGTACTAAAAAGATGGCTAAGATAATTAAACTACAAATGACTTTAACATAACCTTTAGGTTCTAATGATAATTGTTTTTCAATTCTTTCATTCATATTATGCTAACCTCTTTCTTAAAAATCCGGTAATTAATTCAATTGTAAGTACCACGACAAACATGAAAATTAATATCATTCCAGCTTTAGCTGGATTGACTGTTAATTGGTCGTTTAAGACTAAACCAATTCCTCCACCACCTACTAAACCTAAGATCGTTGCCATTCGCACATTAACTTCAAACATGTATAATGTTTGGGATACAAAATAACTTCTAATATTAGGAATAATTGTTGAGACAATTGCTTGATATTTACTTAGTCCTGTTGCTAGAGCTGATTCATAACTAGCTAGATTTAATGTTTCAATATATTCATATAACATTTTAATTCCAATCAAGAATGTAGTAATTAAGATTGCTACAAATCCTGAGAAGTTACTAGCACCAAAAATATATTTAAAGATTAATCCAACAATTAAGATCGGTATGGTACGTAAAATATTAAAGATAGCGCGTAAGATCCAAGTAAAGAAATTATTGTTGATATTGATCGCACATATTATTCCAACAGGAAAAGCTAGTAACATTCCTGCTAAACTACCGACTAGTGACATTGCTATTGTCTGTAGTAATGGTTTATAAATACTTGGAATAAAAGCGTAAGTCTTTTCATTAAAATTAAATAATTGACTAAAGTATTCACTAGCACGATGAGCGTGAGTAACTAATAATGATAGATCAAAATTAGTAACATAAATACTTAAAGCTATTAATAAAATAACAATTAAAGTTATAACCCAAGTTAACTTAAATGGTGGTTTTACTTCTTTACCATTAGGTAAAACTATTTTTCTATTCATTGCCACCCACCATTTGCGCATTAAAGTTATCCCCATAAATTATTTTAAGCACTTGTTCATCAACCTCACTACTAGGTCCATCATAAACTACACTACCAGCTTTAATCCCAATTACTCGTTTAGCATATTTAAGGGCTAAATCAACGTGGTGAATATTAATTAATACAGTAATATTATATTCTTCATTAATGTGTTTAAAATCTTTCATGACTTGATTAGCACTAACTGGATCTAGGGCAGCAACTGGTTCATCAGCTAAAATAATTTCTGGATTTTGACAAATAGTTCGAGCTAGGGCTACACGTTGTTGTTGCCCTCCTGATAATTGATCAGCACGTACATATGCCTTGTCTAAAATATTAACTTGATCTAGTGCTTCTAGGGCTTTAATTTTATCTTCTTTACTAAAAATCCCAAATAAAGATTTAAACCAATTAAGCGAAGCTACTTTAGCTAATAACACATTTTTTAACACACTTACACGATTAACTAAGTTATAAGATTGGAAAATCATGCCGATGTGTTGACGAAAACGACGTAGTTGTTTTCCTTTTAAATTTTTAACATCACTACCATTAACAATTAATTCTCCATCACTAATGTCAATCATTTTATTAATGGTTCTAATTAATGTTGATTTACCAGCTCCTGATAAACCAATAATTGCGACAAATTCCCCTTGTTTGATTGTTAAATTAATGTCATTTAACGCTTTTTCTTTACTCTTAGCATAAACTTTATCTACATGTTTGAATTCAATCATTCTTCCTCACAATAAAAACAAGATAAAGTAATTTTTACTTTATCTTGTTGTTTGATTAATTAATTATTTAGTTTTGTGCTTGTTGTTGAAGAACTTCACGTTCTTTATTATAGTCTTCAATTTTAACTTCAGCATATCCTGTATGAGCATAAATATTCATTACTTCTTTACCTTGATCAGTATTAGGTAAATTAACAAAAGTATTAATTAATGCTGTTTTTAATTCATCACTCATATTAGGCGATTTAGTTGATACACTAATTGTATCATTCATAATTGGACCAGATACTCCAATTACATTAGTATCATCCCAAATAGTTCCACCATTAGGGCTAGCCCAACTATCTTGATAAACAGTACGCATATCTCCATATCCTAAAGAGATATCACATGTTCCTGCTGCTAAGTTATTCATTGAATCTCCATAACTAGTAGCACGAGTTTTATTATTTAAATCATCGAAAGTTTTACCATAGTTTTCTTTTAACCACATTTGTGGGTAAAGATATCCTGAACTAGAAGTTGGTGAACTAGTACACCAAGTAGCAGCATTTAATTCATCAAAATTTAATTTTTCTCCATTATTAACTTTAGTTGCTAATGCTTGTCCTTTTTCACTAGGACCTGCTATAATTAAAGAATTGTAACTATTAACTTGGGCATTAGTTTCTGTTGTTGGTTTATTATCATTCCAAACTTTAGGATCCATTACTTCATTACCAACACTAAGTCCATTACGAGTAGCTGATAATAATGGTTCTACTCCACGGCTTTCGTATTTAACGAAAGTTCCTGCTGGAATAAATCCAACATCTGCACTACCACTAGCTAATGCTTCTCCAGCAGCTTCATAGTTATCACCAACTGTGACGTTAACTTGATTAATGTTAAATCCTTGGTTTGTTAAAGATTCTTTAACAATTTGTTTAAGAGGTTCAGATGCATTGTTAATATCGTCAGGGTTTTTAGATGGTACAAAAATAATACTTAAAGTATCAATAGTTTTAGGATCTTTATTCGCTTTAGATCCACAACTACTAACACCTAACATAATACATACCATCATCGCAATTTGTAGTAATTTCTTCATTATTTTCTAAAATCCTTTCAATGTATTTATTGACAACTTAATAGTATCAATTTTAAAAATAAATGTGGGAATTAATTTATGCTATTATTAGCAATTTTTTGCTAGTTTTGACACTATAAAAAAATAAAGAGCGTTTCGCTCTTTATTAACTTAGAACTTTATCAATTAATCCATATTTTTGTGCTTCTTTAGCAATCATAAAATTGTCTCGTTCACAATCTTCTTGGATTTGTTTAACTGTTTTCCCACAGTTTTTAGCCATTATTTTATATAAACGTTGTTGCATCTCTTTAATACGGTTATAACTAATCTCAATTTCAGTTACTTGTCCACTAGCACCACCTAATGGTTGATGAATCATAACTTCGGTATTAGGAAGGGCATAACGATGCCCTTTAGCTCCACTACATAATAGGAATGCAGCCATACTAGCAGCCATTCCGATGGCAATTGTTTGCACATTACAACTAATATGATTCATCGTATCATAAATGGCAAATCCAGCAGTAACACTTCCTCCTGGAGAGTTGATATATAATTTAATATCACTACTTGGATCTTCACTAGCTAAGAATAATAATTGTCCCACAACAATATTAGCTACTTCATCAGTAATTTCACCATTTAAAAAGATAATACGATCTTTTAATAAACGTGAATAGATATCATAAGTTCTTTCTCCTTGAGGAGATGATTCGATTACATAAGGTGTTAAATTTTTCATATACTTCCTTTCTATTTTATTATACCACCATTAACATCAATATTTGTTCCAGTTGTATAACTACTTTCATCACTTGCTAAATATACATATGCTCCTGCTAACTCTTTTGGATTACCCATACGCTTTAGTGGTGTTAGGTTATTTAAATAATCTAACATCTCTTTTGTTACGTTTTCTTTAACCATGTCAGTTTTAACTACTCCAGGACTTATGGCATTGACGCGAATATTATATTTACCTAATTCACGACTCGCTTCAATCGTTAGTCCATTTACTCCAAATTTAGAAGCAACATATCCGGGTTGATTGATACTTCCATATCTAGCTACTAAACTACTAGTATTGATAATACTTCCACCACCATTATCAATCATATAAGGAATAACAGCTTTAATACAAGCAAATACTCCCACTAAATTAATATTTAATTCATGCTTAAAACTATCAATACTTGTATCTAAGATACTTTGAGAAGTAGTAATTCCAGCATTATTAACTAAGACATCAATTTTGCCAAATTTATCTTTGACTTCGCTAAACACTTGGTTGATATGTTCAATATCATCCAAGTTTATTCCTTTAGCCATAAAATGTTTGGGGTTATAACCCTGAGCAATTAATTGTTCATAAGCTTTGTTAGCACTTGTATCACTAGATCCACAAATACATACTTTAGCTCCTTCTTGTAAATAACTTTCTACAACACTAAAGCCAATTCCTCTTGTTCCACCAGTTACGATACAAACTTTATCTTTTAATCGCATCTTTCCTCCGATATATCTTTATTATAACCTTTTTTGTTAATATTAATTAAAAATATAAAGATACCACTAACTAAATGTTAGTGGTATTAATCTTAATTACATTTTTTTAACATCAATTTTAATTCCAGGACCCATAGTTGAACTTAAAGTTACATTTTCCATGTATGTTCCTTTAGCTGCAGCTGGTTTTACACGATTAATTTCTTTGTAAAGTGCCATGAAGTTATCAGCTAATTGATCTTCACTAAAGCTCATTTTACCAATGATCGTGTGAACGTTAGATAATTTGTCTAAACGGTAAGTTACTTTACCTGATTTAATTTCACTTACAGCTGTTTTAACATCTGGTGTTACAGTTCCTGTTTTAGGGTTTGGCATTAACCCTTTTGGTCCTAATACTTGACCGATACGACCAATTTTTGGCATCATTTGTGGTGTAGCTACTACTACATCAAAATCAAACCAGTTTTCTTTTTGAATTTTTTCTACTAAGTCATCGCTACCAACATAGTCAGCTCCAGCTTCTTGAGCAGCTTTAGCAGCGTCTCCTTCAGCAAATACTAAGATTTTTGCAGTTTTACCTGTACCATGAGGTAATACTAAAGCTCCACGTAATTGTTGATCTGCTTTTGTTGGATCTAAGTTCATTTTAAATGCTACTTCTACTGTTTGATCAAATTTAGTTTGACTTACTTCTTTCAGTAAAGAGATAGCTTCTTTTAAATCATAATTTTGTTCTTTATTAACTTTTTCGTTAAATAATTGTTTACGTTTAGAAATTTTAGCCATTATTCTTCACCACCTAAATCATCAACAGTAATTCCCATACTTCTTGCAGTTCCGGCAATGATTTTCATTGCTGCATTAATATCATTAGCATTTAAGTCTGGCATTTTTTTCTCAGCGATTTCTTGAACTTGTGCTTTAGATAAGTGTCCTACTTTATCAGTTTGTGGAACACTACTTCCTTTTTGTACTCCAGCTGCTTTTTTAATCATAATACTAGCTGGTGTCATTTTTAAGACAAAGTCATACGTACGATCTTCATAGATTGTAATAATAGCTGGAGTAATTTCTCCACCTCTGTCTTTAGATTGGTCGTTAAATTTTTGACAAAATTCAGCCATGTTAACCCCAGTAGGCCCTAAAGAAGTACCTACCATTGATGGGTTAGCCCCACCACCAGGAAGCTGAACTTTAACAATTTGTTTAATAACTTTTGCCATTCTTCCTCCTTTGCAGTCTTAACGAGTATTTACTCTCCTGCATGCTCTATATTTAAATAGAACTATAGTTATTATATCAAAATATATATTATAAGTCAAATTAGACATTATTGGTTGGTATTAAGCAATATTTTTGAAATAGATTCAGCAAATTTACGAGTTCTTAGGTCAATTTCGTCTTTTGTTAGATACTCAGATCCATCATTCATGCTTGGTAAGTTTACATAGAAATTTTTGTCTAACAATTCGTCATATTTCTTATTGCTACCAAGTTTTTTAAATAACAGGACAACATTTTTGGGTTGTCCCGGATTTTTATAAACCTCCATTTTTTGATCCCACTTATGTTGTGCTTCGCTGTTTGAACTAAAACCCAGTACCACTGCATTACCAATTTTTTTCACATAATCAGAGTATTCAGTTGCGGAACCAAATCCTCTATCCTTAAAATTGTCGATACCACACTGTGGATTAATATGTTCTAAAGTAGGTGTTTTAAATTGGTGTTCATCATGGAATCTATTAAAAATAGCTACTAAAAATTGTCGTAAGGCAGCATGTTGTTTTTTCTCAAACATTCTATCTTCAATAATTCGTTGTAGATAACCATTATCCAACTTACTTATTTCATTTTTAATTGTTTCTGTAGTTGCCACAATACGTACGTGTATATCACGTTGATTTCGTACATCTAACTTGTTGGCAAACATTTCTTTATTTAGTTGTTCTAATTTGTTGTATGGACTTTCACTTATCCATAAGATACATACATACTTAGTCAGTAAGTCTATACATTCTTGACAAACATCTTTATCATCCGAAAAACTAATTAACAGCAATGTGGGTATCATTTGAGTGATTTGCAATTGATTTAAACAGAAATCAAACAATGAGTACGTCAAAGAGTCTCGGTTATATATCTTCGTAGATATAGTTTTAATAGCGTCTCTTAACATCATTAAATCATCTAAAATTTCTTTTTCAGTTTTATTTTTAAAATATTCTTTATATTTTACATAAACTTTACTTTGAGTGATTTTTTCACCTTGCAGTAAAAAATAATAATTTCTTAAAATTACATCAAAAGAATAAATTGCTTTTTTTGAACTATTTTGTATTGAGTTTATATACGTTGAAATCTCTTGCCACAACGATTCGTATCGTTCAGAGTCGCCTTCAATTCTTGACAATAGATAATTTTTTAATAACTCTGTCTGTGAAAGATTTTCACCACGGGCATTAAGGGTTTCAAATAATTGATACACAGTATTTTCGTCTTTACTGATAATTTGAACAAACTGAACATGTTCCGTAATTTGAGCGTAAAATGTTGTAATTTTATGAACGCCTTTTCCTAAAAATAGTTCATCTAATTTTTTAGAAATGTTGTTGTAACGGTTTATGTAGTTAATAGTGTGTTCATTAGTTTCACTTTTTAACTCTTTTAATTTTTTATCATCGCGATCTAGGGATAAAATACTTTCTAGAATGTATTGTTTCTGGTTTCTATCTGCTTCGAACTTAATTCTACATTTCCCATTCTTGTCAAAAAGCATCTCCTGAATTTGACTCTTGACTTCTTCTATTATTGTTGTATCTTCGTCTTCATCTTCCGTAACGTTTTCCAACTCAGAATTAAGTAAATCAAAAGTCTTTCTTAAAACTAAACTGAATGTAGTAAGACGTTGTTGACCATCGATCAAATAAAATCTTTTTTCATCTTCATTTTTTACATAGACTACTGAACCAAAGAAATAATCTTCTTCTACTCGTTTAAGTGATGAAAAGTTATAAAAGTGTGTGGCCAAATCGTCAAACATTTCATTTATATTTTGACATTCCCATCTGTAATCTCGTTGCAGAGCGGGAACCACTATATCAAAATCATCATCGTCTTTGCTCGGAATTAAAACATCCGGTAACGCTCTAACTCTTGCTTCCATTGTTTCTCCCATATTTCTCCTATCATACTTATTAGATCATAATTAAGGATCCTTGTCAAGATCACTAAAATAAATATTTGTGTTATAATTAATTTAAGGAGATTTATGGCAATTTATTTAGTTAACCAAGGTGATAATTATAAAGTTGAACACGAAGGAGGATACCTTTGGGCTCCAACATTAATGACCAATGGTAAACCACATAAAGGTCACACTAATGTAAGTAAGGTGCGACAAGGTGATATTATAATTCACAACAAAAAGGGAATTGTTGTCGATATAAGTGTAGCTACAAACGATTATTATATGTCTGATCGTCCATCAGGAACAAGAAGATTCGAATATATTGATGAAGGTTATATGGTAAATGTGGAATCTATCGGTGATATCACGCCTGTTAAACTAAATGTTTTATGGGCTGAAATGGATAGACGTAATAAAGAACACAGCGTTGGTGAATGCGCATTTACAATCAAAGGAGCAAAACAACTTTATTTGTCTATTCTTTCAGATGATGAAATACAGCTATTAATTCCAGAAATTATAAAAAATCAATCTGATGAAAAAATGAAAAAGAAAATTATCAAACTATTTGATGATGACTACATTAATCCAAAATTTTCAGCTGCAGTAGAAATTCTAGACGATTATTCGTTACAGGAACAAGAAATAATAAACTTTTCCGATTCTGTTCAGCCTAGTATCCCAAGTAAACCACAAAAGCAAGCCTATTATATTGTCAATAATTCAGATACTAAGAAACCTAAAAGAAATACTGATTATGCTCGATACGCTTTAAACAAAGCAAACTATAAAGGCGAGCATATTCCAAACGGAACATGTTGACGAGACGGTAGTAACCCACTTCGGCAATAAAACGACTGGCACCTGAACGCAGACCCTTATCCACTCCAGAGAGAATTTGAGTCTTGAGCAGATGTTTGTCGCGATAGTTTTGCAAGATCACCTGCAACACAGCCTCTTTAGCCTCTTTACTATAGCGTGCTCGCGGTTTGGCAACCTTAGGAGCGGTAGTTGCTGTTGTGACTTGCGGTGTCTCTGCCTCAGCGACGGGTTTCTCCTCAGGATTGTCCGCAACAATATCTTCTATGGTGATCGTCTCTGGCTGGACATCCTCCGAGAGTGGATCGTCAGACTCTGTTTCTGTCAACGGTTCTGTTTCGGTAGGCATTTGATCCTGCGGTTGCTGTTTCTCGGTTGTTGCAGACTCAGTCACGGACACTGTTTCTGCATCGTCCAGAATCACTTCCTGCTGTTCTGTCTCTGTCGTAGCTTCCGTGTCGTTCTCGGTGTCGTCAGTTGTTTCAGCAGGCGTGTCGGTCTGCGCCATCGACAGCCTTTGGTCGTCATTCTGTGTAGTGTTTTTGTTATTATTGACGGATTTTGACCGTTGCGGATGGAGAATGAGACAGAGGAATATGACCATCCAAACGGAAAAGACGATATGGATGATAGCCATGAGCAGGCGACTGCCTATGACCAAGGGCAACCAGGCAATGCCTATCCATACCAATGGCATCCAAATGACTTTTTCGGCAAAGCGCAGTGGAAAGTCGTCCTCGGTGGCATAGTTCTGAATGTGGTAGTTGTCGATGAGTTGCGTGATGCGGTGGATAACACCCAGAAGTCGTGCGGTGAGTAATACGCTGAATCCCACCATCACCCATAGAAACCAATGGTAATGCTGTTCCAACCAGTTGCCGCTACCTGCAAGGATGGTTATTGCCATGACGGTGAGCAATGAGATAGGAATGGTGAAGACGGTCACGTTGAAGAGTCCGGCCAATGGTTTCCGATGGAAGTAGCGCTGAAACAGCATAGAGAAACAGCACGGGTAGAAGATGATGCCGAAGATGCGCACATACTGCCAGGCAGCCTCACTCATGGGGCAGAGGAAGTAGGGCAGTTGCAGTATCACGGCTGCACAGAAGAATGTGACCTGTCGGCGTGCGGGATAGTAATAGTCTGCCTCTTGGTCGTAGGGCCGACACATGTGGAACCAACGCACTAC
>UWSE01000016.1 GCA_900551955.1 uncultured Mollicutes bacterium | reverse complement strand
TGGAGCGGGTGATGGGAATCGAACCCACGTCATCAGCTTGGAAGGCTGAGGTAATAGCCATTATACGACACCCGCAAAAATTGGAGCGGGTGATGGGAATCGAACCCACGTCATCAGCTTGGAAGGCTGAGGTAATAGCCATTATACGACACCCGCGTTGAAATTTAATTAAAAATGGTGACCCGTACGGGATTTGAACCCGTGAATGCATGCGTGAAAGGCATGTGTGTTAACCGCTTCACCAACGGGCCATTTTCATTTATGGCGCCTGAAATAGGACTCGAACCTACGACCCAACGGTTAACAGCCGTTTGCTCTCCCAACTGAGCTATTCAGGCAACACTACAACATATTTTATACCATAAATAATAATAAATGTCAACTAAAAAATGATATAATATTCATGATGTGAGGTGGAAATGAAAATTATAATTTTTATATTGATAGCGATAATCGTAATCTTAGGTATTGCCTTTATAATTATGAACAGAAAAAGACATACTTCATTGAATGAAGAGATCAAAGATTATGAAAAATTAGTTGATTTAATGGTTGAAATCAACAAAAAATTAGATGAAATAGCGGAGATGGAGCAAAATCCAGATACACGTAAAATTTTAGAGATATATACTAAGTCTCGTAACGAATATAAAGAACGTCTTGATCGTTATGCTGATGCAATCGATGCGCTACAAGATAAGAGTTCTGTATTTAAAATGAAAGAGTTTAACGAAGCCTACGAAGAAGTTAAACAAGAATTTGATGGGTTAGATTTTAAAATTAAAGAATTATGCGAGCGTGTTAGTGCTTTTGCTAAAATTGCAACTGATAACCAAAATGTCCATTTCCGTATTATGAGTAACTTAAAAGAGTTACGTGCTTTCTTTGATACTCATTTACGTATCTATGAAGTTTATAATAATGATTTTGAAACATTGTTAGCTAGTACTAATAACCGTGTGATGGAATATTCAGAATTAACTAAAAATAGTGAATTCTATAAAGCACGTCAAGTTGTTATGTCTAACTGGCAAGATTTACAAGCTATCGATGAATACACTCACAAGTTAGCTAGTTTATTCCAAGTCCTTACTGTCGGATTACCAAACATCACAGATACTATTAATTTATTAGTTGATAAAATTGAAGATACCGGATATAATTTAAAAATTAATAATTTGGATGATATTTTAAGCGAAATTAACATGAATAAAGAAATGTTAATGGACAACTTAAAAGCTGTTTCTTTTAAAGAATTAGATGCACATAATTTAAGAACAATTAAAGCGCAAATTGAAGAATTAGTAGAAACAACAACTAATATTTTAAATGATATTGAAGTACAAGCTGGATATGTTAATGAATTAATTGATATAGAAGAAACTAACGCAACTATCTTAGAACGTTTAAATCAAGTGTTTGAAGCTGCAGAAGTAGAAGTAGAAGATATTCGTGCTAAATATAACATTGATAATACTGATCAAATGTTAAAAGTAGAAGAATTAAGTATTCAATATGAAAGTTTTAAAAATGATTATTCTCGTTTAGTTGAAATTATTCATGAAGCTAAAGAAGACTTCCCACGTTTAATTGATCGAGCTAAACAAGCCCAATCATTCTTAAAACACATCAATAATAGCGTGAAAGTAGCGATAGAACAATTACGTGGTATTCGTTATGATGAAATCCGTGGTCAAGAAGTGTTAGAAAAATATCAAAATACTTTACTTGAAATTGAATTATACTTAAGAAGAAATAAACACTATAACAGTTTAAGTCCACGCTTACGTGAAGAATTGTTAATTTGTGGTAACTTATATGATCGTTTAGAACAAGAATTAGCTGAAGAAAAAATTAACTTAGCACAAGTAACTAATTTAACTGAAAAAATCAACAATGCTTTTATAACTTTAATTGGTGATAAAGATTCAATTGGAACATTAAGAAAAGATATTGTTCGTAAATTAGGTTGTGAAAACTTAATTAAATATATTGGTTTATGTAGTGTTAAAGCTGGAAGTAATCAACGTTTAGAGAAAAGTTTAGATGAATTAATGTTAATGTTTAAGGGTAATGAGTATGAACGTTGTTTAGGGCTTGCTAAACAAATTTTAGAAAACAATTACTCTCGTGGAAATGATATGTATAAAAAAGTCGTTAAACAAGAACACTTATTAAAAAGTGTAGATGAGTTTGCGCCTGTATTGCAAGTAGCTAATTAGCATTAATCTTGTTGGGAGAGATATGAGGACATTAGTAATTATCCCTGCTCATAACGAGGAAGAATCAATCATGAATACCATCAATGACTTAAAAACAGTCATTAAACAACACCCAGAAGAAGAGGTGGGGATAGTTGTTGTTAATGATGGTAGTAAAGATCGTACACAACAAATATTAGAGGAAAATAACGTTGCTCATATTAACCATATTGTTAATATGGGTGTTGGAGCTTCGATAAAAACAGGTATTATCTATGCCCAAAAATTAAATTATGATAATGTTACACAATTTGATGCTGATGGACAGCACAATGGAGAATATATATTTGATTTAATTAAAGGCATCAAAGATGGAAACGACATCGTAATTGGTAGTCGTTTTGTCGGTAAGAAAAAACCTTTTAGTATGAGAATGATGGGTAGTCGTTTGCTATCATTCTTTATTAGTATTAAATCATTAGGGAAATTAAAAATAACTGACCCAACTAGTGGCCAAAGAATGATGAATAAAAAAGTTCAAGATACTTATTTAGACGATGCTAGTTGTAGTGAGCCAGCGTTTGCTATTAAATATTTTCAAAAAGGATTTAAAGTTAAAGAAATTCCTGTAACAATGAATGAACGTGTTGCTGGAGAAAGTCACTTTAATTTTATTAACTCAGTTAAGTTCATGTTAGAACAATCGATGGCAATCTTATTTGGTTTCTAGGAGGAAGTTGTGTTAGAAATTATAGTAATAGTTGGAATTATTATCTTATTAATTATTATTGGACACTTAATTAAAAAAAATAAAATTAATTTTAAATTTGTCTATTTAAATTATGCAGTGTTATTAATTTTTATTTTATTGGTAGCACTATTAATGATTTCTTATGTTAGCACTTGGATTTTAGATAAAACTGGATTTATTGCTCGTGATATCTTACTTGCACTAGCTATTGGATATTTATTTTATGCATCATTTATTCAAGGAATACTAATTGCTAAACAAAATGAAAAAATTGATCGTGTAGCGCAATTATTAAGTGTTAGTGAAGCTTTAGATAAAAAGGAGCGAAATGAGAAGAATTGATACACCAATTAAAGATTTAATTGTGTTTGAACCAGATGTGTTTGGTGACGAACGTGGTTATTTTATGGAAAGTTATAATCAAGCTAAAATGCTAGAGTTAGGATTGGATGTAGTCTTTATTCAAGACAATGAATCTAAATCAAAAAAAGGGGTATTACGTGGAGTCCACTTTCAAACGAAAAATCCCCAAGGGAAACTTGTTAGATGTAGTTTTGGTAAAATTTGGGATGTAGCTGTTGACTTACGTCCTGAAAGTGAGACATTTGGACAATGGTTTGGAATTGAACTATCAAGTGATAATAAAAAAATGATGTATATTCCACCACGTTTTGGACATGGATTTGTCGTACTAAGTGATGAAGCAATCTTTAATTATAAATGTACACAATTATATGATGCAAGTAGTGATAATGGAATTATGTATAATGATCCAAATATTAATATTAATTGGCCAGATCCTGGTTGTGAATTGATTATTAGTGATAAAGATTTAAAACACGAAACTCAATATGATACAATTGAGTGGCAAGAGGAGGAATAATGAAAGGAATCGTATTAGCAGGAGGTAGTGGTACACGTTTGTATCCTCTTACTAAAGCAACTAGCAAACAATTAATGCCATTATATGATAAACCAATGATTTATTATTCATTATCAACATTAATGTTAGCAGGAATTAAAGATATTTTAATTATTACAACACCACAAGATAGTGATAACTTTAAAAAACTATTAGGTGATGGTAGTGATTTTGGAGTAAGCTTTACTTACGCTATTCAAGAACATCCAAAAGGGCTTGCTGATGCATTTATCATTGGCAAAGACTTTATTGGTGATGATAGTGTTGCTTTAATTTTAGGTGATAACTTCTTCTATGGTCAACACTTCTCTGAACAATTAAAAAATGCGCGTAAATATGTTGAAGATAATGGTGGAGGATCAATTTTTGGTACATTAGTTAATGATCCAACAGCATATGGTGTAGTCGAATTTGATGCAAATAACAAAGTTATTTCAATTGAAGAAAAACCAGCTCAACCCAAATCAAATTATGCAGTTCCTGGATTATACTTCTTTGATAAAACAGTTGCAGACAAAGCAATGATAGTTAAACCTAGTGAACGTGGAGAAATTGAAATTACTAGTGTAATTGAACAATACTTAGATGAAGGTAAGTTACAAGTAGAATTATTTGGTCGTGGAATGGCATGGCTAGATACAGGGACTCATGATAATTTACTTAAAGCTGCTAACTTTGTTAATACAGTACAAGATTCTCAAGGATTATTAATTGGTTCTTTAGAAGAAATTGCTTACTCGAATGGGTGGCTAAGTAAAGATGAATTAGCAAGCAGTATTAAAGATTTACAAAAAACAAAATACGGACAATATTTACAAAAATTAATTGATGAAAAATAGGAGTTACAATGGAAAGTTTAGGGAAATCAATTTTAGTAACAGGTGGATGTGGATTCATTGGTAGTGACTTTTTACGTCAAATGGTTAAGAAATACCCAGAAACATTATTCGTTAATTTAGATGCATTAACTTATGCAGGAGATCCAAAAAAAGTAGAAGCTATTGCTGATTGTGAAAACTACGTATTTGTCCACGGTAATATTTGTGATCGTGACTTAGTTAATTCTTTATTTGAAAAATATAACTTTGATAAAGTAGTACACTTTGCTGCTGAAAGTCATGTTGATAATTCAATTAAAAATAGTCAAATCTTCTTAGAAACAAACGTAATGGGAACACAAGTATTATTAGAAGCTTGTCGTATTTATGGAATTGATCGTTTCCACTATGTAAGTACAGATGAAGTATATGGAGATTTACCAATTGATCGTCCAGATTTATTATTCAGTGAAGATACAGCTCTAAATCCATCTTCACCTTATTCAGTATCAAAAGCAAGTGGAGATATGTTAACGCAAGCTTATGGTCGTACACATAAAGTACCTTATAGTATTTCTCGTTGTTCAAACAACTATGGAGAATTCCAAGATCAAGAAAAATTAATTCCAACAGTTGTAAGAAAAATTAGAGCAGGAGAAAAAATCCCTGTTTATGGTGATGGTAAAAACGTTCGTGACTGGATTTATGTATCAGAACATAACACGGGAGTAGAAGAAATTTTACTTAAAGGTGAAAATGGTGGAATCTATAACTTAGGTTCTAATAATGAATGGTCAAATATTGATTTGGTTAAATTAATTATAAAATTAATGGGAGCTAGTGAAGATTGTATTGAATTCGTTGAAGACCGTAAAGGTCATGATGAACGTTATGCAATTGACTTCCATAACACTTACGAAAAAATTGGATGGAAATCACGTTATGACCGTTCAAACTTTGAAGAAAAATTAAAAGAAGTAATTGAATTTTATTAAGAGCCAATATGAAACATATAATTTTAATCATTAATTATAATAATTATCAAGACACGTTTAATTGTGTTGAAAGTATTTCTCAATTGCATGGAGACAAACAGTTTGTTATAGTTGATAACGGTAGTACTAACGATGCTTTTGATAAATTATCTAACCGTTATCAACAACAAGCTGATATTCATGTGATTCAAGCCCCTAGTAACTTAGGATATAGTAAAGGGATTGATTTTGGATATCATTATATTAAAGAGCACAATCTTGATTATGATTTTATCCATGTTTCTAATAGTGATATTGTAGTTGAAGATTTAGACTTTTTAACTAAAGTTGAAAGCCGTTATCAACAACAACCTTTTATGATGCTAGGACCAGAAGTAATTACCCATGGTGTTAATACTTCACCAATAGGTTATTTTAGTAGTAAAGAAGATTTTTTCAAAGAAATGAAAAAATTAAACTTTTTGGCTAAAGGTTTATATATTTTTTCAACTGTGACATTTAACTGTTTTGAAAATAAATTAGAAGGTAATCGTAATGCTAATATGAGTAATGATGTCGTTAAACGATTAAATAATAAAGAGCATATTGTGCCAATATTATCAGGATGTTATATTGTCTTTAGTAAAGATCATACTAACTTACTTGATTATATTTATCGACCTATGACCTTCTTATATAATGAAGAGATGTTAATAACTTACACTTTATTAACACATGATATTGATTATCGCCAAATTGCTTATGATCCTAACTTACAAGTTATTCATAAACATGGAGGAAGCTCTAAAGGCGCTAGTAAACGTAAAGCTAAATTTATTATGGACAATTATCAATTATTTAAAAAAGAATTACAAGAAGGAAACGAACAATAAGTTCGTTTTGTCTTTATTAAAGGAGGATAATGCAAGTATTTTTAATCTTAAATTATAATACATCAACATTATGTATTGATTTACTTAATCAAATCATTGACTTAAATCAACCCATCGTTGTGGTTGACAATAATAGTGATGCTAATGATTATAATAAGATTGCAGAATTTAGTAAAAATTTTCCTCAGATTACTTTACTTCGATTAGATACTAATGATGGATTTAGTGCTGGGAATAACTTTGGTTATAAATACATTAAAGATAACTTTAAAGAAGTTGAAGCAATTCATTGTTTAAATACCGACATTATCATTCATCAACCAGAACAATTGATAAGTAGTGTTAAAACTAATATTAAAAATAATTATGTATTAGCTCCACAAGTATTAACTAATGGTTTTTTATCTACACCATTAGTTAAGCGTAATATTAACACATTAAAAGAAGATGTCTATCAAGAAATCTTGATGTATCGAAAAAAAATCAAAAAACATAAAATTGTGCGATTAGCAGGACCACTTTATCGTCAATATATGAAAAAGCATGGGAGTTTTGTTTTAAAAGAAGATTATAAAGTACTTGATTCACCACTAGTAGAGGGTGAGTATTATGTTTATAATGGATGTTATTTGATTTTTACTCAAAATTATATTAAAGAATATGACTACCTTTTTGATCCACAAACATTCTTATATTATGAAGAAGACTTTTTGTTTTACCGTTTATATAACAATCACCAAAAAGTCAGCTATATTCAAGAAGTAGTAGTAGATCATTTAGAAAATATTGATTCACGAAAAGATATAGTTAAACGTTACCAAAACCTTCTTGATAGTTGTTTAAAATTTAATCAGGAGCTATATGAGCAATAAAATTATTATTGTTCCTGATGCAATTAAACCATATTTAGTCAAATATCATTTTACATTAGGAACAAGATATTTAACTGTAAATGATTTAGTTAAATTAGTTAGTGGTGAACAAGAAATTGATCAACAATTATACCTTCAATACCCACATAACTATGCAATATCTTTAAACAACATTGTCCCAAAAATAGTTGTTAATAATGATACTAACGATCAATTAGTATCATTATTGTCGTCTTTATATAATGAAAAATGGCATATTGATTTTACGAACCAAGATGTTAAAGTGTTAAATGTTTGTGATCAATATTTAAAAAATTTAAATATTACTGATAACATAAATGTTAAGCGCCAAGAAAAAATATTAAATGTCTATAATGATATAGATAGTGAAGTTCAAGCCTGTTTTAATCAGATTTCATCATTATTAAAACAAGGAGTAAATATTGATGAAATATCTATTGCTTATGCTAGTGATGATTATCAATCAACTATCGAGTTTTTTAGCATGGTTTATAACATTAATATTGTCAATGATGATGTAGCAGTTGTATATAATCATAAAGACTTTTTACAATTTATTGATAAAGCTAAAGCTTCATCAATAAAAGAAGCATTAAAAGAATATCAAGAATCATTAATTGTTGATCCGATAATAAATATTCTTAACCAAGTTTATAATTTTGATGAAGAATTACAAGTCAAATATTTAATTAATCAAGCTAAAAATACCCCAATAACTTTTACTGATACTGTTAATTGTTTAAAAGTGATGTCGTATAGTTCATTAAAAGTTAATAAGTATACATTTATATTGGGGTGTGATAAATCGCACTTCCCAAAACCTGTTAGTCAGCTAGTATTAACAGACCAACAAGCTGAGTTGTTAGCTGTTAATACTAGTGTTGATTTAAACACTAATCAACAGTTACTTGTTGATTTACTTACAAATATAGACAATATTTATTTTAGTCAAGCTAAAAAAATTGGCGCTAAAGAAATGTTAATTAATCCTTTATTTATAGCTAATGAAGAAGATAATAATACTTTTAGTAAGCAATATTTAGAATTAAATAGTGCTTATAATAAACAACCATATCAAGGGATTGATCAAGCACAACCATTTTGTCATCAGGATGTAAGAATTGATTACAAAAAACATATCGAACTATCTTACAGTAGTATTGATGAATATTTTGATTGTCCATATCGTTATTACTTATCAAGAGTTGTTAAATTAAAAGAAAATAGTAATAATAAAAATGCCCGCGGAAACATCTTTCATAAAGTGATGGAACTAGCTATTAAACATCGACAATTTGATATTAATAGTTTAGCTAAATTTGCTTTAGAAGCAATTAATAAAGAACAAGATAAATTGTCAATACTAGAAGTAAAAACAATTACTCAGTGGTTACAACATGAATTTAAAGATATGCAATTATTTTTAGATTCAATCAACATCAATGATGTTGAAGAGCTAAAAGTTGAAGAAGAGCTTATTTATCCTATAGCAGAACAAGTAAGTCTTAAAGGATATATCGATTTACTAATTAAAGAAGATAATTATTATAGTGTTATAGATTACAAAGTTAAAAAAACAAGTAGCGCTTCGATTAAGATTGAAGATATTAATTCCGGCAAAAATATGCAAAATGCCATATATCTCTACTTATTAAATGAAATCTACAGTGACTTTAATTTTAAGGCTTCTGTGCAAATGATTTATCCACCGCACCCTATAACTAACAATGTCAAAGACAAACCGTCTTTTAGTTGCATTGGGTATGTGAATGATGTAAATGGGATTGATACGAAAAAACATAAACAATTAAAAGAATTAGATCAACAACAACTAGATGATTTATTAACTATAGTTGTTAATCATATTAAAGATGCAATTGATGCAATAAGTGCAGGACGATTTAATATTATGCCACGAAAAGAAGGATGTAATTTCTGTCCTTATCATAGTATTTGTCAACACAATCAAAAAACGTTTAGAAAGGATAATAGTGATTAATTTAGCAAATTTAAATAGTGAATATCAAACAGTAACATTAGATAATGGATTAAAAGTATTTATTTATTCACATCAAGAATTAACCAATCAATTTGCCCAATACATGGTACATGTCGGTGGTAATGATATTAAACCAGGTTTAGCGCATTTTGTGGAGCATACAAAATTTGCTAAACCAAATGGAGATTGGTTCGATGAATTTAGTAAAACTGGTGCTGACTGTAATGCCTATACTAATTATCATCAAACAGCGTACTATTTTACTTGTGCTAATGATTTTTTTACTAATCTACAAATATTAACACAAATGATGGAACAATCACACTTTACTCAAGAAGTTTTAGAAAAAGAATTTAAAATTATTTCACAAGAAATTAATATGTATGATCAAATGCCGGAATGGGTAATTACTAATCGGATTTTAAAAAATATGAATGTAGATGCTTATCAAGATGATATAGCTGGAACGATTGAAGATATTAGTAATATTAGTGTTGATGATTTACAATCGACTTTCGATAAATATTATCATTTACATAATATGTCGTTAACAATTGCAACTAATCATGATGTTGATGAAGTAATAACTTGGCTAGAAAATAATATTCATATCAAAGTAGATGGTGAATATGTTACAATCATACCGCAGCCTTGCAATGTTAGTGTTAATAGTGATGAAATCAAATTTAATGGACACAATTCATTATTATCATATGCTTATAAGTTTAATTATAATCAAGATAATCAAGCGAGAATACTTGATTATATAACATTGCAAATCGTTGATTTAATCACTTATTCACGATTAAATAATAAGTATTCTCATTTATTAGAACAAGGAATAATTAATGATACTTTATATAGTGGTCCATTTTGTAATGAAGATTTAATCTTTTATGGGTTTGATATGATTAGTGAAGATAATATTACCGCTCATTTAGATCAATTATGGGGATTAGATAAAAATTTAGTGGAAACTGGAATTAAGCAATTACAAAGTCGTCAATTAAAAGTGTTAAGCAACAAGCAACGTTTTATGCAATTAGTCCAAGAATTTGAAGCTAGTGGCTTAGATATATTAGATTATTTTCAAATTCTTGGACAAATCGATCAAACATCGATTTTAGCTAACTTTGACAAACTGTCAAAAAGCTATGAAAAATGCTCAGTTGTGCTAAAAAATGATATAATAAATAAAACAAGGAAATTATGAGTGATAAAGGACAAGAGTTTAATACTTTAGATTTAAAAGTTGAATTTGGAGAAAAGATAAAGCAGGCAAGAATTGCCTGTGACTTGTCTGTTGAGGATGTGTTTAAACAATCATCAATACCAACTGTAAAAATTAATGAAATCGAATCTGGAGCAAGAACGACTAATAATGCGATGCAACGTGTTTATATTATTAAATATTTAAAGTTTTTAAATATCTATAATGATGAAATGAAAACTTTATTAGATCAAGCTTATGAAAACAATGTTGATGCATTGACACATACAATTAATATTCCATCAACATTTGGTGATGTTTCTTTTGATGATGAAATTAAACGTCAAAAACATGCTAAGACAGTAAAAACTAACATTAAAAAAGTAGGGATTGTGGTTATTGTTATTATTGCACTTTCTGCATTAGTTTTCTTCTTAATTAATTCTGTTAAGTCTAACTTTAAAGAAGTTACATCTAACGAAACAACATTATTGACTAATACAACACTAACCCCTAATGAAGTAATTGATACTAAACCAAAAATCTCTATTGAAGACGCTAAAAGTGGATATGTAATCACTGGAGCAGAAGAATACGATATTAAAATTACATTCAAAGGTGATACATACTTAGAAATACCTGGTCAAAAAGTTGATGGTAAAACTTATACTAAAGATGATGAAGTAACTTTAAAAGTTGAAGCAGGGAAACAACTTAACTTAAAAACTGGTAAGGCAGAAAATTTAATTATTACAGTAAATGATACACAATTGCCTGAGAAAAAATTAATTGGCGTGCAAACAATTACCCTTAAATTAGAAAAAGAAGCTAAGCCTGAAGCTAATGATTCAAACCAGACAAAACAAGAAAATAAGCAATAAGAAGGTAAATTATGAAGTTAAATAAATTACAATTAAAAAACATCATTATTTCTATTTTAATTGTTTTATTAGTTAGTGGCTTAATTATTACTAATAACTATAATATTGGTAAAGGATTTTTCATTAATGGTAGTTATTTATACTTTGGCAATATTATAATGGCAATTTTAAGTTTTACAATCTTTATCTACTTATCAGTTTCTAGCTACTTTGCGATCTTAAATGTTAACCGTTTTAATAAATACAGCATTCACAATATTTTAAACATTATTTTATTATATATTTTAATTATTGTGGCACTAGTGTTAACTAAAACAATTAATCCTTTTATTGGAACAATCACGCTAGCTGTTCAAGTCGTATTCTTTATTTTATTTATATACTTTAAAGGGCAACACGATAGTTTTCAGATTAATCAAAGTACGATTAATATTAGTAATGCTTTATTATGTTTATTAGTTGTTTCATCTTGTTTTAATAACTTACCATTTAACCAATTTTTAGTACCGTTTAATATCATTTGTATCGTTGGATACACATATTTATTAATTATAAATATCTATCGATTTAGAAAAGTATTCTTAGCAAACTAAGAATACTTTTTATTTTTTTACAAAAAAGGGGTCTAATAAATTAGGAGGTAATATGGTTGGATATTTATCGACTAATTTAGATAAGTACTTTAAAAATGATAAGATTAAGATTAATTTTCAAGATTTGGATAATAGAGATTATATCAAACAATTTAAGACAATTATTATTGATACTAATTGGATTAATACTCAAGAAGAAGTGATGAAGATGGTCAAACAAATTAGAAGTATTAGTAAAGCACAAATCATTGTTATTTGTTTTACTGATATTGATTATTTTGCGTTTTATCAATATCGTGTGTTTGACTTTGTTCGATATTTTGAAGTTGAAACTTTAGATGAGCATATTAATCAGTTAATTAAGTGTCCGCAAACGATTAGTTATGAAGCTTTAATTTATTGCTTGCGTTCTAAATTTGAATTTATTCACGGATTTATTACAGTTGAGCACAAATGTTTTACATCAACTTGTATCTATAATACTTTTAAACGTGATCTTAATGATACGACCTTTATTGCACCACTAGCAAGCATTAGTAGTTTAAAAGCATTGGATGCCGGAGTAGATGAAGTGCATTTATCAGGCAATATCAATGATTGGATTATGCAAATTGTCAATTTAGAACCTAAAAAATATTTAGTGATTGATCTTGGTGTAGTTAGTGAAGTCAATTGGACACTATTTAAAATCCTTTATCAAGTATTAGATAATTTATTTGTGGTAGATACTTGTAATCAATTGACTAGAGATAGCAAGTATTATCGTTCAATTATGGATAAATTATTGACTTTTAAAAAAGCACATTTAGTTCAGATTCCTAATTGGCGAAATAAAATAAAATATCATCAAATGATCAAAGAAATTTCGGAATATAAAAAAATAAAGTAAAATTTGCATTTTACTTTATTACACTAATTTAATATTTGCTTTTTTTAATCCTTTTCCAGATTTTAATGCTCGCGCAGAAACATATACAGTTTGTACTTTACCATCGATCATTACACGTTTCTTTTGTAAGTTAGCTCTAAATTTTCTTTTAGTAGCATTTAATGCGTGAGAACGATTGTTTCCAGAGCGAGTTTTACGACCTGTTGCTGCACATACTTTAGCCATTTTTCCTCCTCAGTAAATTTCGCTATACTTAATTATAGCACATATAATACCAAAAAGGTTAAAAATTAAGGAGAGATATGTATATTATAAGAAGTGGTATTTTAAATACAGTTTTAACAACAGAACAATACGATGAAATTAAACGTGGAGAATTAAATCCGCAAGATATTCAAATGCATGATACAATTCGTGAATTTGTCACTAAAAACAATGAAGTGGTAGAGTATTTACCTTTTAAGATTAGTTATAAAGATACTGATCGCAATGGCAAAGATAAGTATATTTTTAATGAAGAAACTAAAGAGTTTCAACCTAGTTACTTTTATTCCCCAGTAATTTATGCTTATGGAAAAGAATTACGTATTTTATTAGAATTAGGTGTGCATGCACCTGTAAAAATCGTTTATCAAGAGCAGTGGAATGATGGTAACTTATATCGTACACTAGTATGTGTTCAGGATCAACGAACTGGACTAATCGATGATTGCCAGTAGCTTGATTGTCATAATTCTTGCAATCATGGCAATAATTGATTATAAGACTCAATTAGTTCCGCTAACATTGCAAGCAATATTAGCGATAGTGATTTTATTATCAGCACCATTAGTCAATTGGATTATGCCAATTTTGATTTTTGTAGTATTGGTAATGTTATGTAAATACATAAAAGGTATAGGTGGTGCTGATATAAAAATACTATTGTTATTGATGGTATATTTTGGTTACAACTTTGTATTAATCTTGTTAGTTAGTGCTATTATTGGGGTCATGACAATCTTAATAAGTAAGAAAAAAATTATTCCCTTCGTTCCATCTATATTAGGAGGAGTTGTAAGTTGTCTAGTTTTACAAAATTACCTATTAATTTAAAACCAAGAGAAAAGTTTGAAATGTTAGGTGGAACACAACTTACAGATCAGGAACTAATTGCTATCATCTTACAACGCGGTACTAAAGAACATAGCGTGATATAAATGTCAATATAAATTTGTACTTTTTGTAAAAAATAAGAATGTACAATTATTCAATTAAATTTCTTGTTCTAT
>UWSE01000015.1 GCA_900551955.1 uncultured Mollicutes bacterium | reverse complement strand
AAAAAGCAGATCAAGCGGCAGCCTTGGTAGCTAACTTAGGTAGTAGTGAAAATGATTTATTAGTTATTTTTGGGTGGATTATAGATGATAGTTTAGATGATGAAGTACGAGCAACAGTTGTGCTAACATCTAAAGAACCACAAGTAATTAAAGACCATGTTATGAGTGCTGTTAATAATGATATTTTAGATATTATCGATAATATTGTTGATGGTGTAGATTTTTCGACCAATAAACCAAGCAGTAGTTCAATGAATTTTGGATTTGATGAAATTACACCATTTACTGACCAAAATAAAAAAGACCAACTTAAAGTTGAAGAGAAAAAAACAAATGACAAAAAAGTCGAAAAAGATGAAAGTGTCAGTGTAGTAAGTGCTGAAGAACCACGTGCTGATTACCCTGATTTCTTTTAGGAGGAAAATATGTTTGATAAAGTAAAAGGATTATTTGCAGATGATACGCAAATGTTAGATGATCGTACTGCAGAATTAGATTTAATTGGTAACGAACGTCAAATGGAAGAAGAAGATATCTTTGCAACACAAGAAGGATACGATCGTGAATATACAATTGTTCGTGTTTATAAACCAACGACACCAAATATGGCAAACGTTATTATTGATTCATTAAAAAATGGTTACTTATGTATTGTTAATTGTGAAAAATTGCGCCCAGAAGATATTGAACTTTTATTGGCTCAATTAAATGGAGCGATTGCTATTAGTGGTGGTGTAAGATGTAAAATTAGTCGCGACATAATAATGTTTGGTTCAGAGAAATACTACTTTGACGATGGTAATCAAAATGATTAATATTTTTAACTCCTAAGCAATTAGGAGTTTCGTTTTTAAATAAGGAGTAAGATGAAGATTAAGTCAACTTTAAATATGCCACAAACTAGTTTTAGTATGAAAGCTGGACTTACTACTAATGAGCCAAAGTGGCAAGAAATTTGGTATGAAAACGACTATTATCATAAACGTTTAAACATGAATGAAGGTAAAACTCCATTCTATTTACATGATGGTCCACCTTATGCTAATGGAAGTATTCACACCGGGCATGCGATGAATAAAGTAATTAAAGATATTATTATCCGTAGTAAAAATATGAATGGATATTATGCGCCAATTACTTTTGGTTGGGATACACATGGTCTACCAATTGAAAATGCCATGCTTAAAAAAATGAAAAAGAATGCTGATGATTTTGATACAGCAAAATTACGTGAAGAATGTGAGAAGTACGCTCTTGAACAAGTCCGTATTCAAAAAGAACAATTCTTCCAATTAGGATTAATGGCTGATCCTAACGATGATTATTTAACTTTATATCATGAATTTGAACAAGGACAAATTGAAGTATTTAACGGCATGGTGAAACGAGGTTTAATCTATCAAGGATTAAAACCAGTTTATTGGTCTTGGTCGTCTAAAAGTGCCTTAGCTGATGCAGAGATTGAGTATAAAGATGTTAAATCACCAGCAATTTATGTTGGTTTTGATCTAGTAAGTGATACTAACAAAAATACGCAGGTTGTGATTTGGACAACCACACCTTGGACAATTCCAGCTAACGAAGGGATTAGTGTTGGACCTGATTTTGATTATGATGTAATTAAAGTAGGTAATAAAAATTATGTTATTGCTCATGAGTTAGTTGCTAGTTTTGTTGAACAAGTAGGAATTGATGGATATCAAACAATTACAACTTTTAAAGGTAGTGAACTAGAAAATCAAAAAGTATTACACCCAATTACTAATGAAGAAAAAATCATTATGTTAGGTGATCACGTAACAGTTGAAAGTGGTACTGGTTGTGTGCATACCGCACCAGGTCATGGTGAGGATGACTTTTTAGTCGGAAAAAAATATAATATTCCAGTTACTTGTGTCGTTGACGAAAAAGGGGTAATGACTAGAGAAGCAGGTCAGTTTGCTGGATTATTTTATGATGATGCCAACAAAGAAGTGACACAAGCTTTAGAAGCAAGTGGTCATTTAATCAACTTAAGTTTTATTAGCCACTCATACCCTCATGATTGGCGTACGAAAAAACCTGTCTTTTATCGTGCCACTAAACAATGGTTCTGTAATATTGAACCAATCAAACAAGACTTATTAGATAACATTAATAAAACTGAATTCGTTTCTGATTGGGGTCGTGTGCGTTTATATAACATGTTAGATAATCGTAGTGAGTGGTGTATTTCTCGCCAACGTAAATGGGGAGTGCCAATTCCAATTTTCTATGCTGAAGATGATACACCAATTGTTGATCCTGAAATTATCGAACATGTTGGTAACTTATTCTTAGAATATGGAAGTAATATTTGGTTTGAAAAAGAAGCTAGTGAATTACTTCCTGTTGGTTATACTAATGAACATAGTCCAAATAATATCTTTAGAAAAGAAATGGATATTATGGATGTATGGTTTGACTCTGGAAGTTCGCATGTTAGTGTGATGGAAAAACGTTATGGTGTTAAACAATCAGATTTATATATGGAAGGTAGCGACCAATACCGTGGTTGGTTTAACTCAAGTTTAATTACAAGTGTTGCCTATAAAGGGATTGCTCCTTATAAAACATTACTATCACATGGTTTTGTTATGGATGGTAAAGGTAATAAGATGTCCAAAAGTTTAGGTAACACAATCGAACCAGCCCAAATTATTAATCAACGAGGGCGAGATATTTTAAGAATGTGGGTTAGTAGTGTTAACTACCAACAAGATGTTAACTTAACTGAAGAATTATTAGACCAAGTTGGAGAGAGTTATCGTAAAATCAGAAACACTATACGTTTCATGTTAGGAAATGTTAGTGATTTTAATGAGTCAATGGTAATTGATTTTAATGACTTAGAACAAGTTGATCAATTTATGTTAATTAATTTAGAAGCATTAACTAAAGAGATTATCAACAGTTATGAACAATTTAACTTTGTTAACGTCTTAGAAGTGGTAATGAATTATATAACTCGCCTACTTAGTGGATTCTATTTAGATTTTATTAAAGATGTTATTTATGTAAGTAGTTCTGATGCTAAACGTCGTCGTCAAGTCCAAACAGTTTTATATTATCACTTAGAGCAATTATTAACATTATTATCACCAATTATTCCGCATACTACTTATGAAGCTTACCTTGCATTTAAAGATGAAGTTGTCTTCTTTAAAGACTTCCAGCTTCATGATGAGTGGCAAAATTACCAATTAGGTGATATGAGTTTAGTTGAAGTATATACTAATTTCTTAACAATTCGTGAAGCGATTAATAAAGAGTTAGATGTATTACGAAAACAAGAAGTGATTGATGAAAATACAGGAAAAATGGTTAAAGTCATTGGTTCATCATTAAAAGCTGATGTTGTTTATACACCTAGCAATGATACATTTAAGCAAGTAATTGACATTGTTAACCAACCACAGGTTTTATGTATTATCCATGATATCAAAGTAAATGATGTTAATGCTAATGCGACCAACCATAATTGTGGTAATGTTGAAATAATTCCATTAACAGATCCGCAATGTGATCGTTGTCGTCAATGTGTAAGTCAAAATGATTTAAGTGTAGTTGTAGAAGAAGATGATAACCAAGCGCATGTATGTCCAACATGTTTAGAAATTATTAATAATTGGAGTGAAAATGTTTAAAAAAATCAGTAGTGTTTTAAGTTTATTTATACTACTTATAGGTCCTATTAATGCTAGTGAGATTTATACAGATCGCAATCAAAAAGTTGTTGATAATAATGTATGTTCAATGGTGCAATATAAATTAACCTTTGATCAGGATGATTTATCAAGTAAAGAAATTATTATTACTGATACAACGACATCACGTATTATCAAAGCAACAACAATTACTGATAATGTATATGAGTTTATCTTGCCTAATAACCCTAAGTTATATACGATTATTGTCAATCGTAACTTAGAAACAGGAGTAGAAACAGAAGTTATTAATTTAGATGTTGATAATTGTGGATATTCTAAAGTAGTAGAAGATTATGTGATCCCAACTCAAGACATCTTTCGTTTAGCAGGAAATACAATTGATTTTATTCCGCAAGATTTAGCTCAGGTTAAAGGAGTTAAATATACAGTTCCTGGAGGACGATTAAAAGCAATTAATCAGGCTAATGATCGTTATACTATTAATCTAGAAGGTAGTGAACGTATTTATCAGTTTGAAATTACTAAAAAAGATGGTTCAGTTCAATATTATGAAGTAGAAGTTAATCCTGAAGCCAAAGCGATTTCTTCACGTATTATTGATGGGCTTACTAAGAAAAACTTCTCATTTAAAATCAATTTCAAATGGTTATATATTACTTTATTTTTTGTAGTTTTATGGTTAGTTTTAACAATTCTTTATAAAAAAGCGAAACGTAAAGAACGAAAATACTTAAAATACATTAAACGACGTAGGAGCGCATAAAATGAAAAAGAATTTATTTTTCATAAGCTTATGTGTTGGTTTAATCGCATTAGATCAGGTTATTAAATTATTAGTAAAACATTTCCAACCAGCGTTTAATGTCATTCCCGGATTTATTTCAGTGCATTTTGTGAAAAATCCAGGAATTAGTTTTGGGATTTTATCTACCCAACCTATTTTAATATTAATTATGACGATAGCACTTAGTGCGCTAATTGGTTATGCCTTTATTAAAGCTGATAGTAATATTGAAAAGTTTTGTTGGATGTTAATCTTAGTTGGAGCGATAGGAAACATTATTGACCGCTTAGTATGGGGATATGTTATTGATTATTTAGATGTAAATTATTTTGTTTGTAATTTAGCTGATATTTTTATTTTTGTCGGTGCGATGTTATTATTGGTTGATATGGTGAAACGGGGAGTATGGAAAAAATAATTGCCAAACATGGTGGGGAACGTATAGATAAATTTTTAGCCCAAAAATTAGATAAATCGCGTTCTTTAGTCCAAAAACTAATTAAAGATGAATTGGTATTAGTTAATGGTGAAGTTGTTAAAACTAACTACAGTGTTGCTGATGGGGATGAGATTGATGTTAAACAATTAGATGTAGTTGATAATACTAACATCATTCCCCAACCAATGGATTTAGATATTGTTTATGAAGATGATGATTTACTCGTTATTAATAAACCAAGTGGCTTAGTGGTTCATCCTGCTCCTGGACATTATCAAGATACCCTTGTTAATGGACTTTTAGCTTATAGTAACAAACTAAGTGATATTAATGGTGAATTTAGACCAGGAATTGTACACCGAATTGATAAAGATACTAGTGGTTTATTGGTTGTTTGTAAAAATAATGAAACCCATGAAGAATTAGCTAATCAATTAAGTGATAAAACATTATTTAGACAATACTTAGCAATTGTTCATGGTGAGATTGAAGAAGATGAAGGGGAAATTATTGCCCCAATTGGCCGTGATCCCCGTGATCGAGTTAAAATGGCAGTAGTGGCTAAAAACTCAAAAGAAGCACAAACTAACTTTAAAGTATTAGAACGTTATGATCATTATACTTTAGTTAGTTGTAACTTGCTTACAGGTCGCACCCACCAAATTAGGGTTCATTTTGATTTTATTAACTACCCCTTAGTTGGTGATCCTTTATATGGAATCAAACCAACTATTGATACTAAAGGTCAAGCATTACATGCTTACAAATTAGGATTTATTCATCCACGTAGTGGTGAATATATGGAATTTGAAGCTAAGCTTCCTCAAGAATTTGTTGATACACTAAATCAAATTAAAGGATAGATATGGAACAATTCAACGCTAAAGTAATTAAGATTGTATTTCATAACCAAGACAATGGTTATACCATTGCTCGAGTTAAAAATAATTTAGGTAGCTTATCAGTTAAAGGTTATTTTAGTGTAGTTGAACATCGAACTTATGAATTTGGTGGGGAAATGGATGAAGATCCCACATATGGTCCATATTTATTGGCAAGTAGTGTTAAAGAATATATTGATGATAGTGAAAATGGCATTATTAATTACCTATCATCAGATTTATTTACCGGTGTAGGGAAAAGCAGTGCCAGAAAAATCTATCAGCACTTTGGTGATAAAACAATTGAAATTTTAAAACAAGATCCTGAAGCGATCCATGAGGTGGAAGGGTTAAGTAAAAATGCTTGTGCGGAAATTAAAAACGTTATACAAAAAAATGATTTAGCTAACGTTTTAGCACAAACATTACAACCATTTGATGTTTCGCCTTTAATGGTTAATCGCATTTATCAATTAATCCAACATTGGGAAGATCCGATTGTTGATTTAAAAAACAATCCTTATCGTTTACTAAATTATTTTAGTGATGAAAAAATTAGTTTTAACTTAGCTGATCGTTTATATTGTGGATTTAATGAAGATCATTATTCATACTTGCGGTTAAGCAATGTTATTACTAATGCTATTGTTGAGTATTGTTTTAAAACAGGAGATAGTTATATTAGTAATGAACTATTACACAATCAAGTTACAAAACAATATAATATTGTCGATGAATTGATTATTGATACTTTAGATAGTATGGAAAAAGATAACCACATAACTCGCTTTTATAGTTTTATTCAACTAACTAGTTTTATTAATTGTGAAGCATATATTACTGACCAAGTGCAGTTTCGTTTAAAACATATGAGTGCACCTGTTAGTAAAAACTTTAAAGATGTAATAAGTGAGTTTAGTGCTAATCATAATATTAATTTAGCTCCACTGCAAAAAAAAGCATTAGAAATGGCCTTAAGTCAACCGGTTAGTATTATTACCGGAGGACCTGGTACTGGTAAAACTACGATTATTAATGGGTTAGTATATAGTTTATCTAACACCATTTATAACAACTTAGATCAAGATCAATTAATTGATAAGATTGCTTTAGTTGCGCCAACTGGACGAGCTAGTTATCGGATGATGGAATCTACCGGTTATCCGGCTAAAACGATTCATTCGTTGTTAGGAATCAAACAAACCAGTGGACAAGCTCGTTATGATGAAAAAAATAAATTACCGTTAGAATATATAATTATCGATGAGTTTTCAATGGTCGATATGTTCTTATTTAGACAATTACTAAAAGCATTAGAAAGTACTTGTCGGATTATTATTGTCGGAGATCCAGACCAACTAGAATCAGTTGGTCCAGGAAGTCTACTTCGTGACTTCTTAAATTCCGGAGTAATTCCTACTACTAAATTGACAGATATTTATCGTCAAGGTGATGGTAGTTCTATCTCAAAATTAAGTTTAGCAATCAAAGATGAACAACCAATCACAGCAGGTAATGACCAGGAAGTTAGTATCATTGATATAAAAACTAATTTAATTAACAATGTTGAAAAGGTCGTTAATAAAAGTTTAGCTTCAGGATTTGATATAACCAAAACTCAAGTATTATATACTCGTTATCAAGGAGAAGTAGGAATAGATCATTTTAATCAAATCTTACATCCTGAAACTAAAGGGGAAATGATTAGTTTTAGTCAACGTGATTACTTTGTTGGTGATAAAATCATGATTCTAAAAAATGATTATGATTTAGATGTCTATAATGGAGATATTGGTTTTATTACTAAAATTTATGACGAACAAGCAAAAGGGAATGAAACAGCAATTGAAATAGAAATTAGAAATCGTAAAATTGATTTAACTTATAAAGAATTAAATTTACTAACGCATGCATACTGTATAAGTGTGCATAAGAGTCAAGGGAGTGAGTTTGATGTGGTAATTTTACCGATTCATGATCAGTTTATGTTAACCAAAAAAGTTATTTATACAGCAATTACCAGAGCAAGAAAAAAATTAATTATTATTGGTGATGTTAATAAACTAAACAATGGTATTTGTAAAAATGATTACTATCGTAATACAAGAATTAAGCAATTATTAGAAAGGGAAATATGAAACATTTAAGTACAAATCAGATTCGTGATTTATGGTTAGAATTTTTTAGTCAACACGATCACTATGTAGAAACTTCTAAATCCTTAATTCCAGTTAATGATAATAGTTTATTATTTATTAACTCAGGAGTAGCAACGTTAAAACGATATTTTGATGGTAGTGAAAAACCACCAAAAAATCGTATTACCAATGCCCAAAAATCAATTAGAACTAATGATATCGAAAACGTTGGGGTAACTTCGCGTCACCATACCTTATTTGAAATGTTAGGAAACTTTAGTATTGGTGATTATTTTAAAGAAGAAGCAATCGACATGATGTTTGAAATCATATTTGATGAAAAGTGGTTCGCTTTTGATTTACAAGATTTTTATTTTACAATTCACCCTGATGATAATGAAGCTCACCAATGTTTAATTAAACATGGTGTTAGCGAAGAGCGAATTGTAAAATTAGAAGAAAACTTTTGGGAAATTGGTGAAGGACCTGGTGGACCTAACTTAGAGATCTTCTATGATCGAGGAAGTAAATATGATGAGCGTGATCCATATTTATTATTAAGTGAAGATTTAGAAAATGATCGTGTGATAGAAGTTTGGAATATTGTATTTTCACAATATAATTGTCAACCTGGAGTTGTAGCTAGAAGTGAGTATCAAGAATTACCGCAAAAAAATATCGATACTGGTATGGGTCTTGAACGTATGGCTTGTATTATGCAAGAAGTTGATACTAACTTTGAAACCGATAACTTTATGGAAATTATTAAAGTTGTAGAACAAATGAGTAATCATGATTATCAAAGTGATAAAATGCCATTTAGAGTAATTGCTGATCATATCCGCGCCCTAACATTTGCAATTAGCGATGGAGTATTACCTGCTAATGAAGGGCGTGGATATGTTATTCGTCGTATCCTACGTCGAGCTAGTAAATATGGATACCAAAACTTAGGCTTAAAAGAACCATTCTTATATCAACTAGTTGACGTAGTAGTCAAAGTTAGTCAACCATATTATGACTATTTATTACAAGAACAAGCTTATGTTAAGGAAGTAATTAAAAATGAAGAAGAGAAATTTTTAAATACTTTAGCTAGTGGAATTAATATGTTTAACCAAGCTTTAAATAATAATTTAGATAAAGTGGATGGAGAATTAGCATTTAAATTATATGATACATATGGATTCCCAATTGAATTAACGCAAGAATTAGCTCAAGAACACAATTTAGACGTTGATTTACAAGGCTTTAACCAAGCCTTAAAAGCTCAACAAGAACGTGCGCGTAATGCGATTAAAGATACTGATGCGATGCATGCGCAAAACGCTTATTTAAAAACAATTGATGTAGCTTCTGAATTTGTTGGTTATAATGAGTTAGCTGTAAATACAACAATAAGTTTTATTACTGATTTACATCAACCGTTAGAAAGTGTTGATCAAGGAACAGCTTATGTAATTTTAAATAAAACCCCATTTTATGCATTAAGTGGTGGGCAAGTTAGTGATAAAGGAACAATTGCTGGTAATGAGGTAGTAAGTGTGATGAAACTACCTAATGGCCAACACTTAATGGAAGTAGTAATTGATAATCCATTACGTGTAGGTCAAGAAGTAGAAGCGATCGTTGATCAAGACTTTCGTCTTGCAACTAGTCAAAACCACTCAGTAACGCACTTACTTCACTATGCTTTGCAACAAACATTAGGAGCTAATGCCAAACAAGCAGGTAGTTATCAAGATAATTTACGTACTCGTTTTGACTTTTCACATATGCATCCTGTAACTGATGAACAATTACAAACAATCGAAAATATCGTAAATGAGATGATTGACCAACAACATGATGTTGTGATTAACCAAATGCCAATTGCGGAAGCACAAGCTTTAGGGGCAATGAGTTTATTTGGTGAAAAATACGGAGATATTGTTCGCGTTGTTAAAATGGGAGATAGTATTGAGTTATGTGGAGGAACACACGTAAATAATACGAGAGATATTAAGTATTTCTATATCGTATCAGAATCAGGAATTGGATCAGGAGTTCGTCGAATTGAAGCAATTACAGCAGATCGCTTATTTGATCAACTAGATAAACTAAAAAATGAGTGGAATGATGCGGTTAAACAAATTAATGATAAAATTAGTAATCAACAATTGCCAAAAATTGATAATTTAACAAATATAGCTAATAAAATTAAGCATATTTTAACAATTATCGGACAAGATGCTACTCAAGTAGAAGATGAATATGCTATAATAGATAAAAGTATAAAAGAAGCTAAAATTAAATTAGAGCAAAACAATGATCAAGTCTTAGAAGATGCTTATAATCAATGTTTAGCTAATATTAATCATGACCCGATTAATTATGTAGATATAATGTTAGATAATATTAATCCAAAAATATTAAGAACTTTAGCAGATCGTTTAATTAATAATGGGGATGTTAATATTTGTATTTTACGAGCTAATAACGATATCCAAGTAAGTGTTGTAGTTAAAGTTAGTGATGAAATTACTAATCAATATCAAGCTAATGATATTTTAAATCGAATTTTAGCAACTAAAGAAGGTCGTGGTGGTGGAAAAGCGAACATGGCCCAAGGAGCTTATATTTTATCATAACTTGTAAGGAGGAACGATGATTGATATTTATACTTCTCAAGATGGTTTAATTAGTAAAAGTGAATATGATTACGATAATAATCAACCAGTTTGGGTTAATGTCGTTGATCCAACTATTCAAGAAGTAGAAGAATTAGTCAATAAATTCGGGATTGAACCCGAATTTATTGAAGCCTCTTTAGACTTAGAAGAACGTTCTCGTATTGATGATTATGAAGATCAAGTACTAGTTATCGTTAATGCTAGTATTAAGAAACAATCTAAATACGATAAAAGTACTTATGAAACAATTCCAGTAGGAATTATTATTAAAAATAATACAATTCTTTCGGTTTGTCGAAGTGAATTAGATTTCTTTGCCCGATTAATTAATAATCGTAAGTTAAAGATTAATATTGCTAATACTGCAAGATTTGTCACAAGAATTATATATTTAATTGCTTCATCATACTTACGAGCATTACGTAATATCGATAGCCGTACAGAACAAATTGAAGCGTTATTATATAAAGACATGAAAAAACAATACTTATTAGAATTGTTAAATATGGAAAAAACACTAGTATACTTCAATACTGCTTTAAATGGGAATGAGGTTGTAGTAAAACGTTTATTTAGAGCCAATTTACTACAAGCCAATGAAGAAGATAGTGAATTATTAGAAGATACTATTATCGAGATTCAACAAGCCCGTGAGATGGCGCTGGTAAATAGTCAAATTATTAATAGTATTCGTGGTGCGTTTGAATCAATTAGTGACATTAGCTTAAATATCGTAATGAAAGCATTAGCAAGTATTACTATTATCTTAAATATTCCGATGTTAATTACTAGTTTTTTTGGAATGAATGTTAAGTTTCCCCCAGTAGTTTCAACATCATTGTTATTCTTATCAATCTTATGTGTGGTAATGTGTTTAATTACATTTATTATTTATAAAATCATGAAGAAAAAGGATATGTTATGAAAATTACAAAACAACAAGTAATATTAACAATTGTTGGTGTAGTAATTGCTAGTTTATTAGTGCTAGTATCATTACCTCACCAAAATAATTACGCTAGTCAAAATGTAACTTTTATTTATAATGATAAAGACTTAAAATTAGCACAAAATGATAATAAATTAACAACATACCAAAAACAAGAGATTGATAATACAAAAGCAGACCAACAAAAATTAAGTGTTAATATCGAAGATAATAAATCTTTCTCAACATTAGGTGGAGAGAAAGATGTTAATGGAGTTTTAGGTGATGCTGTAAAATTAGTTGATGGAGTTGAGGTTAATATTGATAATCACACTTATTATTTACAAGATCGTCAAATCTTTGACCATGTTATGGAATCAATGGTACAAGCAAGTTTCCCTAATTTAGATAGTTACAATACATGGAAAAATAGTGGAAAAATTGAACCGGTTACTTCAGGAAGCATGGTATTTAGTGGATTTAATGTAAATAACAAAATCACAGTCAAAGAAGGGCGCGTTCCTGAAGATAAAGTTATTAGAAGTGTTGATGATTTCAAATTTGTATTAAATAATGAAGACCAAGAAAAACAAACTGTAACTATTAAAACAGGACAAACAATCAATGAAATTTTAACTGCATATGACATTACCCCTCAAGAGTTTAATATTAATAACTCAATTAAAACAACAGATTTAATATCTGAAGGGACAGAAATTACTGTTAATAAACCAGACCCTGTCCTTGATTTAGAAACTAAATATACATATGTTAGTGAAGAATCAATGCCTTATCGTGAAACAACCGAACAAGACCCAAGTATGAAAGTTGGTGAATCACGCATTAAACAGCAAGGGATAGATGGTCGCCAAAATGTAACTTATGAAGTTACTTATGTAAATGGTGTTGAAACAGGAACAGCACCAATTAACTATGATATTATTGAACAACCTGTCCCAGAAATTAAGTTGGTTGGTAGTTATGTTGTGCCTGGTGTTGGTACAGGTAATCTACGTTGGCCAGCAACTGGGTGTCGTATCACTAACGGTTATGGTGGAGCCGACTTTGCAGGTGTAGGGCACTTAGCGATTGATATTCAATCAGGATATGGTTCACCAATCTTTGCTGCTGATGGGGGAACTGTTAAGTACTCAGGATGGGATCCTTATGGTGGAGGAAACTCAATTGTTATTGACCACGGTGGTGGAATTCAAACCCAATACAACCACATGATGAGCCCAAGTCCATTACCAACCGGAGCACACGTTGAACAAGGACAAGTAATTGGTTACCAAGGTGCAAGTGGACTTGCAACAGGGCCACACTTACACTTTGAGGTCCATGTAAATGGACGTCGTGTTAACCCATTAAACTACGTATCTTGTTAGTAAAAAGGATAAAAATATGCAATAAAAAAAACGCATTTATTTATAATGTTAAAAATAGATAAATTTTGATAGGAAAAACAACAAAATGTTGTTTTTTCTTTATTTTTAGGGATTTAAAAGTAAAAAAATTATGTTATAATAAAAAAGAAAAGGAGTGTTATGGACCAAGCAAATTTTACAAAAACACCTAACATTAAAGTAATCGGTGTTGGTGGTGGAGGAAACAATACCATTAACTTTTTAAAAGAATCAGGTCACTGTCCTGATGTTATGATGTATGCGTTAAATACAGATGAGCAAGCATTAAGAAATTGTAAAGCGGATGTAACTTTACCAATCGGAAAAACAATTACAAGAGGACTTGGAGCAGGAAGCGATCCAGAAGTTGGACGTCGTGCTGCTGAAGAAAGTCGTGAAGAAATTGAAAAAATCTTAGAAAACACTGATATTGTGTTTGTAGCATCAGGTATGGGGGGAGGAACAGGAACAGGAGCTGCCCCAGAAGTTGCAAAATATGCTAGAGATAAAGGAATCTTAACCTTTGCGATTTCAACTACACCATTTGTCTTTGAAGGAGCAATGCGTTTTCATTTAGCTTTAGATGGAGTTAAAAAATTAAAAGCTAATAGTGATGTTTGTTTAATTATTTCGAACCAAAACTTAATTGAATCACATGGTGATGTATATGTCGAAGAAAGCTTTAGTTTACCTGATTCTGTGATGGAAACAACAATTAGTGGATTAATTGAATTATTAACAGCCCACAGTCAATATGGTCGCAACTTAGACTTGAACCACTTATATAATACCCTACAAAATGCTGGATTAGCATTAGTAAGTCAAGCTAAAGTATCAGATCGCGAAAAAAGTAGTGCACAAAACTTTGTTCAAGCAATTGCTAATGCTGCAAATAGTGAAATGCTTCAAGTATCTGTGCGTGGAGCTCATGAGTTTATCTTATTATTTAGAGCAAGTAATGAGTTATCATTAGAAGAATGTCAAATGATTCCACAAACTGTCCTACAACGCTTACTTGGATACGATAACTTTTCAATTCAACAAATACCAATGTTAACCGATACTGATTCAACTGATGTTGAAGTAACATTAGTTGCAACTAAGTTTGATAATGTTGATGAAACTTTTAACCGTGCAATGGCAAATAGTGCTAAAAGTTTTCCCGTTAGTTCTGAATTAATGTAGTTAAAAAACAACTATTTTTCTAAATAGTTGTTTTTGTAATGGAGATGAGATGAAAGATTATAACTTTTTAGAAGTAGAAAAAAAGTGGCAAAATTATTGGGTAGAAAATAAGATTTTTAAAACTGATATTAATAGTGATAAACCTAAATATTATTGTCTTGATATGTTTCCTTATCCATCAGGAAGTGGACTTCAC
>UWSE01000014.1 GCA_900551955.1 uncultured Mollicutes bacterium | reverse complement strand
TTAAAACACATAACACTAACCGTTGTTCCATAACAGTTAGCTTTTAATGTATTAACACTATCATTGATCGTGTTAATCACATTTTCAATATTCTTTTGTTTATAGTTAATAATATTGATATTGTCACTAATTGTGTTAATATCACTTTTATAAATTGATAATCCCATGTTTATCCTTTCTTAATAATTTGTTCCTCTATTGTTTTTCTTGATTTATTTGCTTCTTCTAATACTTTATTGTCAATAGCGCAAACCCACAATTTTAAATCGATTTTGCCTATCGGTGTGACTTTTAAAATAAATACTGGTGGATAAGTTATTGTAATATTGTTTTCTTCACAATATGTAACTATTTTATCAAGTTTTAAATTACTGTTCACCATTAAATTAGGTTTAATTTGTTCATAGAATCCATAATCAAGTACAAAATAAGATATATACTCTACATGGTCTTGAAGGTCTTCATCCTTAACTTTTAACAATAACTCAATATCTATAGTTTCTGGATCTCTTACATCATGAAGAATAAAGAGAATTTCTGAGTTGATAAAGTCATAACCTTGGTTAATGACTTCTTGTCTTAGATTCTCTAAATAAGGGATGAAATCAGTAAATGATCCTTTAAAGCGATATTGGATTAAATTGGTAAAAATTAGTTTGAAATCACTAAAAATAGGTTCTTTAATCATATAACTCCACATAAAATTCAATTTGGCAATAGCCTTTTGCATATATACTATCAACGAAGGTAATGTAAATATTTTTAATATCTTGTTTAGTAATATTTTTTTCATTAATAGTTTTTAATAAATTTTCTTTATATACTTCCCAATCTACTTCTACTGGCAAATCACGTTTGGCATATAATAAATTGTCTTTTTTAATATTTAAATTAATAATTAATTCTTTTCCAATATCTTTGGTGTTATCAACTGATAACTCTTCACTTACACCAAACATAACATCAACAAGTTGTGGATTATTGATATCTACTTTTACCAATAATGGAGTATTAATTGTTAAGTGTAACATTAAGTGTAATTCAATATAAAGCATTGATGACATAGTTGCTAACCATTCGACAAATTCTTTTGACTCCCATCCTTCATTAGTATGAGAAATGGATAACTCAACATCTTTATAACCTATTAAATTATTAATATGTAGGTCTTTCTTCATTGCTATTTTCCTCATATAATTGTTGATTAAGGTGTTTTAGATCTTGATGATAATCTTCAATAAGATTTTCTATTTGATGCTTCTCTAAAACTATTAGTTCACTTAGAGTTTCGTCTTCCATCTCATTGCTAATGGTAGCAATACTGTCCAATTCATTAATCTCTTTTTTAGTTTTAATTAAGTTAGTTTCAATTTCTTTATTAATCATTTTTTAATATCATCTTTTAATTTAATATCATAAGATGTAAATCCTTGATTTACATCAATTAATAAATCAGATAAATTGTCAATCATTTGATCAAGATTTCTTAACTGATCATTAATACTTTGTTGGGAATTAACTGCATTCCCCACTACATTTATGTTACTAATTTTATTATTTACACTTATCGGTCTTTTGTTAAGTTTGTCGCACTTACCAACCTTTTTCCCTAACGACTTCATAACGTCGTGATTAATTTCTAATTTATTTGACATATTTTCCTTTCTTAAATCTATACAAAAATAAATTTCTTATTTAAAAAACTAAATAGTGTTGATAACATCAACTCATTCATTTATATTTAATATAATTATCAAAAAACATTGCTTAGCAATGTTTTTGATAGTTATTCATCTCTTCTTAGTTCTGGATGTTTAATTTGTACAAAAAAGTATATTAACGATAAAATACAACTTATCATGATGTATGCACTAAACAACAACATAACACCACCAAGAAATGCATTAAAAATTCGGTCTAAATCAAAGCCAAAGCTTAACGTTCCAGCACCAAAACTCATTCCTATTATACCAGCTACATAAAAGGCATAAAAATTTTGAGTCGTTTTCCCGCTCTTTCTTGTGTCATACAACATTGCCAGTGTCCCAGACAATATATTTTTTTTAAGACCTACTAACATTAATATCATGCACAAGCACATTAAGGGCACCATCAAAAAGACTTCTTTAGCAATGTTCGTCGGTTCATAAAAAATTGATAAACTTGTCATTACTAATCGTCCAATGACATAAAACTCAAAACCTAATGTTAAATTGATCACAATAGAAAATAATTTTATCAAAATATAATGCTTCTCTTGATCTTTAACAAAGAAATTAATCCAAATGGTATATATACTTGTAATTACCACACCCAACATAGATACGGTTCCACAAATTATATTCATTAACGGGGACGTTCCTCCAAGGGCCTTAGATTCGTGTACTCCTAATAGTGACATAAAAACAATTAGGCAACAAACAAAAATAGTTCCAAAACTTATTTTTTTACACCATTCAATTGATCCTGCTTCTTCTGAACAGTATTTGCAAAGCCGCATAAATAAATTATTTAAAACCATGATCCTACCCAATCACAAACACCGCTTATTGAGTCTTTCACATAATCTACTGAGCTTTTTCCGCTCGGCCACTTGACTTGAAGCATTGACCCTATAACTATTCCAGCCGCAATACCGAACGGACCACCTACTAAAGCTGCGCCTAAGGCAGCACTTACATATCCCGCACCCAAATCTACAGCGGTATCGGTTACAAATTCTCTTCCGTCTCTCCAAGTAACATCAACACCATTGTTTAATTTCGTAAGAATATTTTCATCAAAATCACTAAAAATTGTCAATCCGGTTCCAATCGCTCCAAGAGCTTTCCCTGTTTTTCCTATTTTTGAAGCCGCTTTCCAATCACTAACTCGAGACTTAATTCCTTTAATAGTGAATTTACTTTTGATTGACTCTTTCAGTGTGTAAGTGAATCTAGCACATCTAACTTTTAATTTTTCAGCAGACGTTAACCTCCAACCTGAGCCTTGACTTAAAACATCATATTTAGACTTGGCATTCCATCTTGCATATTTTTCGTAATTTAGTGGTTTCTGTTTTTTTCGTAAACCTTTAACTTCTTTATTAAATCTTTTATCCATTTTTTTGAAATTACTGTGACTTTTTTTATAAATTCGATAAGATTCATAAACATTACAAAAATTTTGTACTGGCTTTCTAAACGGAATTGAATACTTATTGTGTTCTGTAACTTTTATTTTGTTAATGTATCTATTGAAATGATATAAATCATCAATTTTATGCTTATTGCTATAATATGATTTATTTAAAGACTCCATATATTTTTTTTGGGTATTATATCCACTTTCTCCTCGCTTAAATTCATATGGATTTAATGCTTGTATTTGTTGCATCAATAAATCGTTTTGGTCATATAATTCATCTTCATCTATGTAGCTAACATTATCACAAATATTTTTATAACTAGTGTGAATTTTTTCACTTGCTTTTTTTAATTTATTACACCATTGTAATTGTTCTTTGACTGCACTTCTTGTCTTTGTTAACTTGAGTTTCAATTCTCTAGCATATGCACCTTCACAACTATCATGTATGTCTTTATAAGCTTGGTTTAGTCCATCCATAACACTTTGTAAATAAACTCTACTTTGTTCAAAATTGTATACATTTGATTCTAGTACATCTATATCTGATCTATATACTTTTTCCCCCATATTATCCTTCCAAAACAATACTTATCCATAATTTTGCATCAACTTTTTGATTTCTACCAAAAACTATAAATGCAGGATAAGATCCTAAACGACTTTTTGTAGACTCTAATGTGTCTAATAATTTAACTAGTCCCATTTGTGCACTAACAGTATAATCAGGATGTAGATCGACACTATAACCTGGCATCAAGTAAAAATGTGATATATACTTAAAATTTGGATACATATTTGTAACATCTTTAGATATATAAATATCTAAGTCTAGTAGCACCTCATCTTTAATATCTCTAATCATTATTATCAGTGGATTAAGATCATAGTTTGGATTCTCTATCGAACCAACTAAATTCTCAATCAATTCATTGAAATCATTGACATGCCCGTTAAATCGGCAATAATACAAATCCTTATATAGTAGGCAAAAATTATTTCCTTGTACTTCCATCATTTTAGCTCCAAATAATATTCTATTTCACAATTACCTTCAGAAAAAATATCTCGACTATAAACTACATATATTGTGTCAATATTATCGATAGTTAAATCTGTTTGCTTATATTCTTTTTCAAATTGTTCTAGTTCAATCCCATAATTGTCTGGTTCATCTAAATTCATTGAAAAATACAATGCATCTTTAACAAAAAGTTCTTTTTTGACAATAACATCATTACTTTCTTTTAATGTTTCAAAATCGCAACCGATAGCATAATAAGCATTCCAATTGGTAGGGTTTTGATTGTTTATTTCAACAATAAGAGGCGAGATATTAACTACATTATTTTGTATAACTAATGCTTCATATAATACATCATCTATTTCAAACAAAGTATCTAAAAAAGTAACTGATTGCATTTCTAAAAAATTTCCTATTGGTGTTGGGCATTCAGGACAACCAACTAAATTTAATAATGACAAAGTTTTAGTTTTCATTACACGCTCCATCTTCTTGCATTATTTTTAATTTTTTGTTTTCATTTTCTAAAATATCTTCCATTTCTAAAAGATGTTTTTTGAAAGAGTCTAGATTATCATCAACATCGAAATTATCTGTTCCCTCTAATTTTTTTAACAATAAGTTGTTTTGTTCAAGAGTTTCTATATATTCTTTAAGTGTTTTAACTTTTCTTGCTTGTTCATCAATATTGTTGTTCAATATTCTCCTTTGATTGTAAATCATATTGTACAAATCCATCATTTACATTATATAACATTTCGGGAAGCGAGTCGACCAAACTTTCTAGTTCATTTTGTTTTTTGTTAAAATTTTCAACTTCTTGACTATATTCCATTATCTTGGTTAAATTTGTATTACCTATTTGTGAAGGGATGTTTTTAGTGTTTAGTTTTCTTATGTTTTCTAGCTTTGAATAAATATTGTTCAAAACTTCAACGTCAACTTTTAATTTCTTTTTCCCCATTTTAACTCCTTAATAATTAATAGTGAGGGGGATAAACCCCCCTACAACTATTGTCTAATTTGACCAGCCATGTTGCTATCAAACTCATTACTTCCATCACAAATAGATTGTAATTGATCTGAAATTGTTTGTAATAATTCATCAACTTTTGCTAATCCATCACTTTTTAAGCTTTGGAATTGTTCTGCATAAGCATCTGCAGCTTGACCAACCCAGTTGTTTTGGATATCAGTAATGATGTTTTCTAAAGCTTTAACTGTTTCATCAAATTGATCTTTTTGTTTGATTATGTCGTTTTTATTTTGTGCTAATCCGTCATAATCGACCATTAATTTTGCCATACTAATCACCCCCTTTCTGTGTTTTTCGAGTTTGATAATAAATAGCTGTTCCTAAGGCTGTTGCACCGACTAAAGTTCCTGTAATAATAAATATATTTGTATAGTTAGTATCTTTTTCTTCATTTTTTCTAACAGTTGTTTGATTTTCTAAATCAATACTTGAAACCATATAATCTACTAATTTAGTATTAATAACATTACCATCTTTTAAATAGTTAAATTTTTGACTATTTGTATTTAAATCATTAATATTTTGATTATTTTCGTTGATAAGTTGCTCAACTTTGGCATTAGTGTTGTTAATCACACTCTCTTTAGTATCTGATACATATTGAGTTACTTTATCATAGTTTTCAAGACTTTTATCATTCATGTTATCAATTTGACTATTAGCATTATCAATAACATTATTTACCTGACTCATTATCTCTTTAATAAGCCCTATAATAAAGTGGTAATTGATTGATTTGGGGATACTTGATTCATAATTAGTTAAAGTTGGATCTAAACTACTTGCCAATTTATTAGTTTCATTTAAATTGAAGATGCTATCAGCTTCAATTTTTTGCGTATTAATTTTTTCAAAGTATTTAAGTGGAACATTATGGAAGTTATCAGTAATACTAAATTTAATATTACTTGCTACATATTCATTTCCAACTAAATTATTAACAACAGTTTCATTTGCAATATAAGTAGATATGATGTTACTAAAGAAATCCGGGGTAACTTTATTGATATAATTAATTACTTGGTGCTGGTATATGTCTGCAAAAGGTTGCAAATATCCATTTACATCATTATTAGAAGTAATTTGGTTTATTGCATCACCAACACTTGTATTAGGATTGGTGTTGTTAATCGAAACTAATTCTTGAATGATACTAGCTGATAACTTATTATAATTCACTTGCGTTTGTAGATCGTTTTTTAATTTATCTATTTCCGGATTATTGATACTTGATGAATTAATTTGGACATTAATTATACCTGAATTAGGATCAGGATAATAGTATTGATTATTTAATCTAACTTTAGTAGCATTTCTAAGTTGCATTTTATTAGCATAAATATCTATACCTATATTGTGTCCATATATTTCTAAAGTATTTCCTAAAATATTTAATGAAGTAGGGTTATTATCTAGTACATACTTAACAATTTGATTATTAATATCTACTATATTTATATATTCTCCTTGAGTTCCTCCAACATCTTCAGAATGATGTTGGTTGTTAATAGCTAAATTATTATTTTTAACTAATAATTGTCCAGAATTACGATCTAATAAAATAGTTATAGGTTGATCATCCTTGTTTTTTAACACAAAGTTTTGCATTAAATCTAATTGTTGAATTGTGACTTCATAATATTTAGTTGATTCTAATTGTTCTAGACCAATGTTTAGCGATTTAATGTTAGTAAATAGCTTCTCACGAGAAGAATTTTGATTAGTTAACACACTATTCTCTAATTGATTGTTTAGATTTGGTTGAATATCAGTCATTTGCTGTAAAGCATTTCTTAGCATCTCATCATTAATTACTAAAGTATCACTGGCTGTTAGCTCTACAGTGGTGATATATTCAAAGTTCTTAATTCCATTAATAACAACGTTTTGGTTTTGAATTGTATTTACAATACCACTAATATTATTATCTACTCCATTAACATTATTTAATACGGTAGTTAAATAGCCTTTTGCTATATTAGTGTCCAAACTACCAACTATTGTATTTAATTTATTTAGTGTATCGCTAATATTACTTTTGTTATTTAACCCGTAGACAACTACAGACTTAGTTGGTGTGGTTTTTATTGATTCGATATTTTTTGAGAAATTATCCGGTATGACTACATAGGCACAATAAATATCGTTTTCAACACCTTCTTTAGCTTCTGTTAAGCTAACTGACTTGTACATACTTTTGTCGTTGATGGTTTTTAAAAATTCTTTACCATAATAAATTGTTTTTCCTTCTTCATTAATTCCAGTATCTTGATCAACGACTGCAATAGGTAAATTTGTATTTTGTGCATAATATTGATTTTTAAAAAGCCCTATCATTAACGCTGATGTTAAAACTACTAACACTAAACAAAAGTGTAGTATTTTATTTAACTTTTTATGCATGTTACCACTCCTCCTCACTTGTTTCAATCATAAAGTCAGTAGACAAATATTCTCCTGCTCTTTTAATAATAAAAGCTGATAGCTCCTCTTCCGTTTCATCTTCATACCCTTTAAATAGTATTTCATCGATATTTTCATCATTGAAATAAATTAACTTCGTATCAACAAAACCTTCAGGATACATACATGCTCCGTAATCATATGTTTTGATTTCTCCTTCTTGTTGCACTTGCATAGCTCGTGCAACAATCATATATGTTTTTTCTAAATCATTAAAATACATAACTGTCCCGATTGGTAACAATCTATTGTTTTTCATTTCTACTCCTTAAATTGGGGGATTCTAATTTTGAATAATTCTCCATTGGTTGATAAAACTCCATATTTTGGTTGTGGCACTTCTTTATTAGGCAAATTCAATAATGAATACGTACTCTCAACTCCTAACACCACACCATCTTTAACTGGTTTAATTACTTGATACATACTGCTACTTGATGATTTTGGAGTTATTGTATTAATACCTATTATAAACTTGATATTGAATTTCATTGCTTGTTTAAATGTATCTACAACTTTCTCACTACTAAATCTTTCAATAAAGTCATCATAATCATCAATAAACACGTATTTAGGTTCTTGATTTTTAACATATTCTCTTGGCGTTAAATATGTACCATCATCAATCAAGCGTTGACACTCTTCACTGCGTTTATCTACCAATTTATTTAACACGTCAATGAATTTATCAAATGCTACATTGTCATTGACATATCGATATTGTTGATCCTTATAGGTTACTAAATTCATTTCTACTGAGTCAATAATATAAGCATCTTGGTGATAAGATAAAAGGATTTTAATAAAGTTTGTCTTACCACTATTAGTTGGTCCAGCAACCATAAACATCTCATTAAATGTTTTAATTCCAATTTTCTCTAAATTTAATGCTGTAAGACCAACTATATTATTTTTATTCTCATTAGCATATTCGTATTGATCCCAATCATTTGTGTTGAAACCATCTGATAAATCAGGAATACCTTTTGGCTTAATGCCATCGAATTTATTGTTTATTATGTCAACTAAAGTGCTTAATTTTTTTACATATTCAATATCATTTTCAAAAGATGTTGGCGAATAAATTTGCATTTGATAAATACTATTATTATATTTAACAATGCTACGCCCTTTTGTTTTACCTGTTAATGGATATTGACATCGACCAACAGCATCAATCATATCTCCACTATCATTCATAAATAATGAAACGTAGTGATTGAAGTTGTTTTTTGCCCCCGGCTTAATAGCTCCGGATTTGTTGGTCGAAACGATAAAGGTAATTCCTAAACTAGAACCATCTCTTGAAGTAACTTCTAAAAATTTATTAAATGTATCGTCGATATCATTAATTACTTCATAGTTATCAATAACGATCACAATACGCTCAATACAGTTATTTGTTAACTCTTCATACATCTTCACGTTGGTTACATTATATTGTGCCAATAGCGTTTTTCTTTCGCTAATTAATTTAGAAATTTTATTTTTTAATCGAGGTAGCTTATCTACATTATCGAAAGAAATGTAATCACAAACATGTGCTAGATTTTTATATCCTATCAATCCAGAATTACCAAAATCTAATGTATAGATATTTATCAATTGTGGATTGTTTTGTTTTGCTAATGATATAATCGCTGTACCTAATGCTAAGGATTTTCCATAACCACCAGAACCATATATAATAACATTAGGATCCTTATCTAAATTGATTACATACTCTTCTTGTGCTTGCTGGTCAGGGATATCAATAATACCTAACTTAAATGTTGCATTCACACTACTTAGCGCTTCTAAGTGATCTGATATTTCAGTTTGCTCAACAATTTGTTCTGCCAAGCTTGGTAACCATGCTTTAGTTACGGGTTGATAATTATTTGCATCATAAGTATTTTTAATTTCATTAATTACAGCATCTAGCTCTGTAATTGTTTTATCTTGTTGTTTGCTGCTCAAATCTTTATTGATAACTTGTCTTTGGCCTAGGTTATTAATCTCATAAATATCAGTATCTATCTCAACTTCGTTGCTAGCATTTTGCATATAGGGCGCACCACTCCATGCAGATTGGAACAGTTCATATATTTCATTATTTCCTACTTGTAAATATGCTCTTCCTGTTTGGGTGATATGAGCAGCATCAGGAGTTTTTAACATCTCCTTACTATCAGATTCATCTTGAACTTTTAAAGCTAACTTAAATTTTGAGTTAGACCAAATTTGATCATCTACTACACCTGAAGGTTTTTGCGTAGCTAAAATCAAATGCACCCCTAACGTTCGTCCAATTCGCGCCACACTAATTAATTCACTCATAAATTCTGGCTGTTCTTTTTTAAGTTCAGCAAACTCATCACTTATAATAAATAGGTGTGGTAACGGCTCTTTAGCTTGCCCTTCTTTAAATAATTGATTATATAAATTAATATTATTGACATTATGGTCATTAAATATGTGTTGTCTTCGCTTAAGTTCGGCTTTTATACTGGCAAGTGCTCGCATGCTTTCTGTCCCATCTAAGTTGGTAATTGTTCCAATCAAGTGTGGTAAATCTATAAATAGATTTGCCATTCCACCACCTTTGAAATCAATTAATAAAAATCCTACTTCATACGGAGAAAAAGTAACTGCTAAACTAAGAATATATGATTGAATAATTTCACTTTTACCACTACCTGTTGTACCTGCAACAAGTCCGTGTGGACCGTGTGCTTTTTCGTGCAGATTCAAGAACATTTTTTCATTACTAGTTTTTTTACCTAATGGTACATTGATGCTTTTATGAATATTCGCAGCATCCCATCGTTGTTTAATATCTAGTTCCTCAACTTTATCCACATCGAATATTTCTAAAAATCCTACCATATCCGGTATACTATTAGTAATTCCTACTTTATGATCATACTTTGCTATGGTTCTTGCTAAATGCTCATAATTATATGGTTGAAGACTATCGCGATTTAAACGAATTTTCTTCTCTTTTCCGGATAATAACTCTAACTTGGCATTGTATACGTCTTGTAGCGATACTATAGTGTTTACATTCTTCATCAACTCGGAATTGTTATCTGCACATACAATCAAAGAAATCCCTAATTTATTCGTTTCTAGTAAATACTCCATGATTGGATGATTCATGATGAGTTTAAAATCTTCGATTAATAATATTATGTGTGGATTAAATCTTATTTCTTTGTTGTCTTCTTCAAGTTGTGTTTTTCTCTCGCGCAATAAATTATATATACTTCCTAAAACTTGCTCACGTTGCTGATCACTTGTGATAACTGTGTTTAAATTTAATGCATCTATTTTAAAATGAGGTAACCAATTTGCAAAATCAAATTCACTCTTGTATTGGTCGTCCACCAACAAAACTAGGTTAAGGTCATGATAAGATTGAAAAAATGATAAATCAAGTATAATTCTTTTAAGTTCATTGATAATTAATGATTTATTACCAACCAAACCTAAATTGGTAGTTTTTAAATCGATAATGCTTGGAATATCGGGTATATAATTAAATTTATCAAACACCTGTTGCCCTTCATCAAACAAGCTATCTTTATCATATTTTAAATCATCAATCTCATAGGTTAATTTATATGTTGGTTTGCTTGCATGGCTACCTACACTAAAAGTTAAGAAATCATCATCTGAAATGCCACGTTCATACATGCGGGGACTATTGTTTATAACCATCTTGGCTACATCTTGTTGTTTTGGGTAATTGTAGGTGAAATAATCAATTTCGCTTTTGTATGCTTTGTTTAATTGCTTTCTAACCTTTAGCAGGTGTTTATGGTAACTTTGCTCTCTAAATTTAATTTTATTCTTAATTTCATTTCGTTCTTGAAAATACGACGCTATAGAAAAAGTTAGGGCACAAATAGTAGTAATAACCCCTATGATTATCATCGCACCACGCTTTGTTATAAATGCTAGTGCAATACTCCCTAACACCGAAACCAACGGAGGAACTACAATTCTAGCAATACCTTGTTTAGAGAATTTGGGTTTATCGCTTGGAGTTTTAATCTCTATTATTTCATCAGGTAAATTTTTATTTACTCTAGGACTGGTTTGATATTCAAATTTCTCTGTAAAGGGAGTAAATTTATAATCTTGATTTATAGGTAGTGGCTGTCCTATACTAATAATTGAAGCTCCACCATACACTAACACAAAATTACCAAAAATTAAATTATCTCCCACTTCTAAATCAATCTCATCACTATTTATTAGTTTATTATTAACAAAAATTGGTAGGTTAGTATTATCTATGAATAACTTATTGTTATTGATGCTTGCATCAATGCTGTTAATGTTGCAATCCCCATGCACACCAAAAACCATTGGTTCTATTAAATCGTATTCATAACGATCTTGATTAACAGCCATGAAAATAATGTCCCCGACATTGACAATTTCATTAACGGGTATTTTAAGAGTTTCGCCATTATAAATAGCGAAAGGTTGATTGTCATCAACCTTAAATAATATATTTTTATACTCTAAATTACTACTTAGTGGAATAACCTTAACTTCACTTTCTAAAAATATATATAATAAATTCACGATAATCCTTACTTATTAACACTAACCCCTAGTTCATTTAATTTTCCTTCGATTTGTTTTCTCTTTTCTTCTTTCTTGCTTGCTGAAAGATTTGAAGAGTTGATGACACTATCTAATTCTTTTAGATTACAGTATACTAATAAATCCTTATCATTTAACTTATAGGCTATGTCTTGAGCTTCTTCATATTTTTCTTGACCAAGTAATACCCAAAACATTAATATATCTTGATTTCCATCAACACTAATTTGCGATAACAAGTGATTTTTTTTAGGTTCATCCAATTTTTGGCTCATAATAACACTATTAGCAATAGTATAAAGTAGATTTTCAGACATATTATCAACATTTAAAGATTTACTTTGTTCTACTACTTCACTATATTTTTGACTAGTATATAAATTATAAATATTAATCTGTTTTGTCTCCTTCATTAGTTTAATACCTAAAAATATTGATGTTACTAATAATAGGATTGATAATATTAGAGTAATATACATAAAAATATTTTTACTAGTAATTTTGCTTTTTTTAAACAACATATAATTATTATTAAAATCTTTCTTAATATTATTAATATCTGTTGATAAGAACGATTGTAAACTCTCAATATCAGTCGCTTGCACTAGATTGGATAGTCGTGTTTTGGTTAATAAATCAACTCCTCCACAAAGATAATCTTCATAACTATATTCTTTATTAATTGTAGCTCCAACACATGCTTTAATCTTATCGATCAAAGAATAATCATGTTCAGTTTTTATGTCACGGAACAATATTTTAGGATTTAAACTATAGTCAATATAAATGTTTTGGGGATTTAACGAAAAATCAATTTTTTCATCTAACTTTTCCAGCTTACATAAGTTCATAAATACAATCATTTGCTCTTGAAGAGTTAAATTTATATTGGATAATAATCGTCCTTCATCACAAGCAAAACAAAAAGAAATTGCATTATCTTTAAATTCTAATCTAGTGGGCAGTAGATTATCATCTTCTTGGAGCAAAATATTAATTTGATTTTGTGTCCTAGCATTGAAACGAGACAATTCCATTAATATTTCATAATTTGACATATAAATCATCTCCTGTAAAGATTTGAGCTTGTGCAAAAGTTAAAGTTGGTAGGATTTTTTGCTTGTTTCTCATTGAATAAATATATTCTATACCTTGTTGGAAACCAAAACCATCCTTTAATATGGTTTGTATCGTTTCATCGATTACAAGCCGATTATCAAACTCAAATACTTTTTTATTTTCGTTATTACCATCAACTCTTACACTAATCTTTATATTCATTCTTTTTCCTTCTGTGGGCATAATAGATATTAGTAAAAAATACAACAAGTAAACACAATAAAAGGGTTAAGGAACATAAAGTTAATAACGATGTTTTTTTACTTTCATTAACCTTTTCGTTTTTAAACGAAATCTGCTTGTTTTGATCCTCAAAAAGATTGTTGTAATTTATATTGTAAATATCATGATTGTCATTGCTATAACTCACATTATAAATCGAGTGTTTATCTTTAAATAATTCATAATTTGTGTTGCTAGTAACATCATTACCTACCGCAAACTGATCGTTATTAAATTCGATTGCGGCCGCAGAAACTGATGTAAATGTAAGTAATATTGCAAAAAAAATTATCCTTCTCTTAAGTTTCATAATACTTCTAGATATCCCTATTATACCATAACCCCCCCCCCCGCTTGTCAAGTGATTCTTCAAAAATCCCTATAAATAGGGCTTTTTGAAGATATAATACATTGTGTAACTACTCTGTTGCGATATTCACTAACAAATAAAAACATTTAAAATTTAATTCAAAAACGTCTCACAAACGTGAGACGTTTTATTCAATATTATTACTTCTTCAATTTCAACAAAGATTGATGAAAATCATAATTTGCTTCAAATAAAGTTATTAGTGGGAAATTAAAGCAATCCGAAGCAGCTAGAAAGTTGTTAGGCATGCCTAACAACATAGGAACTATTAGTAGATGGGTTGATGAATACCTATCCAAAAGTATAAATGTCAATATAAATTTGTACTTTTTGTAAAAATAAGAATGTACAATTATTCAATTAAATTTCTTGTTCTATATGATGAACCAATTATAGAAACTACATTCTAGAAACAAAACTAATAAACAATTACAACTAGAAAAGTTTATACCATAGTAGAAGAATGTTGGATTAATAGCAATATGACATCTTTTTTTGGTGGGACAAAAATTATCCCAGCGCTTTTGACTCACTTTTATAATTTGTTTAATATTTCAATAAATTGTTGATTAAAGTTTGCATTATTACTTTCATATCTTTTTGGCTCTAAATTATCAAGATTATCTAATAATGATTGTAATTCATTACTATCATTAATTACATAAATATATCCTTCTTTTTGTAACTTATTAGTAATTTCTAGTTGGTGATCATCAACATGCTCACGATATTTAGCTAATCTTGGCATTACAATTACGATTTTATGTGCAAGTAGTCCAGGCATAATACTACCAACGCCTCCATGAGTGATGATTACTTGCGCTTGGTTGTAATCATCACTAAAGTTAGGACTAAAATCATAATGTTGATGTTTCGTATCAAATTTAGTATGTCCTAGTTGCATTATAATTGCTTGATCAACATTAACATTTTCAACGGCTTCAAATAACCGCGGAAATGGTTGTGTTTGGGTTCCACAAGTAACTAATATCATTAGTATACACCTCCTAGATAAAC
>UWSE01000013.1 GCA_900551955.1 uncultured Mollicutes bacterium | reverse complement strand
TCCGAGTTTAAAAAACTTAACGAGGTATTTACAACGGATATTATACCAATTTATTTCTGTCACCCTGGAAAACCTTTTGAAAAAGGTACAGTCGAGAGAAAAAACAGAGAAATTCGTAAATTTTTCAAGAAAGGTACAGATTTTAGTGGTATAACACAAGAAGAAATAAATCGCACTACAAAAATAATAAATGGAACTCATATGCAAACTATCGGAATGAGTCCAAATCAGTTCTTAAATGAGTTCCTTAGTGTAAACTTTTAGATTACAATCTACACTTCGTATTCACTAATAGTGTCGATCCGTGCTTGATGGCGTCCCCCTTCAAACTCAGCATCTAAGAAAGTTTTAATAATTGCTTCCATCTCTTCTAAACTAGTAGTTCTGGCCCCTAAACTAATTACATTAGCATTATTGTGCTCTTTAACTAGGTGGGCATTTTCTACTTTATCAACTAAAGCACAACGTATCCCTTTAACTTTGTTACAGGCTATACTAATTCCAATCCCAGTTCCACACATTACAATACCTAAACTCCCTGGATGATTAACAACAGCTTCTCCGAGCTTGATTGCTAACTCTGCATAGTTACTAGTTGTATCTTCAGTTCCTAAATCAGTTACTTGATAACCCAGGTTAGTGATAAAATCAATTAAGTGGTGACGCTTATCTATACCACTATGATCTGATGTGATAAAAATTTGCATAACGCTCCTTTAACGCAATTTCGTAATATTTAACTCTTCATCAATTTGAAAAATTGTTGAAGGTATTTGACTTAAGTTTTGATCATCTCCATAGACCGGCAAGTTAGGAAATATTTGATTAACCGCTTCAAAGCTTAAGGCAATGTCTTGTCCACTAAGATTAGCACTACTAACAGCTAGCGGTTTATTTAATAAATTAAGTAAATCTAACAGTGGTTGGTGCTTAGGGATCCGATAACCTTGGTTATTAATAATAACTGATACATTACCCGGCCACCATGTTTGTAGTTTTTTTTCTAATCTTGCATCAAGATTAGGAATAAAACTACAATCAGGAATTAAATATATAATTTTCTTATCTTCATCGCGTTGTTTTAATTGATAAATTAAATCTTGATCTTCAACCAAAGTAGCGATACCTAATACGGTATCAGTACTAACACAAATAGGTTGGTGATCCATTAATAAATCATAAGCTTGATTAAGGTTGATTTTGTTCATCGATAAAGAACCTTTCTACACCACCGATATCTTTGATTGTTTTAATGTTGTTACTGAATTGTTTAATACTTTCATTTTGTGTTATATCGATCTCACCAAAGATAACTGGTTGATTATTTAGTTGTGGTAGTTGTTGATAAAATTTACGATAGCAATCTAAACCATCTTCACCACTAAAGATGGCTATATTCGGTTCTTGTTTAACTAAATCATCAACGATGCGGGTTGTTGGCACATATGGTGGGTTGATGATAATAATATCTGGATTAATATGATTATATATTAACGGGGTTAATAAATCTCCTAATAATATTTCCCCTTCAATCCCGTGTTGTTGATAATTAGTTTTACACACCTCTAGCGCTTTAGCACTAATATCACAACTATATAGTTTAATATCAAATTCTGTTGCAAGTAGTTTTAAACTTATTCCTAATACTCCAGAACCACAACAAACATCAGCGATAATGATCGTAGCACCAACTTGATAATGTTCTTTGATATAATTGTAAACACTCATTACTAATTCTTCGCTTTCGATGCGAGGAATTAGTACATCTTGATTAATATAATAAAAATCATTTAAGAAATACTCTTCATTTAATAAATATGGGATTGGAATATGTTCTTCTTCATATTTATTCATCAATGTTAATAATTGGTGATGATCTAAATCATTATGTTTAGCTAAAAACTCTGGCAGTGTCATGTTATATAATTTATGCACAATAATTGTTGCATAACTAGTTGGACAACCATTATCTTCTAACCACTTAAGTAGTTGGCGATCCATTTATTTCTCACTTTCAAATGCTTCTAATCGTTCTAGTTGATCTTCAACGATTAAAGCATCGATGATTTCTTCTAACTTCCCTTCCATAACTTGGTCTAATTTATTTAAGGTTAAACCGATACGGTGATCTGTTACCCGATTTTGTGGATAGTTATATGTTCTAATTTTTTCACTACGGGCACCTGTTCCTAGTTTTGATTTACGAGCTGAATCATTAGCTTCTAATTGTTCTTGTAAGAAGTGATCATATAATTTAGCACGTAAAATTTTCATCCCTTGTTCTTTATTTTGTAACTGACTACGTTCGTTTTGACAAGCAACGACAATCCCGGTTGGAATATGAGTAATACGTACAGCACTATCTGTGGTATTTACACTCTGACCACCAGCTCCTCCTGAACGATAAACATCAATTTTTAAATCATTTTCATTAATCTCAACTTCAACATCTTCCACTTCAGGCATAACAATTACTGTTGCTGTTGAAGTATGGATTCGTCCTTGCGATTCTGTTACAGGTACACGTTGCACACGGTGGCTTCCTGATTCAAATTTTAGTTTAGAAAATACATCTTCTCCTTTAACTAAAATTGAGATTAAAGAATAACCGCCAGCTTCAGCTGGATGAGCTTCTAATAATTCAGTTTTAAAACCAATACTGTCAAAGTATTTGCTATACATACGGTGTAAATCACCAGCAAAGATGTTAGCTTCATCTCCACCAGCAGCTCCCCTAATTTCTAGAATTGCATTTTTTCCATCATTAGGGTCTTTTGGTAATAATAAAATTTTAACTTCATCTTCTAAATCAACTAATTGTTTTTCATTATCACGAATCGTATCTTCAAGCATTTGTTTTAAATCACTATCAGTTTCTTCTTCTAACATTTCTTTAGCATCATTAATTTCATCTAATAATGTTTTAAATGTTTGATACATCGCTTCAATTGGTTCTAATTCTTTAATTTCTTTACTAATATTTTTAATTTGTTGTGGATCAGATAAAACTTCTTGGCTGGTCATTTTTTCTTGTAAAAGTAAATATTTTTCATGTAAATTACTTAACTTGTCAAACACATTACTCCTTATATAAAAATAAAATAGACTTAAAGTCTATTTTATTTATCAAAACCATATTTTTTGTTGAATTTATCAACACGACCAGCAGCTACTACTTGTTTAGCTTTACCTGTATAAGCTGGGTGACATTCATTACATTGCTCTACCACTAAGTTATCTTTGTTTGATAAGACATCAAATTCGTTACCACATGTTGCACATTTAACGTGCATCATAACAGTATCAGCATGAATTTCTTTTTTCATATTGCTCCTTAATAATATAAATAAATATTAACGTTTTGAGAACTGTGGTGCACGACGTGCTGCTTTAAGACCATATTTTTTACGTTCTTTACAACGAGCATCACGTGTAATTAGTCCTGCTTGTTTTAATGTTTTACGATAACTTGGGTCAGCTTCCATTAAAGCTCGAGCGATCCCTAAACGAATAGCACCTGCTTGTCCACTAAATCCACCACCTGTAGCATTTACTGTAATATCAAATTTATCTTGAGTTTCAGTTAATACTAATGGTTGTTTTAAGTCAATTAATAAATTTGGACTAGGAATGTAATTTTCTACATCTACACCATTAACGATAATTTTTCCGCTTCCACTTACCATACGCACACGCGCAACTGATGATTTACGTCGACCAGTTCCATAATAATAATTTGCCATAATAATACTTACTCCTTAATTATTTTTGTAACGTATACGCTTTTGGTTGTTGTGCTTCGTGTGGGTGGTTTTCTCCAGCATAGATATATACATTACGATACATTTGACGACCTAATTTATTTTTAGGTAACATCCCTTTAATCGCACGTTCTAAAATACGCTCAGGGTGTTTTTCTAGCATTTCACTAGCTGTTTCACTTTTAAGTCCACCTGGATGGTTAGTGTGACGATAATAGATTTTATCACTCCATTTGTTTCCAGTAAATTTAACTTTTTCTGCATTAATGATAATTACATTATCCCCACAATCCATGTGTGGTGTAAAAGTTGGTTTATGTTTACCGCGCAAGATGTGAGCTACTTCACTAGCTAAACGTCCAACAGTTAAGTTAGTTGCATCAATTACTAACCATTCTTTTTGGATATCTTGCGCTTTTAACGTAAATGTTTTGTTCATTTTTACTCCTTGATTAAGATGTTTTACGGGGCATCTTAAGTGTGGTAAAACGCCATAGTAATTATACCACAATATTTGTTGATTGTCAAAATATTTTAATTTTTGCCTAGTTACCCGTTTCTTTGTTACTACTTTCTTTTAAGCTTTTGTTTTAGATAAGGAATTCCATATTTATAAATTACTAATAATAAAGTAATTATTATTAGCCATATCCAACTAAGATTAGTTAATTCAAATAAATGATGCGGATAAAACTCATGATTAAAATAATTAATATTAATCCCCACCAATGATCTAAATTTGTGTCCAGGACTATATAGCGCCATTTCAATTAAGACACTAAAACTAATCATCCATAGCCATAAAGTTAGCGCTGTAGTTATAATTGGTAAACGTTCTTTTTTACTAAAACGTAAAAAATAAATATTTTTATACATAATATAGTGATATAAAAATGCTCCTACAAACACACTCATACTAACCAGCACAAAGAATGAAATTATTCCAGTTAACCAAATATTGCTGGTTGGTGTGTTGTGTTTGTATAAAGGAATTTGACGAAATAATACAATATAACCAAACTGATTTAAATTACGAAGATAAATAAATACCATTAAACTAATAGTTATAATAATACTTACTAACATTAATTGTCTTAATTGTTTCATCATTCTCCTTTATCTAATATAATTATAGCAATTAATAATAAAAAGCACCCTTTATTTTTAAATAATGAGTGCTTTTTATATTACTTATATTTTAAAATAATTGATTAGCTTTTTTTAATTGATGATGAATATAGATAGTTATTATTACATCTATTATTCCACTAATTATAAAGAAAATTCCTGTTATCATCACAATTTGCATTGCTGTATTAAATGGTTCTAATGCTAACAATAAACCTAGAATAAAAGGTATTAAGATTGTAATTAATATGATCCATAATGGAATATCAAATACTTTATAAGCTTGATAACTAGCAGGTACTTTAACAATTGCATCAACAATTAAATAAATACCTGCTACCATTGGTAAAGTAAGACTTGAAATGACTGGGTTAAATAATACATATATTCCTGATCCGACTAATAATAGTCCCATAATTAAATCTATAATAATACTTATATAACCATCAAAACCGCGGAAATATCTAACTACCAAGTTAACTCCATAAAAAATAGCTAAAATACCAATTATATAAATTAATACAATTTGTGTTAATAAAGGATTAAAGGCAATCAAAGCCCCTATAATGATATACATCAATCCCATAATTATATTACTACTAAATAATTTATTATTCATATTTCCTCCCAACAATATTATTGTAACTCTTTTAAAAAAATGTGTGTAAATAAAATAAAAAAATTTTACACTACTTTATAAAAGTGCGGAAAATTTTTAAAATTATTTACACCCCACTTTTTAATAGTGGTAAAATATATATGTAGAGGAGAAAGCATATGAACATAGATAAAATGACTAATAAATTACAGATGACTTTAAATAAGGCAGTAGAATTATGTTTAGAAAATAATAATCCTGAGCTGACCATAAGTCATATTTTAAAAGTTATGATCAATGATCATGACTTAAAAACTTTTATTCAACAATTTAACATTGATCTTAATAATGTTAATGAATTGATAGATGAAAATCTAAATAAATTACCATCAATAAATGGTGATTATCAACCAACTTTAAGTAGAGATGTAATTGAAGCTTATTCTAAAGCAACAAAACTACTAAAAGATTTTGGTGATGAATATTTAAGTAATGGAGTATTTTTAATCGCGATGTTTAAAACGTCTGATTCAATCATTAAAGCGATTAAAACTACTTATAATATCACTGACGAACAATTAAAAGATTATGAAGAAAAACGCAGAGGAGGAATTAAAATGAATGACCAATCAAAAGAAAGTCAATTAGAAGCATTAGAAAAATATGGTCGAGACTTAACTCAAGAAGTCAAAGATGGGAAAGTTGATCCAGTAATTGGGCGAGATGAAGAAATTCGACGTGTCATTGAAATTCTTAGTCGTAAAACCAAAAACAATCCCGTTTTAATTGGGGACCCAGGAGTTGGTAAAACGGCTATAGTTGAAGGGTTAGCATGGCGTATCTTTAATAATGATGTACCATTTGGCTTACAAAATAAACGTGTAATTGAATTAGACTTAGGAGCATTAATTGCTGGTGCTAGTTATCGAGGTGAATTTGAAGATCGTTTAAAAGGGGTTTTAGATCAAATCAAACAAAGTGATGGTGAAATCATTTTATTTATTGATGAAATTCACCAATTAGTTGGTGCTGGTAAAACCGATGGAGCAATGGATGCTGCTAACTTACTTAAACCAATGTTGGCACGAGGTGAATTAAGAACGATTGGTGCTACTACATTTAATGAGTATCGTCAATACATTGAAAAAGATTCGGCTCTAGAACGACGCTTTCAAAAAGTGCAAGTCAATGAACCAACTGTTGAAGACACAATTGCGATCTTACGTGGGTTAAAAGATCGTTTTGAACAACACCACGGAGTTAAAATTAAAGATGAAGCAATTATTGCCGCTACAACTTTATCAAATCGTTATATAACAGATCGCTTCTTACCTGATAAAGCGATTGATTTAATTGATGAAGCATGTGCAACAATTAGAGTTGAGATGGATTCAATGCCAGTTGAAATTGATGAATTACAACGAAAAATAAGAAAGTTAGAAATTGAATTATCAGCCCTTAAAAAAGAAAAAGATGAAAAAGCTAAAACCAGAAAAGAAAACATTAAAAGTGAATTAGCTAACTTAAAAGAACAAGAAACTAATTTAATGGCTCAATGGAATTTGGAAAAAGAACAACTTGATAGTGTTAAAGATGCCAAAATTGAATTAGATAAACAAAAATTATTATTCAATCAAGCACAAATTGATGGAGAATACGAAAAAGCAGCTAAAATTCAATATCAAACTATTCCTGAGCTTGAGAAAAAAATTAAAGAAAATGAAGCAAAAATTAATCAAGATGACGATGAACGTTTAATTACCGAAGTCGTAACTGATGAAGAGATTGCTAAAATTATCTCTCGTTGGACACACATTGATGTATCTAAATTAATGAGTACAGAACGAGAAAAATTGTTACAACTAGACCAAGTGTTAGCTAAACGTGTTATTGGCCAAAGTGAAGCTCTTGATTTTGTAACTAACGCCATTTTGCGTTCAAAAGCACAAATCCAAGATGAATCTAAACCAATTGGTTCTTTCTTATTCTTAGGACCAACTGGAGTTGGTAAAACTGAAGTTGCTAAAGCACTAGCTGAACAATTATTTGATGATGAAAATAAAATCATCCGTATTGATATGAGTGAGTATATGGAAAAACATGCCGTTAGTCGATTAGTTGGTGCTCCTCCTGGATATATTGGTTATGAGGAAGGGGGACAACTAACTGAAGCTGTTCGACGTAATCCTTATTCAATCATCTTATTAGATGAGATTGAAAAAGCTCACCCAGATGTCTTTAACATCTTATTACAAATTCTCGATGATGGACGAGTTACTGATTCTAAAGGAGTAACTGTTGATTTTAAAAATACATTAATTATAATGACTAGTAACTTAGGTAGTGAATATGCCTTTGAAGAAGATAAAGAAGTTAAAACACAAGCATATGAAAATACAATTAATAATTACTTTAAACCAGAATTTGTTAACCGTATTGATGAAATCATTATCTTTAATCCACTAAACGAAGAAGTGCTAAGTAAAATCGCTGGAAAATTCTTAAACGAATTACGCACACGTTTAGATAAAAATGATATTACGCTAGAAGTAGAACAAAGTGCAATGGATAAAATTATCGAATTAGGTCTTGATCCAACTTATGGAGCTCGACCAATGAAACGTCATATTCAACGTGAAATCGAAACACTACTAGCTAAAGAAATCATCAAAGATGAATCGAAAGGTGCTAAAACATTTATCTTAAGTTATCAAGATAATCAATACAAAATAACTAAAAAATAAAAATAAAAGAACCATTGATCAATTCAATGGTTCTTTTATTTTATATACTTGCTAAAATATCTTGTAAGAAGATTGGACTTTCTATACTTTGTGTATTTAATTGAGCTTGCCAATCACTAGGGCCTACTTTATCTAAAACTAAACATAATAATTTACCTGTATGATAAGGAAGATTGCGAGTATAGAATGCAGGGTCTGGTGCTTGACGAATATCAATACTATAGTCACCTATAAAATAACCTGTTCCTTTTTTAGTAGGATTAGGGAATAAAATTGATTGACGTTCTAAGTCGAGGTTAGCACTATACCCAACAAATTGAGCTGTACCTTCATTTAATTCTTGACTAGCAAAATAACTAGCATATTCTGGATCACTATTTTTTAGTGATTGATATTGTTCGTTGTATTGATGAACAATATCAATCAATGCTTCATTACTACCATTTTCCACAATGTTAGTTTGCATCTCACCATTTAATATATACATTGTCGCTAATGTTTCGGCTCCTTGATCGCTAATTGGAATTTCTGGTACTTTGTAAGTTAGTGTCCAGTTTTTTTGCATATAATAGTGAAATGCTTCATGAGCAATAAATGAGATGATATATCCATCATCTTCGCGATCAAAACGACCATCGTCGTATCTTATATAGAAGATATCATTATTATAAACTTTAATTGATTGATCCTTCGTATTAAAGTTACCTTGAGCGATATGGAATTGCAAGTTATTGTATGCTACTCCTGCCATACGATAAACACTTATATTGTAATCGCTAGGTAAATTAATTTTTGTTACTCCTAATCCACTAGGTTCAACTTGAGGATTTATAATATAACTATATTTAAAACGTCCATTAGCTAAGACTAATGATTTATTTTGTATATCAAAATTAGTCCATAATGGTTTTTCTTCAATAATTTTATCTAATTTATCTAAGTCACTAATTAAAGTCTGATCATTCTCACTTAGTTGTTCAAAATTAGTTTTATTAAATTTATTTAATCCTAAATTAGCACCAATAAATATTAATACTAAACTTAATAGTACCAAAATTACAGTAAAAAACTTTTTCATTACTACTCCTAATTCTAATATATTGTATCATTAAATAAAAAAAAATTCTCATTGTTATAATGAGAATTTTTTGTATATATTATTTACGATTACGAACAACGAGTGTTAGTAACGCTCCACTAATTATAGTAATTAAACTTAAAGTTGTAACTATAGTTGCCACTCCTGTTGGAACACTAGTTTGTGATTTAGTTTCAACTGGAGTTGTTGGTTTAACTTCAGGTTGAACTGGTTGTTCTGGAACAACTGGATCGGGCTGTTCTGGTTGAGGTTCAACCGGTGGGTTAGGTGTAACTGGAGGTTGAGAATCTACTGGAGGATTTGGTGTTACCTGTGGTTCTGGCAATTTTTCCCAAACAGCGTATAAAGTAGTAATTACTGTACGTGCTTGTGGGAACACTAGATCAGTAACAGTTTGTCCGTCAGTATATTTAACGTCTCCATTAGCACTAGTTGCCCATCCCTTAAATTGGTATCCTGCTTTAGTAAACGTATTTTTAGCTAATACTACATCCTCACCTTTTTTAACTACTTGGTTAGACATAGTTCCTACTCCACCATTAGCATTATAAGCAATTTCATAAACTACTGGTTGTGGTTCTACTGGTGGTTGTGGGTTTGGTTGTTCTACTTTTTCCCAAACTGCATATAATGTTGTAGTTCCACCAGCTGGTGCTAAATCAGTTACTGGTTCTTTATCTTGATGTTGAACAGCTCCATCAGGAGTTGTACTCCATCCTTTAAATTCATAACCTTCACGAGTAAAAGCATTAGTACTTAATGCAGTTGGTGCATTAACATCAATTGTTTGGTTAGGCATACTTCCAACTCCACCATTTGCATCAAATACTACTTCATAAGTTGTTGGTTTAGGTTCTACCGGTGGTTGTTGATCATTGTATAATTCAATAGTTACATCAAATGTTTGATTAGTGATGTTGTCAACAACAGTTAATGTATAGTTTCCAGGTTGTAATTTATCGCTATATAGATTTAACAATGCATCATGAGGATCAATATCTCCTGCTACTTCTGCTAACATATCACTTACATCTTGCCCATTAGGATCTTTTAATGTAAAAGTGAAATCTGGATTATAAGTTAATGGATTACCATCAGCATCAGCATAAGTGAATTTAATTGGATATTCTGCTCCTGCTTCAATTTTAAAACGATTATTACCATCAATTGCTAAAGAAGCGATTGGTTTATCAATTTGTTTTTCACGAACTACCCAAGTATCAATTCCACCTTGTGTTTCTTTAACTAACTCATAGTGAGTTTGTGTCGCAAATGGTGTAAAGTTAACTGCAACGTTAGATGGGTTTCGTCCTAGAATATACACGTGGTCTTTAACTACTGGACCTGATGTTTGCACATCTGCTCCAGGTGTTTTTAAAGTAATACCTGTTCCATCAATGAAACCATGTACCTGCAAAGATCCGTTTTGATTTAAAATTAATTCTCCACCATTAAGTGTGGCTTGTTTGGCAAGAAAAGGATCTGTAAGGTTGCTTAAATCTAATTTAGCATCATCTTGAATTTTTAATGTTCCAGAAATACTCTTAAAGTCAGTATTATTAACTGGTTTAATGTTAGTTCCTGTTGCAAAAGTAACATTAGGAATCTCTGTTAATTTCGGACCAGATTGATTATTATAGTTTTGAAATTTAATGCTAGCGTTTTCTGTACCGCTTGGGTTAACAAATTCATTAGCATTTACATTACCAACGTTAATATCTACCATTCCTGTAACATTACTGTCCATTCCTGAAGCACTAACTACACCATTAACTTTAACTCCTGAAGTTAAGTTTAATGTTGTATTAATACTACTAGCTCCTGTTTTATTACCAGCATAAATGTTTTCAATCACAAAAGGATTATTAACACTACCACTGATATTTAAGCTACTAGCAGTTCCAGCATTTTGGGCAGGAGTTGTAAAGCTCCCTCCAAAAATCGTTAATTTAGCAGTACTAGTTGTAAAGTTAGTTACATTATCCATTGTTAAACTATTACCGTTTAAATATAGTTCACTAGCAGCAAACTCCATGTTAGTCATAGTTACATTACCTACTAATTGTAATGGTACACGACTATTTAATTGTCCGTTACCTTCAGATTCAATCACAATATCTTTTCCGATGCTAAAAAAACCTGCATCTAATCCTTGATCATCACTTTGAATAGTTACTGCATCTAACAATACTAAGTGATCACCTGCTTGTGCTTGATTATAAGCATCTTTAAAGTTATTAAATGGTCTATCTTGACTTCCATCTCCACCTGCTGGAGCTAAAGTTTGAACATAAATTTTATTCCCAGCGCGTGTTACTAAGTCATTTAAACTACTAGCCTTAAATAAAGAAATACTACTAATAGCTAAAATTAACACTAAAATAATTTTATTAAGTTTTTTCATCTTCCTCCTTAGTTGCCTTTATTATACCAAATATAATATGTTTTGTTTAAATTATAAAATATAAATATTTTCGATAATTTATAAAAAAAATGAGATTTCTTAGAAATCTCATTTTATATAGAATTATTTACGATTACGTTTGATTAAAACTAATCCGGCTGTGGCAATAGCAACTACTAATCCTAATCCGATAGCTGCATTTTTAACTCCTGTTGGAATTTGAGGTGCTGGTTGAGCAACTACTGGAGTTGGTTCAGCTGGTTTTGGATCAGTAATGTCATCAATTACAGTTAACACTACAGAAATTTCTGCTTGGTTTGGTTGTAAACCACCTTCACGAGTCATTGGGTTGTTACCACCATCTAATAAGAATGTAACTTGGTATTCTCCACCACGTGAAGCTTGGATAGCAGCGAAGTCAGTTTTAACTACGATTGGTGCTTCTTGGTTTTCACCATAGAAGGCAAATGCTTCGTGAATTGCAATTAATTCACTTGGATCAGTTAATGCTTGAGCTTGACTAGAATTGATTGTTGCATCTTGAGCATAGATGAATCCTAATCCATCTCCTGTGAATTTAGATCCCTCAGGAGCTACGGCTAAGTTAACTGTTTTAGTTGCTGTTTGACCGTTCATGTCAATTTTATATGTAACTTGGTAAACTCCTTTAGTTCCAGCTTGGATTTTAGCAAAGCTTTCTGGAGCGATTTCTACTGTTGGAGCAATAGTAGCACCATTATAAACAGCAGTTGCGTTATTTATTCCAGCTAAGAAGTCTTGTTTAGTTATTTGTTTTGCTTGTTTTTCTGTTACAAATGAACCAACTGCATCTACATATCCTTTATTATCTTCAGTTGGAGTTGATTTGTTTGGACGAACTGTAAACACAACTTCAGTTTTAGCAGATTTATCAGCGTTTTCTAAAGTTAATCTGTAAACACCAACTTTACCTGCTTTAAGATCATCTATATTATCACATGTAACTGTTGGGTTAGCAAATTGTTTCGTAGCAGTTGCACTACTAGCTTGAATTAAAGCAAAGAATTGATCAGCTGTTTTAACATTATTTAATTCTGCTTGAGTTACCATGTTATCGCTACCTGCTACATAACCATCTTGAGTTGGGTTAAGAATAGCGTTAGTAGGGTAAACATATAAAGTGTTGTTAAATGTAACATCTTTGTAAGTGTAGTTAGCTTGTACTGGACCATAAGCTGGTACTGTTGCTGGGTTTAATGTTACTCCTTCTGGTGCAACTACTTGTCCTTTATCTAATACTTGAGTATTAGTTAAAGCACTTACATTAGCAACGCTTGTGTCATTTAACTGATTACGTAAAACGACAGTTTCAGCTTGACCACTAAATTTTGCTGGAGCATCTAGAGGCACTATCATTCCATTCATCATGTCTGTAGATGATGGATAATATTTATTCTGTGAATGTTCTAGCTCAGGACATCCTGGATCGACTACTCGTATTCCCATAGTTTCATTTGCCCAATGTGATCCATCTACTGTTGCTCCTTCAAAGAAATCTTGTCCGTTAACCATGACTTTAGGTTGATTACCGAAGTTTAGAGCCCCCCAGGAAAGATAAGTACGAGGTTTATCTGTAGCTTGTTTTTCAGCTTCTTTTAATGCTTCTTGTATTTGTTTAAAGATAGTTTCACTTGAACCTATTGGCGAAATTGCGACTCCACCACCAGTCAACATTTTCCCTTTAATTTCTTCAATTTGTTGAGAAGTTAACGGTGTTATTGAGTGAGAATCATCAGTTACGGCGAAGTTATTGATGTATTCTCCATTTTGACCTATTATTGTTTGAAATGTATTATTTAAGAATTGCTCATAAGTTAAATCTAAGAATTCTTGCACTGTGTAAATCATATATTGTGATTCTACACGTTGTGGACGCATAAGCATAGCAAATTTACCTTCAATACGTTGTTCTCTAGAATAGCCAGTATAGTTAAATACAGTATTGATTTTTCCTACATTCAATCCACCATTACTTAGCTCAGGGAACATCGTAATAGGCGCCTCCATTACTTGACCTTTTGTATCAAACACTACTGTTAATTTTTTAGTTACACTAACTTGATCATCTGTAGTAGTAGTGTCTCCATCTCCATCTAAAGTGAATTTAACATCAAAAATACCTTGATATCCATTTACAATTTTAGCATTATCAGCAACTGTTGCTGTAATAAGTGCATCACGTCCATCATAGTTACCTGTAGCACTGTGGATTTTATTGTAATCTTTGTTTGAAGTAATTTGTTTAGCTTCATCAGTTGTAACTAAGAAGTTTGTAGCACTTAAATATCCTTTACCATCTGGAGTAATAGGAGTATCATCACTTACAACAGTTAAAATAACGGTTGTTTTAGCACTAGTATATTGATCTTTACCTTCAATTTTAAAAGTTACTTCATAAGTACCAGGAGTTCCTTTTAATAGTTCAGCATCATTAGTAGCAGTTACTGTAACTTGCGCTAAAGCATCTTTATCGCTAACTGTAGCTTTAACTCCCATAACTGTTTTTAAGTCATCTAAACTTTTAACTTTATCAGTTGTCCCAGCAGTAGTTAATAATTTATTGTTTGCATTGATGAATGCAACTTGTCCTTGTTGTTCTTCTAATTTAAAAGCTTTAATAGTTAAAGTAGCTGTAGTAGATACAGTTTCACCTTTAGCTGTTTCAGCTGTGAAGTTGATAGTGTAAACACCTTCAGTACCTGCTTGAATAGCTGCAAAATCAGCTGTACTCGCTGTAACGTTTAATGATGCACCACCAACATCAGTACCTTTAGCTGCCATCATGTTAACTAATTCGCTTACATCTTTAATTTTTTGGGCAACTTCTGGAGTAATTTTAGTATCATTTGCATCTAAAGTTACACCTTCAGGTTGTTGAGGTTTATCTTGAGGTGTATCTTGAGGTGTATCTTGTCCTGGTTGGTTAGGATCAGTTTGACCTTTTGCTTCCCCTGCAGGCATTTCTTTAGAACCACCACGGTTTGATACAGTGATTTGTTTACTTAATCCATTAACACTAAATGTAATAGTGTTTCCGTTATCTACAACACTAACTTGGTCAGTAATAGTGTATCCATTTACTAAATCAAAAGCTTTAACACTAGCTAAAGTAATAGCATTGTTGATATCAAAGTTAGCGTTTGCCACAATATTTGCAGCATAAATAGCTGTTGTACCATTAGTAGCAACATTGCTACCAGCTTTTGCAACAACAATGTTGTAAGTTCCACCGTTTACTTGGATTGGTAAATTAACAATAATACCAGCTGAACCTACATTATTAATTTTATTTAAAGCAGCTTGATTAACATTAACCTCACCGCTAGCACCAGATTTTTCTTTAATTGAATCGGTAGTTAAAGTTTCACCTTGCGCAATACTAAATCCATGAGGTGCGCTAACATTTTGTACTTGATTAGCTGAGTAAGTTTGAATTGCACCTAATGGTAAAATTGCTGCACATAAAACTAATAACATGCTTAATTTTTTCATAGTCATGTCCTTTCTTTTACATTTTATTGTATTATCTACATTTATATTATAGCACCCCCCCCCCGAAAATGTCAACCACAAAATTGTGGGGGTGTGGGGGTCCACTGAAATGGCACACTTTTTTATGCTGCGTTTAGACGATATTCGATAGGACTTAGTCCGTCTAAAA
>UWSE01000012.1 GCA_900551955.1 uncultured Mollicutes bacterium | reverse complement strand
TGCAGCACCCATAATTTCTCCTTTTTAGTAATTTTATCAATAATTCCAAGGTGTTGCATTTCAAACGAAAACATTTATTTATGATATTTTTAATATTTTTGGCACATATCTTCTAAAAATAAAGTATAATAATATTGAAAGGATGATTATGGGATTAGAATCAATGACAAATATGCTTAAAAAAGCACAAGAAGGAAAATACGCTGTCGGACAATTTAATATTAATAACTTAGAATGGACGCAAGCGGTTTTAGAAGCAACTAAAGAAAATAATGCGCCAGTTATTTTAGGTGTAAGTGAAGGGGCAATGAAATACATGGGTGGATTTAAAGTAGTTAGTGCAATGGTTAACTCTTTAATTGAAACTTTAGATGTAACACAACCAGTAGCCTTACACCTAGATCACGGTAGTAGTTTTGAAAGTTGTAAAGAAGCAATTGATGCTGGATTTAGTTCAGTAATGATTGATGGAAGTAAATTACCAATTGATGAAAATATCGCTGTAACTAAACAAGTAGTTGAATATGCACACGCTAAAGGTGTAAGTGTTGAAGCCGAAGTTGGATGTGTTGGTGGAAACGAAGATGGAGTAGTTGGTGGAGTTAAGTATGCAGATGCCAATGAATGTAAACGAATAGTAGATGAAGCTGGGATTGATGCTTTAGCTGCTGCATTAGGAAGTGTTCATGGTGAATACCATGGTGAACCTGTATTAGGATTCAAAGAAATGGAAGAAATTCGTGATTTAACAAACATGCCATTAGTATTACATGGAGGAAGTGGTATTCCTGAACACCAAATCAAAAAATCAATTGAGTTAGGACACTGTAAAATCAATGTTAATACAGAATGTCAACAAGCATTTACAAAACGTGTGCGTGAAGTATTAGCTAATGATGATAAAGTTTATGATCCACGTAAATTTATAGGACCAGGAAAAGAAGCGATTAAACAAGTAGTTACAGATAAAATGATTGAATTTGGAAGTGTTAATAAAGCATAATACTAAATAATATCTACCGTTGGTAGATATTATTTTTAAAAAGGAGCAATATGGATATACAACAATTAGAACAATTAACAATAAGTAATATACAAAAATTAGTACAAATTAACACTGTTCGCGATGAAGAACATAAAGAAGTTGGAAAACCTTTTGGTCCTGGAATATATAATGGTTTACAAGCTTTTGCTGACATGGCTAGTAGTATCGGGATGGATACCTTTGTTGATCCAGACGGATACTATGCTTATAGTGAAATTGGACCAAAAGATCAACCAATGATTGGTATCTTGGCTCACATTGATACGGTAGGATTAGGAGATGCTAGTCAATGGACGCAAGCCTCAGCGCTTAGCGGAGAAATAGTTGATGATAAAATTATTGGGCGTGGTAGCTTAGATGATAAAGGGCCATTAGTAATCAACTTAATGGCAATTAAAGGTTTAATTGAAAGTGGATATCAATTTAAACACCGTGTGCGTGTGATTGTTGGTGGTGCTGAAGAAACGACTTGGGAAGGTATTAATAAGTATAAACAAGAGCAAGAGTTTCCTATAATTGGATATGCTCCAGATGCCGAATTTCCTTTAATTAATGGTGAACAAGGGATTGTCCAATTTAGTATTAAAGGTCCAGGTAGTGATCATATCAAAGTAACTACTAATAATTCAATTAATGCTGTTTGTGACTTTGTTGAAGCTAATGTGAATGGTGAAACGATTAGCTTTGAAGGAAAAGCTGCCCATGCAATGGAAGCCCATAAAGGTGAAAATGCCATTAATAAATTAGTATTATCATCAAAAATTGATGATAATAGTCTAGTTCCATTTATTAAAGATCATTTACTAGCAGTCCATGGTCAAGATTTATTTAGTGATATTAGCAATGAGACTATGATGGTTAATATTGGTAATATCTTTATTGATCAAGAAGCAAGTATGATTCAAATTGATATTCGTCTTCCCCTAAATGTTGATGGGGATGTGTTTATTAACAACTTTAAAGAGTTAGTTAAAAACTATAATTTAGAAGCTGAAGTGATAAAATATCAACCTCAATTATATGTTAATGAAGATTCATCATTAGTGCAATTACTATTAGATGTGTATAATACGAAGATGAATACTAATACTAAACCACTACAAACAGGTGGAGGAACTTATGCTCGTGCCTTTGATAACTTTGTTGCCTTTGGCTTAGTGTTTAGTGAATTTGGTATGATTGACAAAATGCACCAAGCAAACGAATGTCTAGAAATTAAATTTATTAAACCCGCATTAGAAATTTATATGAAGGCAATTCAAGGAATTGATAATTTAGAGCTAAAATAATCATAGTATTTAATCTGAGTTAACAAAAATATAGTATAATAGCTTAAAGGAGGTAAAATGAAAGACAAAATCTTAGAGCATTGTCCAGAATTAATTAATGAGACCGTTGCTAACATCCAAAAATTAGTACGAATTAATTCAGCACGTGATGAAGCTCATAAAGAAGCTAATAAACCATTTGGTCCAGGAGTTGACCAAGCATTTGATACATTTTTAGAAATGGCACAATCATTAAATATGCGAACATTTAAAGATCCTGATGGTGTATATGCTTATGCAGAATTAGGTCCTGAAGATGGACAATTATTTGGTATCTTAGGTCACTTAGATGTTGTGCCAGGATTAGATCCTAAATTATGGACATTAGGTCAACCATTTAGTGGTGATATTGTTGATAATATGATTGTAGGTCGTGGTAGTTTAGATGATAAAGGACCTGTTGTTATTTCAATGATGGCGATTAAAGGATTATTAGACTTAGGTTATGAATTTAAATCACGTATTCGTATCATTGTCGGTGGTGCTGAAGAAACTACTTGGGAATGTATTGAAAAATATAAAGCTGAACAAGAAATTCCTGTCGTATCATTCTCACCTGATGCTCAGTTCCCATTAATCTTTGCCGAAAAAGGATTATTACAATTTGATGGGTATGCGAACAATAGTTATGACTTTGAAGTAGAAGCAGATGGAGCATATAATGCTGTTTGTGATAAAGCAACTTATCGTGGGGATAAAGCAAATGAAGTTGCAGCTGAATTAGATAAATTAGATTTTGCCTATGAAACAAATAGTGATGGAAGTATTAGTGTAATTGGTAAAAGTGCCCACGCTAAAGACTGTAATTTAGGTACTAATGCCGTATTACGTTTAGCAATTGCGATGTATAACGTTGGAATTCATGCACAAACAATTGACTTCTTAGCTGAAAAAATTAAAGAAACAAGTTTTGCTGAAGGTTTATTTGATGAATTACAACAAGATGAAGTTAGTGGTAATTTAACATTAAATATTGCAGGATTAGTAATTAAAGATGGAAAAGAAACAATTAAATTTGATTCACGTATTCCTGTGTTAGTTGATGAAAAAGTTGTAGGTGAAACTTATGCTAATGCTTTAAGAAGTTATGGTTTAACTTATAAACAAGTTGACTATTTACATAAATTATATGTAGCACAAGATTCACTGTTAGTAACAACGTTAATGGATGCTTACCAAACAATTACTGGCGACATGGAATCTAAGCCATTAAGTAATGGTGGTGCTACATATTCTCGTGCTTGGGAAAACTGTGTAGCATTTGGAATGGTGTTTGAAAAACAAAGAATGAATGATAAAATGCACCAACCTGATGAAGTATTAGAAATTAAATTTATTGAACCAGCTTTACAAATTTATAGTTTAGCAATTTATAATTTAGATCAAATTGATTTTAGATAGAAGGAGATATATGAAAAATAAAGTAGCAATCGTAGGAACAGGTTTTGTTGGGGCTAGTTATGGTTATTCGTTAGTTAACCAAGGACTTGTTGATGAATTAGTATTAATTGATGTTAATAAAGATAACACAATCGCTAACCGTGATGATTTAATTCAAGCAGTAGCATACTTACCTAATCAACCTCGTATTATTAGTGGAGATTATGAAGATGCTAAAGACTGTGATATTATTTGTGTTACAGCAGGAGTTAATCAAAAACCTGGTGAGACTCGTTTACAATTAGTGGAAAAAAATACAAAAATTATGGAAAGTGTAATAGATAGTATTATGGCAACAGGTTTTGATGGAATTTTATTAATCGCATCGAACCCAGTTGACATCTTAACATTAGTAGCACAAAAACGTTCAGGATTACCAAAACACCGTGTAATTGGTAGTGGAACAGTACTTGATAGCGGACGATTACGTCACTATGTAGGAGAATATTTAGGTGTTAATCCAGTTGATGTGCATGGTTATATTATTGGAGAACACGGAGATAGTTCAGTACCAACTTACTCAACTACAACGATTGGTCAACAACCATTAATGGAATATGTAAAAGAAATGGGTAAAGATCAAGCGGGATTAGATGAATGTTTTGTTAATGCTCGTGATGCAGCATATAAAATTATAGAAGGTAAAGGTGCGACATACTACGCAATTGGTGTATGTTTAGCACGTATTACTAAAGCTATTTTACGTAACGAAAATAAAATCTTACCATGTTCTTGTTATTTAGAAGATATGTATGGACAAAGCGGTATTTATACAGCTATTCCATGTTTTGTAGGTAAAGATGGAGTAAATAAAGTCCAAACATTACCAATTAGTGAAGAAGAACAAGTTAAATTTAATCAATCTTGTGAACAATTAAAAGAAATAATTAACTCAATTGGTTACTAAAATCTATCCTATCCTTAGGATAGATTTTTTTTGTTTATAACAACCGAATATTATTTTTTATGCTATAATAATGTTGTAGAAAGAGGAGAGATAATGTCAATTATTTTAGATATTTATGGTCGTGAAGTATTAGATTCACGTGGAAATCCAACTGTAGAAGTTGAAGTTTATACAGAAGCTGGAGGATTTGGTCGTGCTATCGTTCCTTCAGGAGCAAGTACAGGAGAACACGAAGCTGTTGAGTTACGTGATGGAGATAAAAATCGTTATAATGGGAAAGGTGTATTAAAAGCGGTTAAAAACGTTAATGATAAAATTGCACCAAAAATTATCGGTTTTGAAGTAACAGATCAAGTTTTAATCGATGAAACTATGATTAAATTAGATGGTACTAAAAACAAAAAGAAATTAGGAGCTAATGCAATCTTAGGTGTGTCTATGGCTTGTGCCTTAGCTGCTGCTGATGAATTAGATTTACCTTTATATAAATATTTAGGTGGATTTAATGCTAAAGAATTACCAGTACCAATGATGAATATTTTAAATGGTGGAAGTCACGCTGATAATAGTGTTGATATCCAAGAATTTATGATCGTACCTGTTGGAGCTAAATCTATGGCGCAAGCAGTACAAATGGGTAGTGAAGTTTTCCACGCCCTTAAAGATGTATTACACAAAATGAAACAAGTTACTGCTGTTGGTGATGAAGGTGGATTTGCACCAAACTTAAGTAGCAACGAAGAAGCAATTAAAGTAATTGTGAAAGCAATTAAACAAGCAGGTTATAAACCTGGAAAAGATGTAATGTTAGCGATGGATGCCGCAAGTAGTGAATTCTACAATAAAAAAACTAACAAATATGAATTAAAAGGTGAAGGTAAAAAATTAAGTGCTAAACAATTAGTTGATTTATATGAAAGCTGGGTTAAAAAATATCCAATCATTAGTATTGAAGATGGTTTAGATGAAAATGACTGGGCTGGAAATAAATTATTAACAGAACGTTTAGGTGATAAAGTACAATTAGTAGGTGATGACTTATTTGTAACTAATACAGAACGTCTAGCAATGGGAATTAAAAAAGGTGTATGTAACTCAATCTTAATTAAAGTAAACCAAATTGGTACTTTAACAGAAACTTTCAATGCAATTGAAATGGCAAAAGAAGCAGGTTACACAGCTATCGTTTCTCACCGTTCTGGTGAAACTGAAGATGCTACAATTGCTGATATTGCAGTTGCGACTAACGCTGGACAAATCAAAACAGGTTCTTTATCAAGAACAGACCGTATTGCTAAATACAACCAATTAATGCGAATTGAAGATGAATTAGCAGGAGCAGGTGTATTTAAAGGAATTAAAACATTCTATAATTTAAATAAATAATATACAAAAATATCCTATGTATTAAAACATAGGATATTTTTTTTAATTTTAGGGGTATAATAAAGTACTTAGAGTAATAGATAGTGAATAATAAAGAATCCACAAAGAATATATAATAACACCGGTAAGCTGCGCGCTTCTTTATTAAAGATACTACATATTACATAAGTAATAATTCCAACAGCAATTCCTTCTGAGATTGAATAAGCTGCTAGAGTGATAATAATTGTTAAGAATGATGAAGCACTATTTTTAAAGTTAGTAAAATCAATATCAACTATATTAGAGATCATCATAATACCGACTAATACTAAAGCTGGTGTTGTAATGGCATTCATAATTGGTGAGAGAAAACTTACAACTGGAAAGAAGAAGATACTTAAGACAAAACATATTCCAGTAACTACTGCAGTAAGTCCTGTTCTTCCCCCAGCAGCAATTCCTGATAAACTTTCAACAAACGCTGTTACTGGACTAGTTCCTAGTACACTTCCAATTATTGTACTTCCAGCATCACAAGCCATTACTTTGTTTCCATTTTTAATTGTTCCATCAGGAAGAATAAAATCAGCTTTTTTACTAACTGATAATAGCATTCCTGTTGTATCAAATAAGTCAACAAAGATGAAAGAGAAGACAACCACCCAAAAGTTGAAGTTAGAAAATAGTTTCCAAACATCTACATTAAATGCTGCCATAAAAGTAGGTTTCATACTCGGTGGAATACTAACAATGTTACTTATTGGTCTAATCCCTAAATCAATCTTAAAGAGAAATTGCGTGATTAAACAAATAACGACTGTGATTAACATTGTATAACACAATGCTAAAGATTTATTTTTTAACGTAAAGATTATCGCAATAAAAATCCCTAAGATTGTAATTAGTATTAGTGGTTGTTTAATATCACCAAGTGCGATTAACGTTGCCGGATCATCAACAATAATCCCAGCATTAGTTAAGCCTATAAAAGTAATAAAGAATCCAATACCAACTCCTACAGCATTTTTTAAACTATTAGGAATTGCTTGAATAATCTTTTGTCTAATCTTTGTAATACTGATGATAAAAAAGATTAATCCAGCAATAAAGACAGAGAATAATGCTTCTTGCCAACTAAAACCTAAGGTAAGACAAACCGTAAATGTAAAGAAAGCATTAATTCCCATTCCTGGTGCTAAAGCAATTGGCATATTAGCTATAAATCCAGTTAAAAGTGTAGCTATTGCACTACTAACAATAGTTACGATAAACGCAGCTTGATAATCAATCCCAGCCTGACTTAATATTTGCGGATTTACAAACATTATATAGCTAACAGCTAGGAATGTGGTAATACCTGCTATGATCTCAGTTTTGATCGTTGTTTTATTTTGTTTTAAGTGAAATATTTTTTCTATCATTGAGCCTCCTAAACTATTTATATCAAAAAAAAAAGGAGAAGTGTGAGTAAAAAAGTATATGATTATGTTTTTAGTGTCACTAAAAACCAAATTAACCCATCCTTTTCACAAGATTACTTATCAACGTTGGCAATAATTGATAATATTTGCCAACGTTGTGGCAGTGTGGTTAATGAAAATCACTGCCCTGAGTGTAGTGAATTAGGATTGCTTACAAAAGAAGATTATTTATATCGATTACCTGGACCGATCCCTTATCAAGCATATCAAGATCAGTTACAAAATTTAAAACTAACTCCTTTACAACAACAAGCAAGTAATTTTATCATCGATAATATCAAAACAAAACAAAATTGCTTAATCTGGGCTGTTTGTGGTGCGGGGAAAACAGAAATTAGTTTTGAAGCAATTGAATATATTTTAAAACAAAATAAATTAGTATGTTTTTGTATTCCCCGCATTGATATTCTCTATGAAATAGCAGAGCGTCTTCGGCAGTTCTTTCCTAATACAAAAGTTAGTATAGTTAACGGAGTAACAAAAGAAAAAGAAGATACACAAATTTTTGTGATGACGACTAATCAATTACTTAAATGTAAGCAAGTATTTGATCTAGTTATAGTTGATGAAGTGGACGCTTTTCCTTTTTCTTATCATCCCAAGTTTATGTATGCGTTAAATACGAGTTTAACTGAAAATGGAATATATTGTTGTTTAACATCAACCCCATCAAAGATGATTGAGGATTTGATGTTAAATACATTTATTATTTATAAACGCTGGCACAATTATTTGCTGCCTGAACCATATTTGCGTTATTTACCAACCAAAAATAAATTTATTTATTATTGGTTGTTTAAAAAATTATTTACAAAGATTAATCGACCCCAATTAATCTTTGTTTGTAATAAGCAGGAATGTCAAAAGCTATCCATCTTTATGCTAAAGATATTGGCAAATAAAAAGATAGACTATGTCCATAGTAGTAAAGAAGATCGAAGAACTTTAATTGAAGACTTCGCTAATAATAAAATAGATATTTTAATTACAACCCCAATCTTAGAACGAGGTGTAACTTTTAAAGATCTAGATGTGTATGTAATGGATAGTGATAATCCTTTATATGATAAAGCTAGTTTAGTCCAGATTGCCGGAAGATGTGGTAGAAATCCTAATTTTCAAGAAGGAAAAGTATATTTTTATTATCAAAATTACACTGATCAAATAGATTCTGCGTGTAAACAAATTAAAGAGATGAATAATAAAGCTAAAAAATCTACCAATAATTAGTATTGTAATTAAGATTTGTTATAATATAAGCAAGATTGAATGAAAAGATATTGTAAAAAATAAAACATGGGATTATTCCCATGTTTTTGTATTGTAATTTTGAGGTTGTTGCTATTGATTTTGTTTAGGTTGAGGCTGAGAGTTGATTAAGGGATTATTTTTAGTAGTAGGTTTTTCATTACGTGCTTGGTCAACAAATACTTGATAATATTCTAAACTATCTTTAGGGATAATTTGCTCGCTAGTTCCAGCTGGATCATTTTGAGTACCAATAGTTACCATTGAAATCTCAATTGTCAATTGTTTTTTATCTTCTCCCACTTGTATAACAGTTGGTGCAGCTGTGTTTTTGTAATTTACGTTTAAATAATTTACAGTTGTATTTTCATAATAAACATTATTTTTTCCTTGTTCAGGATATAAATCTGCTAATGTTTTCTTACTTTCGTTAGTTGTCAGACCAAACACATTAGTATTAGAATCAAGCGCAACTTTATGGTTAAAGGCACTACTTTTAGAAAGTAAGTTTAAATCTCCTTGAGAAGTTAAGGTATCATTAACGTTATTAAATAAGTTTACTCCAAAGTTGGCTAATTTAGATAAAGTACCTAAATCAATATTCATTTTAATTGCACCTTGATTAACAGCTCCAAACACTTCACCTGCATATTCACGAGGGTTTGAGAGGATTTTTTTCATAATAGCAGCGATAACTTCTTGTTGACGAATGTTACGTTCCCAATCATCCCCACTTGCTCCTCTTTTAGGATTGATTGCTTTACGTTGACGAGCATAAGCTAAAGCTTGTTCTCCATTTAATGTTTGTGGTCCTGTTGCTAAACATACAGTACCTTGTTGGTCTTTTGAATCTTGTTCACAGAATTCATAAGGAACATTAATATCAACACCACCAATTGCGTCGATGATTTTAATTAATCCATCAAAGTTAGTATATGCATAATAGTTTATTTTTGTATCAAGCAGGTTTTCGACAGTTTTAACTGTACAATCAATTCCATCTTCTTCGTTTTGTTTAGTGCTATACCCAACACCAAAGGCACTATTTATTTTACCTATTGGTTTAGACCCGTTTACACCAACACCACAAGCATATTCAACACGACTATCACGAGGAATAGATAAAGCATCAATGCTAACATTTCCACGCTCATTTTTAGGGTTTATAGTTAAAAGAATAATTGAATCAGTTAAAGGAATGGTTTTACGTTCCTCACTTGTATCTCCCCCAATTAGTAAAATACTAACTGGTGATTCAAGGGCATTAAGTGAACTTTTAGCTACCACATTAACACCAATAGATAATATAGTTTTAAGTCCAAAGATAATAGCACTAAGGAATGCTAAGACTAAACAAATTTGTTTTAAATAAAAGAATATTTTTCGATTTCTGGTATATTTATTCATAAGACTCCTGCTAATTTATGATATAATTAAAGATATAGTTTATTATAACATAAATTAATTTAAAAAAAGGGAAAGATATGAGTAATTTTGATTCATTTACGCAAAATGTTAAGCAAGAATTACTGGGTGTAGAATATCCAATTGAACATCAAGAAATCGTTCTTAGTACAATTATTAAAAGTTTAGGGAAAATTCGTACACAAAAAGGTAGAGATATATTAGAAATTAAATCAAGTTTTAGTGATTTAATCAAAATATCTACTAATATTGTTGATTGGGTATTTTTAGATTGTCAATACCAGATTAATAGTACAACAAGAAGAAATTTTTCGATTGAACGCGAAGTATTTAGTCTAAAAGTCTATAATGAATTAGAAAATATCTTATCTTTTACGAAATTATGTGTCGATGATAAACAAATAAACTATAAAAATTTAAAAAAACAACAAGATCGTGAATTAAACTTCCTGATGATTCGTTATTTCTTTATCTGTTTAGGAAGTGTTAATTCACCGATTAGAGAAAAACAATATCATTTAGAATTAAGAATCAAAGATGAATTAGTTCAAAAATTTATCATTGATGTATGTAGAGATTATAATATTAATTTTAAAGTAACTAATCGTAAAAGTGGTAAGGCACTGTATTTAAATAAAAGTGAAGAAATCGGTGATTTCTTAAATCTAATTGGCTGTCAGGATACGTTATTTCAATTTGAAGACGAACGAATCGGACGTGATTTATATTTAGTTAATAATCGATATAATAATGCTGATGTAGCTAATACTTATAAAACGATTAGTGCGAGTCAAAAACAAATTGATGCGATTAAGCAATTAAAAAAAGATGGTCGTTTTGACTCACTTTCAACTAAAGCCAGAATTGTTGCCAAATTACGTGAACAATATCCACAAATGAGTTTAAGTGAATTGGCAGAAATTAATGAAAACAATTTAACTAAATCGAATATTAGTTATCATTTAAAAAACATTGTGAAACAAGCAAGTGGTCACGATTAATTTGTTAAAATAAGGATGATATGAATTTATTTAATGAAACAGAAAATAATCGATTAATAAATGAAGATTATATTATTGAGTATTGTAATTATTTAGTAGATACATTAAAACCTAATTATCAATTTAGTTTGGTCTTTGTCGAAAGTCAGCGCATGCACGAGTTAAATTATGAGTTTAGAGAAAAAGATTATCCAACAGATGTATTAACTTTTTGTGATTTAGATCAAGAAGAACAATATTTAGGGGATATTATCATTAATATTGATAAAGTAATTGATCAAGCTCAAGAATATCATCATTCAGAAAAAAGAGAATTATTATTTTTAATTACCCATGGATTCTTACACTTACTAGGTTATGATCATCATACCCCAAGTGAAGAAGAAGAAATGTTTGGTTTACAAGAAAAACTATTACAAGGTTATAATATAACAAGAGAGGCATAATGAAACAACAAGTAGAAAATTTTATTTATTTAGACGCAGTCACAAATGTGGTAGATAAACATGAAGAAGAGATGAAACGCATTTTAAAACAACAAGAATTAATGGTTGATCGCATTCAAACTTTAGAAAATAAATGTAAACATTTACGTCTAGCTTTAATTGTTACATCAATTATTTTCTTAATCTTATTATTTAGTTTTGCAAGCATCTTATTTTTCATGTTAGGGTAAATATGCGAATTATAAGTGGTGAATATCGTAATCGAAAACTAGCAACGCCTGAAGATTTAAGCATTAGACCAACAATGGATCGTTCTAAAGAAGCATTGTTTAATATTATTGGTATGGATATTTATGATGCTAGATTTCTTGATTTATTTGCTGGAAGTGGGAGTATTGGAATAGAAGCTTTATCTAGAGGTGCTAGTAAAGTCACTTGTGTTGATAATAATATTAATAGTATTAAAATAATTAATAAGAATAATGAAATAGTTGATGGAAAAATTAATATCGTGAAGAGTGATTGTGTGCGCTTTGTAGAAGCAAACACAAGCCAATGGGACTTTATCTTTATGGATCCCCCTTATGATATTGATTTACATATCGTTAATAAATTATTAGAAATTATCTTTACTAATAATTTATTATTAGAAAATGGAAAAGTGATTATTGAATTGGCTAGTGATACAAAATTTGAGCATCCTCTTGTTTATGATTATCGAAAATACGGGGCTAGTAGCTTTTATTTTTTCAAAGGAGCATAATGGATACGATTGTATTTCCTGGATCTTTTGATCCAATTACCTTAGGACATTTAGATTTAATTAAACGCGCCAGTAAAATTGCTAAGAAAGTGGTAGTAGTTGTAGTCGATACAAACAACCGTTTAAATGTCGAAGTGCGTGTTAATTTAATTAAAGAAGCAATTAAAGAAATTGGTTTAGAGAATGTTGAAGTTGACAGTAATGATGACTTAATTGTTGAGTATTGTCGAACACATGATTATCATATTTTATTAAGAGGAATTAGAAATAATAATGATTATCAATATGAGCAAGTTTTAGAAATTAATAACAAAAAATTATTTACAAAACTAGAAACGATTTATATGTTTACTAGCCCAGAATTCCTCCACATTTCATCATCAGTTGTCTGGGAAGTTTTAAGTTATCAAGACGACATCGATCATTTAGTGCCTAGTTGCGTAAGTGCCTATTTCAAAGGAGAATAATGCAAATTTATAATGAACAAACTAAACAAATTGAGACATTTAAACCATTAAAAAATGGTGAAATTAAGATGTATGTTTGTGGTCCAACTGTCTATAGTGATATCCATATCGGAAATGCACGACCTATCATTTTTTTTGATTTTGTCAGTAAAGTTTTTCAAAAAAATGGTTATAATGTTGTGTATGTATCTAATGTCACTGACGTGGATGATAAGATCATTAATCGTGCAAACGAGCAAGGTATTAGTGAGCAAGAATTAGTGCAAATTAATATGGAAGCTTTTAGTGATGTGTTAAACAAGTTAGGAGTAAGTTATACACATCAACCACGAGTAATGGAAACAATGGATCAAATTATTGATTTTATCGACCAACTAGTTAAGGCAGAAGTTGCATACGTGATCGATGGTGATGTTTATTTTGATGTAAGTAAAGTTGAAGATTATGGAATAGTTAGTAACTTAAATATTGAACAAAACCAAGAAGCTAGTCGTATTGAGCAAAATACGAAAAAAAGAAATCCTAATGATTTTACTTTATGGAAAGAAACAACGCAAGGAATTAATTGGGAAAGTCCTTGGTCTCACGGACGACCAGGGTGGCATACCGAATGTGTTGTAATGATTCGTGATTTATTAGGAGATAAAATTGATATTCACGGTGGTGGAATAGATTTACAGTTCCCGCATCATGAAAATGAAAATGCTCAATCAATGGCATGTAGTGGTCCATTAGCTAATTATTGGATGCACAATGGATTTATTAATATTAATAATGAAAAAATGTCTAAAAGTTTAGGAAATACTTTTTTAGCAAAAGATTTCATTAATGAATATTCGACTAACATTTTACGTTTAGTAATGTTTCAAACCAATTATCGTCAACCCATCAATTTAACAGATGAATTTATTGATAGTACGAAAACAATTGATAATAAGTTTTATGATTATGCTCAACGTCGAACTACATTAGATATGGATTTTGCCTTGGGTGAAACATTAACAATTGTTAATAAAGATTTTGATGCACCGAATTTAATTACATATTTATTACAAGTAATTAAAGATTATAGTATTGAATCACAAAAAATCTTCAATAGTGGAATTTATCTTTTAGGACTAGAGTATCAAGTAGATGAAATTCCGGCATTGATCAAAGAATTAATTAACCAACGAGAAGAAAGTAAAAAAGCCAAAGATTATCAAAGAGCTGATGCAATCAGAGATGAAATTGAAAGTCAAGGATACATATTAAAGGACACTCGGGAAGGAACATTATGCATGAAAGCCAAGAACAAATAATTGCTGGTCGTAACAGTGTAATTGAAACACTTCATGCACAATCTGTAAATAAAGTATATATCCAAAAAGATAAAAAAGATCAGACAATCGCTAAACTGGCAAGTCAAAATAATGTGCCAGTCGTATATGTTGAGAGACACTATTTAGATCAATTGACAAACAAGGCCAATCATCAAGGTGTAGCACTTAGTGTTGCACCAATTTCTTATTTGTCAATTGAGGAGTTAATGGCAAAACATGATCTTAACAATAACCCGATGTTTTTGATTTTAGATGAAGTCCAAGATGTCCACAATCTAGGTGCAATCTTAAGAGTTTGTGATGCTTTTCAAATTGAAGGAATTATTCTTAATAAACGTCGTAGTGCTCCTGTTAATGCTACTGTTAGTAAAATTAGTACAGGTGCAATTAACTATGTTGAAATTTGTCGCGTGAATAATTTAGTACAAGCAATTGAAAAACTAAAAGCAAACGGATATTGGATTGCCGATTTAGATATGCATGGAAATTTCCAAGTTGATGATAACATCTATGATCGTCCTCTGGCAGTAATCATTGGTGGTGAAGACAAAGGAGTAAGTAAAATGATGAAAAAACATAGTGATATGAGTATCACAATTCCCATGCAAGGTCATGTTAATAGCTTGAATGTAAGCTGTGCCGTAACAATATTAGGTTTTGAACATATGCGAGGAAGTAAATGTTAGATAAATATATCAACGAGTATTTGCGTACTCATAGCGATGAAGCGTTAGAAGGAATTATCTTAGAAACTAAGTCGATGGTATATCATATAATTAATCGTTATTACAATAATAATTGTCATTTTGATAAATTAGATTACTTTCATATGATTGTTATGAAATATCCAGAGTGGATTGATGAATACCAATTTAATGGAGTAGCTCGTGCACATACATTCTTATATACTTGTGCGAAGAACTATATGTTAAAACAATTACGTCGTGAATGTGCTTCTAAACGAGCTTACCACAATCATTATTATTTTGAAGATGAAATAAGAAGTGGTGCTAAATTACAAGATGTGATTAGTGAAAATGTAGATATCGAAGCAGTATATGAAGCTGAAATTAAAACTAAATTTATGTATGAACAATTATATGATCTATTTGCTGAAGATGCAAGATATTATATCGCTCATTTAGAAGGGTATAAAATTCCAAAAATCGCCCAAATCTATAATGTAAGTCCAGCAACAGTTAAACGTGCAATCGCTAAAATTAGACATTGCTTAAAAACAAAGCCCAAATTATTACAATCAATTGTGATTTACATGCGATTATCTCAGTAATTTTACTTCTGATTTAATTTTACCAGAAATATGTTTTTGTTGGTTAACT
>UWSE01000011.1 GCA_900551955.1 uncultured Mollicutes bacterium | reverse complement strand
ATGAAAGTTGCTGATAATAGTGGTGCTAAAGAAGTGTTAACTATTAAAGTTTTAGGTGGATCAAAACGTAAATATGCGCGTGTTGGTGACCAAGTAGTAGTAACAGTGAAAAAAGCAATCCCAGGAGCAGCTGTTAAAAAAGGTGATGTATGTAAAGCCGTTGTTGTTAGAACTGTAAGTAAAACTCATCGTAATGATGGAAGCTACATCAGTTTTGATGAAAACGCTTGTGTTATCGTTAAAGAAGATAAAGGACCTAAAGGTACACGTATTTTCGGGCCAGTTGCTCGTGAATTAAGAGATAAAGGATACAGTCGTATTGTTTCTCTAGCACCTGAGGTTTTATAAGAGAGGGGGAATTTATATGTATCTGAAAAAAGGTGATGAAGTTATCGTAATTGCCGGTGCTGATAAAGGGAAAACCGGAACAGTTACAAAAATCCTTCCAAAAAATAAAGTAATTGTAAGTGGAATTGGTATATGCCAAAAACACCAAAAACCACGTGGTGGTATGGATGGTGCAGTGGTTGAAATTGAACGTCCAATTGATGCTTCAAATGTAAGTTTATTTGATGAAAAAACAAAAAAAGCTAGTCGTGTTAAATTCGAAATCAAAGATGGTGAAAAAACACGTAAACTAGTTAAAACAAATAAAGAAATCTAAAAAGGAGGGTAAATGTCTATAGTCCAAGCAAAATATAATGAACAAAAAAATAGTTTAATGGATGAATTTAAATATAGTTCAACAATGCAAATTCCTAAAATTGAAAAAGTTGTAATCAACATGGGTTTAGGAGAAGCAACAGGTAATTCAAAAATTTTAGATGAAGCGGTTAATGAATTAAAAATGATTAGTGGACAACAACCAGTAATTACTAAAGCACGTAATTCTATTGCTGGATTCAAATTACGTGAAGGACAAGCAATTGGTTGTAAAGTAACGCTTCGCGGTCAAAATATGTACAACTTCTTAGATAAATTAGTTGCAATTGCCCTTCCTCGTGTCCGTGATTTCCAAGGATTAAATCCTAACGCTTTTGATGGGCATGGAAACTATACACTAGGAATTACTGAACAAACAATCTTTTCTGAAATTGACTATGATAAAATTTCTAAAGTTTTAGGAATGGATATTACAATCGTTACAAGCGCAAAAACAAATGAAGAAGGATTCAAATTATTAGAATTAGTTGGAATGCCTTTTGCTAAGCGAGGTGAGTAAGAATGGCTAAAAAATCAATGATCGCTAAACAAAAAAGAAAACAAAAATTTAAAGTCCGTGAATACACAAGATGTAATCGTTGTGGACGTCCACACGCTGTAATGCGTAAATTTGGAATTTGCCGTATTTGTTTTCGTGAATTAGCACACGAAGGTAAATTACCAGGTGTTAAAAAAGCAAGTTGGTAGAAAAAATTAAGGAGGAATACTTATGGCAATGACAGATCCAATTGCAGATATGTTAACACGTATCCGTAATGCTAATAAAGAACGTCATGAGAGCTTAGAATGTCCTTGTTCAAAACAAAAGGTAGAAATTCTTAAAGTTTTAGAACGTGAAGGGTTTATTAGCGGATTTAGTGTTAAAGAACTTGATAACAATAAAAAATCAATTACAGTTAAATTAAAATATAAAGGTAATCGCCGTGTAATTAATGGAATTAAACGTATTTCTAAACCAGGGTTACGTATTTATGTTGAAAGTGACAAAATCCCTTATGTATATAATGGATTAGGAACTGCTATTATTACTACATCAAAAGGATTAATGACAGATCGTGAAGCACGTAAAGAACACGTTGGGGGTGAAGTAATTGCCTACGTTTGGTAATTTGTATTATGTCAAGAATTGGTAATCAAGAATTAACAATCCCAAGTGGTGTTGAAATTAAAGTTGAAGATCAAGTTGTTAATGTAAAAGGTAGTAAAGGAAATTTAAGTTTAGACTTAAATGATAATTTAAGTGTAGTTGTAGAAGAAGGTAAAGTTGTTGTTAAACGTAGTTGTGAAGATAAATTTGTTAAAGCAATTCATGGAACTACAACAGCTTTAATTAAAAACATGCTAACAGGAGTTAGTGAAGGTTTTAGTAAAGAATTAGAATTAAACGGGGTAGGATACCGTGTTAGTGTTAGTGGAAACAAAGTAACATTAAACGTAGGATACTCACATCCTGTGGAAATTCAATTACCAGCAGGAATTAGTGCAGAAGCACCAAGTAATACAAGTTTAATCTTATCAGGAATCGATAAACAATTAGTAGGAGAAATTGCTGCTAATATTCGTAAAGTAAGACCACCAGAACCATACAAAGGTAAAGGAATCAAATATAAAGATGAGCACATCCGTCGTAAAGAAGGAAAACGTGCAGGTAAATAATTAAGGGGGAATAGTGCAAGAAAGTCGTAATTTACAAAGAAAAAGAAGACATGATCGTTTACGTAAAAAAATTAGCGGAACAAGTCAAAAACCACGTTTAAATGTATTCAAATCTAATAAAGCTATCTATGTACAATTTATTGATGATGTTACAGGTAAAACTTTAGCAAGTGCTTGTAGTAAAGATGTTAAAGCTGATAACAATAACATCGAAACTTGTAAAAAAGTTGGAGAACTTGCGGCAAAAAACGCTCAAGGAGCTGGAATTAGTGAAGTTGTATTTGACCGTGGTGGATATGCTTACCATGGAAAAATTAAAGCTTTAGCTGATGCTTGTCGTGAAGCTGGATTAAAATTCTAAGAAAGGTTATTTATGGCTGAAAATCAAGAAGTAAAAAAAGTAGATAATAGAGAAGCAAAAAAAGATTTTAAACGTGATCGAAACAATAATCGTAAATTCAATAAACGTAACCAAGACAACTTCGAAGAAGTAGTAATTACTATTAACCGTGTAGTTAAAGTAGTTAAAGGTGGACGTACATTCCGTTTTGCAGCTGTAGCTGTAGTAGGTGATCGTAAAGGTTTAGTTGGATATGGAACTGCTAAAAGTAAAGAGGTTCCAGACGCTATTCGTAAAGCGGTTGAAAACGCTAAACACAACTTAATTAAAGTTAAATTTGATGGAACTACTTTACCTCAAGATATTATTGGGAAACATGATTCTGGAAAAGTCTTATTAAAACCAGCACCTGAAGGGACAGGGATCATCGCTGGGGGACCTGTACGTAAAGTATTAGAGCTTGCAGGTTATAAAAACGTTGTATCTAAATCATTAGGTTCAAATACACCAATTAACATGATTCGTGCAACATTTGATGGATTAAAACGTATGGAAACTAAAGAATCAATTGCACGTTTACGTGACATTGATGTTAAACAATTATCATAGAAAGGGGTTATGATGGCAAACTTAAAAATTACATTAGAACGTGGTCTTGCTAATAAGCGTAAAGACCAAAAAGAAGTAATTAAATCATTAGGAATTACAAAACCACACCAAAGTAAAATTCATCCAGATAATCCCCAAACACGTGGAAAAATTAGAAAAGTTGAACACTTAGTAAGTGTTGAAGAAGTGTAGGAGGGAGATTTATGAAATTACATGAATTACAAACAACTCCTGGAAGTCGTTTTAATAGAAAACGTATTGGTCGTGGATGTGGATCTGGTCAAGGTGAAACAGCAGGACGTGGAGAAAATGGACAAAAATCACGTAGTGGTGGTGGAGTACGTTTAGGTTTTGAAGGTGGACAAAACCCTTTATACCGTCGTTTACCCAAACGTGGATTTAGTAATGCACCATTTAAAAAAGTATTTACTACAATTAATGTAAGTGCACTTAATTGTTTTAATGATGGTGATGTAATCACTAATGAAGTATTAATTGAAAATAAATTAGTAAAACAAGTTAAAGATGGAATTAAAATTCTAGGTAACGGTGAATTAACGAAAAAATTAACTATTAAAGTTGACGCTTGTTCTAAACAAGCTCAAGAAAAAATTACCCAAGCGGGTGGGAGTATTGAGGTTAAATAATGAAGGGTTTTAGACAAATCTTTGGTAATAAAGTTACGCGTAATGCGATCTTCTTTACCATCTTCATCTTGTTTATTTATCGTATTGGAACAAGTATTGTAACACCTGGAGTTGACAATAGCGCGATTACAAGAGCTACTGTTAACTTACAGGTATCAACTTTATTTGATTTCTTTGGTGGAGGTAGTCTTTCGCAAATGGGACTATTTGCACTTGGAGTTAGTCCATATATTTCAGCGTCAGTAATGATTCAATTATTAGAATCAGACTTAGTACCGGCGATGAGCGAATGGAAAAACCAAGGGGTTGAAGGGCAAAATAAACGTAATAAATGGACAAAATATTTAGCAATAATTTTAAGTTTTGTACAAGGATTAGGAATCTTAATTGGATCTTACATTACTAGTAAAACGCCAATTGTTGCTGATCCGACATTACTTGGTTACTTACAAGTAGCGTTATTAATGACAACTGGTAGTGCGATTGTAGTATGGTTAAGTGATCGTATTTCAGAATTAGGTATTGGTAATGGAATGAGTGTAATTATTTGTGTGGGGATTTTATCACGAGTGCCTGTTGAATTACATTCAATTCAAACAATGTTTAAAAATTTATTTAGTCAAACACCACTACCAAGTATCTTTAAAAATCCAGGTGGATTCTTTACTACTTTATTCCAAGTAATTAAAACCAACGCTGCAGTGCAAAAACAAGTAATTTTATGGACAATTATTGCTGTAATCTTTATTTTATTAATTGTTGTAATTATTTACTATACTTTAGCTGAACGTCGCATTCCTGTCAACTATGTACGTGGAGAAAACACAACAGCTAAACCAAATAGTTACTTACCAATTAAATTAAACCCTGCCGGAGTAATACCAATTATCTTTGTACAACCGTTTTTAATCATTTTAGGAATTATTTTTAGTTATTCATTTAATCACATTCCATATTTTGTTAATAATGGACATGGACAAATTGAACAATTCTTCTTGGCTTTGACTGGTAATATTACAAAAGGGCAAGCGCATTACATGTTATTCTCAATTAGTTATATTGTGATGTATGGTTTATTAATTATTGGATTTACCATGATTTATTCTTCAATTCAAATGAATCCTGAAGAAATGACAAAAAATTTAGCCAACCAACAAGCTTATATTTTAAATACACGTCCTGGAGAAGATACTTATGATTACTTAAATAAAGCAATTAGACGTACATCACTTTGGGGTGGTATTGCCTTACTAGTAATTGCAATTATTCCTATTATTATGGGACAATTCATTTCAATTTCAGTAAGTTTATCATTATTAGGAACAGGATTAATCATTAATGTTGGGGTAATCGTACAAGTTTACCAATCATTATTAAACAAATCGGAAAAACAACGTTATCGTGCAATTCTAGGAGAATAATGAATATATTAATTATGGGTCTTCCTGGAAGTGGGAAAGGGACTCAATCAGATTTAATTGTTGATACATATCATGTTAAACATTTATCAACAGGAAACTTATTTAGAAGCGAGATGCAAAGTGGATCAGCACTAGGAAAAGAGTTAGCTAGCTTTATTAACCAAGGTTTACTAGTGCCTGATGAATTAACAATTCGCTTACTAAAAGAAGAGATTAGTAAAAGTGAATACCAAAATGGATTCTTATTAGATGGTTATCCACGTAATTTACATCAAGCAGAAGTTTTAGATGAAATGTTAGCTAGTATTAATCAACAAATTGATTATGTATTGTATTTAGATTTACCAGTTGAGGTAATTGTTAATCGTTTAAGTGGAAGATTATTTTGTCCAACATGTCAAAAGACATATCATGAGACATTAAATCCACCAATAACAGCTGGTGTTTGTGATGATGATCAAACACCACTAGTTAAACGAGATGATGATCAACCAGAAAAAGTACAAACACGGATTGAAGTTAGCTTAGATACAATGCAAGCGATGCTTGATTATTATCAAGCACAAAATAAATTAAGTACCATCAGCATTAGTCAAGAAGATGATGTTGCTTGTGTATTTAGTAAGATAGAAGAGGTATTAAATCATGATTAGTGTTAAATCACCACGCGAAATTGAATTAATGCGTCAAGCAGGAAAAATTGTCGGTGAATGTCACGATTTAATCAGATCAATGATCAAACCAGGAATCACAAGCCAAGAAATTAATGATGCGGTGGAAGCCCACATCTTGGCTTGTGGTGCTACTCCTGAATTTAAAGGTTATGGGGGATTTCCAGCAGCCACTTGTTGTAGTGTTAATGATACAGTGGTGCATGGATTTCCTAATAATAACCCACTAAAAGCGGGAGATATTATTAGTGTCGATATTGGCGCACGTTATAAAGGATATGTCGGAGATAGTGCTTGGACTTACCAAGTTGGTGAAGTGAGTGAAGATGTTAACAACTTACTTGAGCAAACTCAAGAGGCATTATTTACAGGACTAGATCAAGTCAAAGCCGGAGTACACTTATCAGATGTATCGCATGCAATTGAAGAAGTTGCTAATCGCTATCATTTAGGAATTGTGAGAAACTTTGCCGGGCATGGAGTTGGTAGTGAACTACATGAAGAACCAGAAATTCTTAATTATGGACCACCCGGAAAAGGACCAATTCTTCAAGCAGGAATGACATTAGCAATTGAACCTATGCTTAATTTAGGGACAGATGATGTTTATGTGTGTGACAATGGTTGGGAAGTGAAAACTAACGATCACAAACCAGCAGCACACTTTGAACACACCATCTTAGTAACAAAAGATGGATATGAAATTTTAACCAAACAAAACCAGTAGGAGGATGTTGTCGGTGAAACAAGAAGGAATCGAAACAGAAGCTACCGTATTAGAAGTATTACCTAATACGAAGTTTAAAGTTAAACTTGATAATGGGATAGAAATTATTGCTTATATTTCAGGTAAAATTCGTAAAAATTATATCCGCATTATCCCCGGTGATCGTGTATTAGTTGAATTATCACCATATGATTTAACGCAAGGACGAATCACTTATAGATTTAAATAGGAGGAATGATGAAAGTAAGAGCATCAGTAAAACCAATTTGTGAAAAATGTAAAGTAATCAAACGTAAAGGTGTGGTTAGAGTTATCTGTGATAATCCTAAACACAAACAAAGACAAGGTTAATTAAAAGAGGAGAAAAATTATGGCACGTATAGCAGGTATTGATATTCCAAGCGATAAACGCGTTGTTATTTCATTAACATACATTTATGGAATTGGGAAAAGTAAAGCGCAAGAAATTTTAAAACGCGCAAACGTAAGTGAAGATATTCGTGTAAAAGATTTAAGCGAAGATCAAATTAATGCCATCCGTAAAGCAATGGAAGGTGAGAAAGTTGAAGGAGATTTACGTCGTGAAGTGCAATTAAACATTAAACGTTTAATGGAGATTGCAAGTTACCGAGGTATTCGTCACCGTCGTGGACTTCCAGTACGTGGTCAACACACTAAAAACAATTCACGTACACGTAAAGGACCAAGAAAAACAATGGCCAATAAGAAAAAATAATTAAAATAAGGAGTAAACATGGCAGTTAAAAAGACAAAAAGAAAAACTAAAAAACATGTTGAAAGTGGTATTGCCCACATTCACTCTAACTGGAATAATACTATTATCAACATTACAGATTTAGATGGAAACACACTAGCTTGGTCAAGTAGTGGTTGTGCTGGATTTAAAGGTGGTAAAAAATCTACACCATTTGCTGCACAACAAGCTGCAAACAAAGTAATTGAAAGTATGCAAGCAATGGGAATGAAAAAAGTTCGCGTTGAAACAAAAGGTTCAGGACCAGGTCGTGATACTACAATTAAAACAATTAAAGGGGCCGGAATTGAAGTTACTTCGATCTTAAATAAAACACCAATTCCCCACAATGGATGTCGACCACCAAAAGGTAAATTTTAAGATTATATAATGGAGGAGTAATGAATTATACCTATGATTTTGATTTAGCACTACCTACTATTAGTAAAGTAGATGCTGATACTAATAACGAATTTCGTCAATGTTTTGAAATTCGTCCATTAGAAAATGGATTTGGGATTACCGTAGGTAATGCTTTACGTCGTGTAGCTTTATCTACCCTTCCAGGAGGAGCTGTAACTAAAATTCAAATTAAAGGTGTAAGCCATGAGTTTGATGTTTTAGATACAATTGTTGAAGATATTACAAGCGTAGTCTTAGCAGTTAAAGACTTAAAAGTAAAAATTGACGAACAAAATCAAGATTTTGTTTTAGTGCTTGAAGGTAATAAAAAAGGTGAATTATATGCTTCTGATATTCAATGTCCAGCAGGTGTTGAAATCATTAATAAAGATCTTAAAATTGTAACATTAGCTGAAAATAAACCATTTTATATGGAATTAACAGCTCGCAAAGGAATCGGTTATAAATTAGCTGATGAAAACCGAGGTAAAGAAAAGAAAGCCAATGTTATTTATGTGGATAGTATCTACACACCAGTAAAAGTATTCTCTTATCGTGTTGAAGATACTCGTGTTGGTGATATTACTAACTATGATCGCTTATTAATTGATATTGAAACTAATGGAACAATTAGTCCAGAAGAAGCATTATCTTACTCAGCACACATTATGAAAGAACACATGATGCTTGTGGAAAATATTGAAGAAGCAATTAATCAATCACAAGTATTTATTGAAAGTAAAGTTGAAGTTGATACTCAAATCATTGATGAAGCAGATAGCCAAAATGCAATTGAAACATTAGATATTTCAAACCGTGCTTATAATGGTTTAAAAAAAGCTGGAATCAATACAATTGAAGATTTATGTAATAAAACTAAAAAAGAAATTGCAGCTGTTGATAACATCGGAGCTAAAACTGTTGATGAGATTCAAAAACAATTGCAAGAACTTGGATACGTATTAAAATAATATAAGGAGAGACATGTATAAATCAAAAGGATACCGTAAATTAGGTCGTAGTGCTGACCACCGTAAAGCGTTATTACGTAACTTAACTAGTGAATTATTCATGAACGGTCGTATTGAAACAACTGTTGATAAAGCTAAAGAAGTACGTAAATGGGCTGAAAAAACAATCACATTAGCTAAACGCAATAGTGATCGTCCTAACCGTAAACACTATGTCCAAGGACGTTTACAACCATTATATGAAATGGTACCAAACAAATATACAGAAAAATTAGAACCAACAGGACGTAGTGTCATTAAAGTGTTATTTGAAGACATCGTTCCACAAATGGAAGACCGTCAAGGAGGATACACTCGTATTATTAAAACCGGAACTCGTCGTGGAGATAATGCGGAAATGGCAATAATTGAATTAGTTTAATCTGTGAAAACAAATAATCTTTGATTATTTGTTTTTACTAATTTTTAGGAAGAGGGTGTAATGGAAGCAATCAAAATTGGGTCAGGAAATGTTAATGTTGAACTAAATAAATTCGCAAAACAAGCTACTTCAAGCTTGATGATTAACTATGAAGACACATACGTTTTAGTCAGTGTTGTGGAAAAAGCAAGTGCACCAGATTGTGACTTTTTTCCACTAACTGTTAATTACGAAGAAAAATTATATGCCTTGGGGAAAATTCCTGGCAATTATAATCGTCGCGAATCACGCCCAAGTACCCAAGCAACCCTAGCTGCCCGCTTAATTGATCGCCCACTGCGACCAATGTTTGCTGATCATTATCATAATGAAGTACAAATTGTGTGTAGTGTTGTTAGTTATGATCCTAATTTTGAACCAGATATTTTAAGTATTACTGGTGCTTCCTTAGCACTAAACTTAGCACCAACCATTCCGTTTAATAAACCTGTTAGTGGGGTATGTGTCGGAATGATTGATGGTGAGTTTATAATAAACCCGACTTTAGCACAAAAAGAACTAAGTCAAATTGAATTGAAAATGGCTGGTAGTAGTGAAGCGATTGTGATGGTTGAAGCTAGTAGCCAAGAAGTTAGTGAAGAAGTGATGATTGATGCTTTAATGTTTGGCCATGAGCACATTAAAAAATTATGTGCTTGGCAACAAGCTATCATCAAGCAAGTAGGAGTTGAGAAAGTGCCATTTATCTATACTCCTGAAGATAGTTATACTAATTGGTTTAATTTAATTACCAATAGTTATCAAGACCAAATTAAACAAGCTTTACAAATTCAAAGTAAAGAAGCGAGAAATCAAGCTATTGATGAAGTGTGTGAACAAATAATCAATAATCATCTTGAGTTAATTGATCAAGATGATGAAGAGATGAGTATGCATTTTGCCAATACGGCCTTTGATGATGTGAAGAAAAATGTCTTTCGTCGATTAATCATTGATGATAAACATCGGGTTGATGGGCGTCAGTTAGATGAGATTCGCCCGCTTAGTAGTGAAATTGATTTATTACCTCGCCCTCATGGTTCAAGTTTATTTACACGTGGAGAAACGCAAAGTTTAGCAACAGTTACTCTAGGTGTAATGAGTGACCAACAAACCTTTGATGGGTTTGAGCCATATACAGAAAAACCATTTTTACTTCACTATAACTTTCCACCATATAGTGTTGGAGAAACTGGAAGAATGGGAGCGCCAGGACGACGCGAAATTGGACATGGGCATTTAGGAGAATTAGCAATTAGTCAAGTAATTCCAAACACTACTGACTTTCCCTACACGATTCGTGTTGTTAGTGAAATTTTAGAAAGTAATGGTAGTAGTTCTCAAGCAACCATTTGTGCTGCGTCTTTAGCTTTAATGGATGCTGGAGTGCCAATTAAAGAGCACGTAGCTGGAATTGCGATGGGATTAATTAAAGATGAATATGGTTATTCAATCTTAACAGATATTCAAGGACTAGAAGACCACTTAGGTGATATGGACTTTAAGGTTGCTGGAACTAGTCAAGGAATTTGTAGTATGCAAATGGATATTAAAATTGATGGAATAGATCGGGAAATTTTAACCACAGCTTTAGCCCAAGCGAAAAAAGCACGGCTTCAAATTTTAGAGCATATGAACCAGGTCATTAGTACACCCCGATCTCAACTATCAGATTATGCACCAAAAACAATTACGATGCAAATTAAAGTTAATAAAATCAAAGATGTAATTGGTAAAGGCGGAGAGACAATTAATAAAATTATTGATCAAACCGGGGTTAAGATTGATATTGAAGAAGATGGACAAGTATTTATTTATGGGGTTGATCAACAAAGTTTAGATCAAGCTAAGCAGATGATTGAAACGATTGTTCATGAATATGAAGTAGGACAACAATATAAAGCGGTTGTTATACGAATTGAAGTATATGGCGCTTTTGTTAGCTTCAATGATCAAGAAGCATTATTACACATTTCTGATTTAAGTAAGAAACGTGTTGATAAAGTAGAAGATGTGATTAACTTAAATGAAGAAATTGAAGTAGAAATTGTTAGTATTGATGAGAAGAATCGAATTAAAGTTAAATTAATTAACCACGAAAGTCGGGAGGTATAATGGAATTTGCAGTTATCGGATTAGGACGTTTTGGTTTATCGCTTGCTTATGAATTACAACAACAAGGACACTACGTTTTAGCAATTGAAAAAAATGCAGAAAACTGTGACAAAGCCAGTGAAGTATTAGATAATGTTGTGGTGCTAGATGCAACTGATCCAAAAGCACTTAGTCAAGTTGAAATTAAATTATTTGATAAAGTTATTGTTGGGATTGGTCAAGATGCCATGGAAGCAAGTTTCTTAACATGCTTAAACTTACAAGAATGTGGTGTTAAAAAAATTATTGCCAAAGCTTCCACAGAAGAGCAACGTAAAATTTTACATAAAATGGGAATTGATGAAGTAATTATGCCCGAAGGAGATATGGGGCGAAAACTAGCACATAAAATTACGAAAAAATTTAGATTCGATTATTTCGAATTTGGTGATAATGTACGTGCTGATAAAATTGAAGTTACCGATTTAATGACATGTATTGTTGATAAAAGCATTAACACGATTAACTTACGTAAAAACTTTAAAATTAATATTATTGGAATTCAACGTAATGATGACATCATTGTCCCTGAAGGTGATACAATCATTGAAGTTGGTGATCAATTATTAATTTTCGGTAATGATAAAAACCTAGAAGCGTTTGAAGAAAAATTAATAAAAGGAAATCATGGAATGCTCTAAACTATTAAAAGATTATAACATTGATTGTTATATAGAAACACTAGATTATAATAAACGTTATTTAACTAACTTTTCAGGAACTACTTGTGAAGTAATCTTAACTCCAAAGGGCACTCATTTTATTACTGATGGTCGTTATCAAACTCAAGTCAAAAGTGAATTATATGATGGTATTAATGTTCACATTACAAGTAATGATTGTGGATATTACCAACATATCAAAAATGTTATTAGTCCATACAATAAAATTGGAATTAATGGGGAGGTTACTTTAGGTTTTTTTCAAACATTAGTTAACGATTTTCCTGACAAAGAAATTGTTGTGATTAATGGCATGGTGGAAAGTTTACGTTTAATTAAAACTGATGAGGAAATAAATAAAATTAGAAAAGCGATCGCAATTTCTGAACAAAGTTTTAAAGAAGTAGTAGCTAAGCACTTACAACCAGGTGTTAGTGAAAGGGATATTAAAGCTCATTTAGAATGTCAACAAATTCTAAATGGAGCTGATGATTATGCCTTTCAATCAATTGTAGCTAGTGGTGAGAATGGGGCTAAACCTCATGCTGACTTTTCTGATCGGATTATTAATAACAACGAGTTAGTAACAATCGACTTTGGATGTTTTTATCAAGGATATTGTTCAGATATAACAAGAACGTTATTAGTCGGTGAAAATATAAGTGATGAGTTATTACACATTTATAACTTAGTTAAAGAGTGTAATGAATTACAAATTAAAGCGCTGCGACCAGGTGTTAGTTGTCAAGCAATCGATCAAATTGGTCGTGACTTCTTTAAACAACATGGTGTGCTTGAAGCATTCATGCACGGCACAGGTCATGGGATTGGCCTAGATTATCATGAAGGTCCGTATCTTAATCAAGTAGATACAACTATTTTACAACCCGGAATGATAGTAACAATTGAACCAGGGTTATATTTTGAAGGATTAGGTGGAGTTAGAATTGAAGATGATGTATTAATCACAGAAGATGGATATGAAGTTCTAACCACACTAAGTAAAGATTATAAAATAAAAAATTAGAGGAAATTATGGAACCATATTTTTTAATTAATGGTCAGCAACCATTACAAGGTAAAGTACGGGTTAGTGGAGCTAAAAATAGTGTCTTAGCACTACTGATTGCTTCAACAATGACTAATGATGTAGTTATTTTTGAAGATGTACCTAAAATCCAAGATGTAGATGAATTAATTTCAATATTACGTTATTTACAATCTAATGTAATTAGTATGCCTAAAAGTAATCGTAATTATGTTACTATTGATGGAGCTAATTTAGATTATAAAGATTTGTTAATCGAAGAGATTACTAAATTTAGAGCATCATACTATTTTATGGGAGCATTTGTCGCTAGATTTAAACATTGTCGTTTATATCTACCAGGAGGTTGTCACTTAGGACCGCGTCCAATTGATCTACATATTATGGGATTAGAGAAATTAGGTTGTAAAATTAATATGATCGATGAAGGAGATAAAACAATTGTTGATATTTCTTGTCCTGATGGACTTAAAGGGAATAATATCTTCTTAGACTTCCCATCAGTTGGAGCAACAATCAATTTAATTCTCGCAGCTAGTATGGCTGAAGGAGAAACAAAAATTGAAAATGCTGCCAGAGAACCTGAAATTGTTGATGTAGTAACCTTACTTAACAATATGGGTGCCAACATTAAAGGAGCAGGTACTGATGAGATTAGAATTAAAGGGGTAAAAGAATTACATGGTTGTTTACACCAAGTAGTACCTGATCGAATTGAGGCAGGAACATATGTCATGATGGGATGTTTATTAAGTAACGATTTAATTGTTGATAATATTATTCCCGAACACATCGAAGCCCTTACTTCAAAATTAATTAATATGGGATTTAATTTAGATATTAAAGATGAATCAATTCATATTAAAGAAACTGATAAATCTAAATTAGAAGGAACAAAAATTAAAACCGGGGTATTTCCATCATTTCCAACAGATTTACAACAAGTATTCTTAACATTAACAACCCAGGTTAATGGTGAGAGTGAAATTATTGAAACAATATATCCCCAACGTTTTAAACAATGTGGTGATTTAGAAAATATGGGAGCTAATATTAATATTACTTTAGGAGAAGAACAATCTAAAGCGATCGTAACGGGAGCAACACCCTTAGTTGGTAAGACTGTCCACTCGACAGACTTGCGAGCAGGAGCTTCTTTAGTGTTAGCAGGATTAATTGCCGAAGGTGAAACTAAAGTATATGCAATTAATCATATCTTAAGAGGTTATGATAACTTTATTGAAAAATTACAAGCAATTGGTGCTGATATCACATTAGTGAAGGAGTAGGTATGGAGAAAGATAATAAATTAAATAGTAAAGTTTATGATTTAGTAGATGAATTAGAAACACAACAAATTGATGATAATGATACAAGTCAGTTAGCTAATATCTTAAATGATTATATGACTGACTTACAACAGAACTTTACTCAAGATTTAGTTACAGAAGAAATTGATGATCTACAAATTGAGAATAATAATGAAATCGATATTACTGTTGATGAACGTGAAATTTTAAAACAAGAAAATGAAGATTTAACATTAATTGGTAATGAAACAATGTTAAATCTTCATTTGCAAGACGAGGCTCTTCGTCAAGACTTACAATCAACTACTAGTCGTGGAAGTGATGATTTAATTGAATTAGACTTATTAGGTGATAATCAAGAACAAGAAGATGATGAATTAAAAGAAGAGACATCTTTACAAGATGAAGTTGTTAGTGATAGTATTGATTTAGAAGATTTAAATAATGAGTTTAGTAGTGATAATTTAGAAAACTTTAATGATGAAGAAATTGATGCTGAAGAACAAACTGAATTAGATTTAGCTATCTTAGCTTTAAGTCAAAAAGTAAAAGAAGTAAAAGCTAATCCTGAACAATATACACAACAAACAAGTAGTAGTGATTTTGAAGCGTTAGAAGAAGATAGTGTGAACGATGAAGAGTTTAGTGTCACACAAACACTTATTTCGCCAACAGTAATGGATATTGATAGTAGTGATTTAACGCAAGAAGCTGAGTTAGTAGAAACTACTAACACAGAAATTTTAGATGACATCAAAGAAGAAACTAAAGAAGAAGTAATGGCTGTTGACGAAGTCAAAGACACTAAAGATAAATGGCGCCAAGTTGATCAAACAATTGATTTAGAAAATTTTGAAAAACAAAATAAAAACAAAGAAGACTTCCAAGAAACAATAGAATTAGACGATTTAACAGATGAAGAAGAAGCTGAGTTTGCTAAAGAATTAAAAAATGATGGGAAAAGCAGTACAAGAAAATTTGAACCATTTGACTGGTTTTTAGTTGCTGTAGTGGTAGTGTTAACATTTATATTAATTAAAATGTTATTAAATCGATAATGTTAATTGTATTAGATGGACCAGCAGGTAGTGGTAAGAGTAGTGTCTCTAAACTAATTGCTAATAAATTAAAGATTAATTACTTAGATACTGGTAGTATGTATAGAATGATTACATACTACTTTTTATCTGAAAATATTATGTTAACACCTGAAAAAATTAAACAATATTTAGATAATATTAATATTAGTTGGAACGGTAGTTCCTTATTATTAAATAACGAAGATGTTAATAAACATCTTCGTAGTAATGAAATTAATGAAGCGATTAAAATCATTAGTAATAATAAAGATGTTCGTAGTAAAATGATTATTTTACAACGAGAAATTGCTAATAGTGGTGATTTTATTTGTGATGGACGTGATTTAGGAACAGTGGTATTTCCTGATTGTCAACATAAATTTTATCTAACAGCTAGTGTTGATGTCAGAGCTAACCGCCGTTATTTAGAAAACCAAAAATTAGGAATTAAAGGTAGTTTAGAAGATATTAAAGCTTCAATCGAAAGTCGTGATTATAACGATATGCATCGCGAGATTGCACCACTTAAACAAGCTGATGATGCAATCGTTATTGATACAGATCAATTAAGTATAGATCAAGTCGTAGATAAAATAATTAGTTATTTATAGGAGGGATGATGGCATATACACTCGCTATTGTGGGTCGACCAAATGTTGGTAAATCGACAATATTTAACCGGATAGTTCAAAGTAAAAAAGCAATAGTCGAAGATTATGCAGGAGTTACTCGTGATCGATTATATGAAGATGCTACGTATTTAGATAAACATTTTAAATTAATTGATACTGGAGGAATTACCATTGATGGTCAAACCTTTAGTGAAGAAATTAAAATGCAAGCAATGATCGCAATTGATGAAGCTGATTGTATCTTATTTGTTGTTGATGCTAAAAGCGGTATCACTAAAGAAGATGAAATGATTGCTAGCATTTTACGTAAAAAAAGTAAACCAATTATAGCTGTAGTTAATAAAGTAGATAATCCAGATTTACTTACTAGTAGTTATGAATTTTATCAATTTGGGTTTGAACATGTTATTCCAGTATCAGCCACACATGGTAGTGGATTATATGATGTACTAGATATAGTATATCCTTTAATCCCTATCGATGTAAATGTTATTGAAGACAACATTATTCGTTTTAGTTTAATTGGTCGTCCTAATGTTGGTAAAAGTAGTTTATTTAATGCTTTAATTAATCAAGAACGAAGTATTGTTAGTGATGTTGATGGAACAACTCGTGATGCGATTGATTATCGCTTCAGTGTTGATGATCAAGAATATGAAATAGTAGATACAGCTGGGATTAAACGCCGTGGTCGCGTTTATGAAAATGTCGAAAAATATAGTGTTTTAAGAGCGATTAAAGCCGTAGAGCAAAGTGATGTTGTACTATGGTTAATTGATGCTGATGAAGGATTAATTGAACAAGACAAACGCGTTTTATCCCACGCACTAGATAACTATAAACCAATTATCGTAATTGTTAATAAATGGGATTTAATTAAGAAAGATACAAATACGCAAAAAGAATTTGATACATTAATTAGATCAAAAATGCCATTTATTAATGATGCTCCTATTTTATTTATCTCAGCTAAAGATAAAAAAGGAATTAAAAATATTATCCCACAAATTAATGATTTATATACTAAATTCAGTGCTGAATTTAGTACAAGCATTATTAATAATATCCTAAATGATGCAGTAAGTGCAAAAGTCCATCCGTCACATAAAGGACAACCAATTAGATTTTATTATGCAACGCAAATTGGTAGTAAACCACCAAAAATCTTAATTTTTGTTAATAATAAAAAATTAGTCCATTTTAGTTATCAACGTTATTTAGAAAATTGTTTTAAACAAGCACTTAATTTAAAAGGAATCAAATTACAATTAATATTTAAAAATAGAAAGGATGAAGAATAGTATGGAACAAATATTAGATTTATTTACATCTGAAAGTGTAACTGAAGGACATCCAGATAAAATGGCAGATCAAATTAGTGATGCTATTTTAGATGCCATTTTAAAAAAAGATCCACAAGCTCGTGTTGCTTGTGAGACTTTTATTACTAACACTAATATTGTCATTGGTGGAGAAATTACAACGACAGCTAATATTGATTATGAACAAGTTGCTCGAGAAGTAATTAAAAATATTGGCTTAGTTGATGAATCAACTGGTGTTAGTTATGAAAGTTATAATGTTGAAATTTTAATTTCAACTCAAAGTCCTGATATTAATCAAGGAGTTGATTTAGCTAATGGTGAGATTGGAGCAGGGGATCAAGGAATCATGTTTGGTTATGCCACTAACGAAACGGATGAGTATATGCCAACCCCTCTTCACTATGCTCACCAATTAGCTAGACAGCTAGCTAAAGTAAGAAAAGATGGAACTTTAAGTTATTTACGTCCTGATGGAAAAACTCAAGTTAGTGTTGAGTATGATGAAAATAAAAATGTCAAAAGAATATCAGGAATTGTAGTATCAACGCAACATAGTGAAGATGTTAGTTATGAACAAATTAGAGAAGATATTATTAATCATGTAATTAAACCAATCATTCCAAGTAATTTATTAGATGATAATACTGATTATCATATTAATCCAACCGGTAAATTTGTAATTGGTGGAAGTATTGGTGATGCTGGTTTAACAGGAAGAAAGATTATTGTTGATACTTATGGTGGTAGTGCAGCACACGGAGGTGGTGCTTTTAGTGGAAAAGATTACACGAAAGTAGACCGTAGTGCTGCCTACATGGCAAGATATTTAGCTAAAAATGTTGTTGCTAGTGGTATTTGTGATCGTTGTCAAATCCAATTAGCATACGTAATTGGATTAACACAACCAATGAGTGTTAATGTTAATTGTTTTGGTACAAATAAAGTTGATGAAAAATTAATTGTTAAAGCTATTTTAGATAATTTTGACCTATCACCTAAAGGAATTATTGATAAATTAGATTTAATGAAACCTATCTATTTTAAAACTAGTACTTATGGTCATTTTGGGGATCCCCACTTTAGTTGGGAACAATTAGATAGTGTTGATATTTTCAAACAATTAGTATAAGGGAATTATGAATAAAATAACAGAATTTTTTAACAATCATGAATGGTTAAAACGATTATTATTAATAGCAGGAATGCTATTAATAATCCTAATCTCTGATATAGGATGTGTATATAAACGGATGTTTGGTATTGATTGTCCTGGATGTGGAATGACTCGTGCTTGGTTTTCATTCTTTAAGGGTGATCTACACCAAGCACTAGTCTATCATCCGTTATT
>UWSE01000010.1 GCA_900551955.1 uncultured Mollicutes bacterium | reverse complement strand
ATAGGTGTAATTTTAATTACAATTGCCCTGATATGCTATGGTCAATACCGATTACAACTAGCTAGTAGTAATCATTATGACCAACAATTATATGTTTATAATTGGGGTGAATATATTGATCCGCAAGTAATAGAAGATTTTGAAAAAGAATATCAAATTGATGTAATTTATGAGACGTATGATTCGAATGAAACTTTATATACAAAATTAAAGAATCATACGTCACGTTATGATGTTGTTTTTCCATCTGAATATATGGTGGATAAGATGAATCAAGAACAATTGTTATTACCTATTGATTATGAAAAAATTCCTAATATAAAAGATATCGATTCCCGCTTAATTAATGTAAGTGGTACTAATCCCGATACCCATGTTAGTGTTCCTTATTTTTGGGGAACGGTTGGAATTATTTATGATCAAACTAAAACTGATTTAACATTTGATAGTTGGGAAGATTTATGGGATCCTAGTTTAGAGAATCAAGTGATATTAGTTGATGGTGCTCGAGAAGCTATGGGATTTAGTTTGCAATCACTAGGTTATTCAGTTAATTCACTAGATCCTAAACAATTAAAATTAGCTCAAAATAAACTAATGGCACTACGTCCTAATATTAAAGCAATTATTGGGGATGAAATATTACAAATAATGCCAGCTGGTGAAGCGACAGCTGCCATTACCTGGTCAGGTAGTGCCAGAAATATGATTAAGCAAAATCCTAATTTAGCTTATGCTATTCCAAAAGAAGGAACAAATATTTGGGTTGATAGTGCTGTCATTCCTAATACTTGTGGTAATCTTGAAGGAGCACATCAATTTATTAATTATTTAATGGATGCTAATGTTAGTAAGTTAAATAGTGAATATGTAGGATACTCTACAACTAATTTAAAAACTCAAGAAATGTTTAAAGAAAATGGGACTTATGATCCGTTATTTTATCCGGATGAGTCAATTACGAAAAACTTTGAGTTTTATCGTAATTTAAGCCCCCAAGATACAATGTTATATAATGATTTATTTTTAGAGTTTAAAATGTTTTAATTATGGTAAGATATTAATATAGGAGTTAGGATGCATGAATATATGTTAGATGCATGGCTGCAAAAATTGGATAATCCAATTTTTAGAGCCATTGGTGAATTTTTAGCAGTAATTGGTGATAATGGGATATTATATTTTATTATTGCATTGATACTAATGTTAATTATCAAATATCGAAAAGCAGGAATCTTTTTATTTATTAATTTATTTTTCTGTGCTGGAATTGGTGTAGTACTAAAAAAAATCATTGGTCGTGAACGACCATGTTTTGCCCATAGCCAAGATGTAGTTTGTTATGCCGATGAAAATCAATATACATCTTGTCCATCTGGGCATATGATTATGGCCACAGCCTTTTGTTTAGTAATGTGTAAATACTTTCCTAAGTATAAATGGTTCTGGATTGGATTTACAGTCCTAATGGGAATTAGTCGTATGTATATGGGTGCACATTACTTATCAGATTTACTTGTTGCGGTAATGATTGCCATCATTGTCTTTGTAATTATTAGTATTGTTTGGAAACAATACTTTAGAAAACATAAAGTAAAATAAACCATTAATATGGTTTATTTTTTTAATCTTAAATGTGGTATAATATAGTAAAAGTGAGGTTTTTATGTATCAAGCGCCACGTGGAACTTTTGATATATTTGGTAGTGAGTATCTACTTCGTCAAGATGTAGTAGATACTCTTTTTGATGTTGTTAGTTTATATGGATTTAGTCCAATTATGACACCAATCTTTGAAGAAGAAGAATTATTTATTCGTAGTGTTGGTGATAGTAGTGATATTGTCAATAAAGAGATTTATCAATTTAATGATAAAAAAGGACGTAAGTTAGCACTACGTCCTGAACTAACAGCACCAATTATGCGCAGTTATATTGAAAACAAAATGTATGCACAAGATCCGTTTAAACGTTTATGTTATTATGGACCTAACTTTCGTTATGAACGACCACAAGCTGGACGCTTTCGTCAATTTTATCAATTTGGGGTAGAAAGTATTGGTTATAAAGATGCTAATTATGATGCCCAAATTATTTTAATGGCCTTACATATTTTATATCAATTAAATATAACTAGTACAGTATTGCATATTAATACTTTAGGAAATAATGAAGAAAGAAAAGCGTATAATCAAGCGCTAAAAGATTATTTTAGTCAATATCAAGATCAATTATGTAGTGATTGTCAAAATCGTATTAACAATAATCCGCTAAGAATTCTTGATTGTAAAGTTGATGGTGCCAGCGAGATTATTAACAATGCACCACAACTTAAAGACTTTTTAGGAGAAGAGAGTTTAAACTATTATCAAACAATTAAAGATATATTAGATACATATAATATTAAATATGTAGATGATCCTAGTTTAGTAAGAGGACTTGATTATTATAATGATATTGTTTTTGAAATTAAAGATGATGCTGATCAAGCAAAAAATACATTAATTGGTGGAGGGCGCTATGATCATTTATGTAGTGAATTAGGTGGCCCCGAAATGCCAAGTATCGGTTTTGCGATCGGAATTGAGCGTTTACTTGATACGATTAAACGTAATCAAGAAAATATTCTTGATGATTATAAAACAGAAGTAGACGTTTATTTTAGTATCAGTAATCAAGAAGAAAGAAATCAAGCTTACCCATTAATGTTACAATTACGTGATGGTTTAATTGTTGATTGTAACTATAATGATCGAAGTTATAAGAAAAACTTACAAACGGCGATTAAATTAAATGCTATGTATTTAGTAAGTTTTAACGAAGATAAATTAATTATTAGAAATTTAGAAACAAAAGAAGAACAAGAAATTGATATTAAAGATTTCAATCCTGAAATCTTTAACAATTAAGGAGCGAGTGTGAAACAATCATTAATGTATATCCCAATGACGAAAGAAAATCCTAATAATGCTGTATGTGCTTCTCACATCTTAGGATTAAAAGCAGGGTTAATGCACCAAACAGCGGCAGGGATTTATACTTATTTACCATTAGCTACAAAAATGTTAAATAACATTGAAACTATTATTCGTGAAGAATTAGAAAAAATTGGTGCTAATGAATTGATTTTACCATTATTAGAACCAGCGGAGTTATGGGAAAAAACTGGACGTTGGCAAGGATATGGGAGTGAGTTATTTCGTGTAGTGGATCGTAAAAATACTGCCTTTGCATTATGTCCAACCCATGAAGAAGTTATTACTGATTTAGTTAAAAATTATTTAGTTACATATAAAAAATATCCAGTTAACTTATTTCAAATTGCAACTAAAATGCGTGATGAAGCACGACCACGTTTTGGATTATTACGTGGACGTGAATTTGTAATGATGGATGGATATTCTTTCCATACAAGTTTAGAAGACTTAGATAAAACTTATAATGATTATTATCAAGCATATTGTAATATCTTTGAACGTTTAGGTTTAGAGTTTAGAGTAGTACAAGCTGATAATGGTAAAATTGGGGGAAGTAGTTCTCATGAATTTATGGCCTTAGCCCCAATTGGGGAAGATACAATAGCTTATATTGAAAATACAAAAAGTGCTTATAATGTAGAAATAGCACCTGTTTATTATGAAGAACAAGCACCTAATGAAGCTGACTTTTTAGCTATAAAAAAAGTGACAACACCTGGTTGTAAAAAATGTGAAGAAGTAGCTGCGTTTTTAGGTAATGATTTAACAAAACATGTTAAAGCTGTTGCGATTAAAGGTAATGAAGAAGGTAGTGTTGTCTTATTCATGTTAAGAAGTGATCGCACTTTAAATGAAGTAAAAGCAACTAAATTAGCTGATGTTGAAGACTTCATCTTAGCAGACGAAGCTGACTTACAAGCCAATGGTTTAGTTGAAGGATTTATGGGACCAATTGGATGTAGTGATAAAGTTAAAGTATTTGTTGATCAAGAAGTTAAAGATTTAGTTAATGTGGTAATTGGTGCTAATGAAGAAGATAGTCATCTGATTAATGTTAACTTTAGACGTGATGTAAATGATGCTACTTATTGCGATTTACGTGAAGTAGAAGAAGGGGATTATTTAGCTAAGGATTTAGGACCAGTTAAATTTGCCCGTGGAATTGAAATAGGGCACATCTTTGCTTTAGGAGATAAATATACTAAAGATTTAGAAGTTAAATTCTTAAATGAAAACCAAAAACAAGAAACACCAGTAATGGGATGTTATGGAATTGGGGTAAGTCGTTTAATTAGTGCTATTATTGAACAAAATAATGATGAAAATGGAATTATTATGCCAAAAAGTGTTACACCATTTGATGTTCATTTATTAGTATTAGACTATAATAAAAATGAAGAACAACGTCAATATGCTGACAAGTTAGCAAGTGACTTAGAAGCTAATGGCTTTAAAGTCTTAATTGATGATCGGGAAGTTAACCCGGGTGTTAAATTCTCAGAAGCAGATTTATTAGGACTTCCTTATCGTATTACTGTTGGTAAAAAATTAGTAGATAATGAGGTTGAGATAAAAGAACGTAGTAGGGGTGAAGTTAGTGTAGTTAACACTAACGATGTTATTGATTTTATTAAAAATAATTATTAATTAATAGGAGAAAGTTTATGGTTAGTTATGAAAAATTATTTAAGAAACTAAATGGATACGACGGGAAGGAAATTAAACGCTTTCTAGGTATTAATGATAGTACGGTTACAAAATTATATTATAACCAGACACTTTCTCCTAATTTACTAAAAAAAATTTCTAACAAATTAAATTGTAAAGAGCAACAGATAGTAACTAAAAAACAGGAGCATGATTTTGTTCCTGTTGCTCAACCGTTTGTAAAATGGGTTGGAGGGAAAAGACAACTATATAATGAGATCGAAAGGTTAATTCCAAAAAGCTATAATAATTATATTGAACCTTTTGTTGGTGGCGGAGCAGTATTATACTTGCTACACCCGCAAAAAGCGATTATCAATGATTACAATTACGAGTTAATTACCACATATCAACAAGTGGCGAATAATATAGTATCTTTAAAGAAACTTTTAAAAAGATATGAAAAACAACATGCGAAGAATCCTCGAGAGTTCTATTTAAAAATAAGAGAGCTTGATAAAAATCCGGGTTTAGATAAATTAAGCGAGCTAGAAATTGCAGCTCGTTTTATGTACTTAAATAAAGCAGGTTTTAATGGAATGTATCGCGTCAATAAATCAGGTTTTTTCAATGTTCCGTGGAATCAGAAAGAAGTTGTGAATACTTTCGATGATAACAACCTAAATAAATTATGTAATTATTTTAACGAAAATAAGATCAAAATGTATAATGAAGATTTCGAAAAAATAATAGAAAAAGCTAAACCAGGAGATTTTGTCTATATAGATCCTCCTTATGATTATATAACAGACCAAACATTTGATCAATATAATGAAAATGGTTTTGGTAAAGAAGATCAGATTAGATTAGCAAATGCTTGTCACCGTTTACACGAAAAAGGATGTATGTTTTTGTTAAGTAATCATAATACAGATTTTATAAAAAATCTGTATAAAGGGTATAATATTAATATAGTACATGCAAAAAGAATGATTAATTCCAATGCCAACAAACGAAGTGGTTGCGAGGAGGTGTTAATCTACAATTACCCTAAGGAGGTCACTAATGACTAAATATGAAAAACTAAAACCAATGTATAGTGTACATACGCTAGTGGATTTCTCAAAAGTGTTAAATGACATAGAGAAATATTATGACACGTGTATGAAGATGAATATCTTATTAAAAGAACCAGAAAATTTTGCCATCAATCTTATGAATTTATTGGATAATGATGAAAAAGTAATTGAAATTATCTCTTTAATTCATGCCATTCAATATAGAGATTTCACTAAAAAGACAGGTATTTCTACAAAACCACAAATACGTAGTGCAGATATAGTAACATTCTGTGAAGAAACTGGGTTTTTGTCGTTCTTGACAACATCAAAAATAAATGATATTTATAGTTATATTGCCGGTTGTAGCGTAGGTCTTGATTCTAATGCGAGAAAAAATCGTAGTGGTAAAGAGATGTCTGGTATTGTTTTGGAATTATTAAGTAATGATCATAATATTGAACATATTGAGCAAGAAATCACCATTGATAAACTTAATGAACGATATAATTATAATGTGAAATTAAGTGCAAATAACAAAAGGTTTGATTTTTCATTTATTTATAAAAATAAATTATATTTAGTTGAGGCTAACCAATATAAAGGTGGCGGTAGTAAAATAAATGAAGTTAGTCGTAGTTATCGTAAAATAAATGATGAAATACAAAAAATTAAAGATGTTGAATTTGTTTGGATTACAGATGGCAGAGGTTGGGAATCTGCGAAAAATGATTTTCAATTGAATTGTGATAAAATCAAATATTTTATGGTAACTCAAGAAATTGAAGAAGCTAGCGGAATTAGTAAATTACTATAACATTAGGAGTTCTCAGCACTAAATTATTAAAAAATAAAGAAGATGCATAATTATAGTTTTCTAGCTTTAATATCAACTATAAAGTTGCATAAAACAATACAATTTAAATGATATAATAAAGGTATGTTAACAGTAGGACAATTACGTGATAATGTAGAAATTATAGATTATTCTCATGAAGGTTTAGGCGTTGCAAAAATAGATAATTTTGTAACGTTTATTCCTTATTCAATCAAGAATAAACGTTACTTAATCAAAATAACCGAAGTTAAAAAACAATTCGCTTATGGTGAAATTGTTAATAATGATATCACCACTGATTGTCCTTATTATCTAAATTGTGGAGGATGTCAAATCCGCCACTTAGATTATCAACAACAATTACTATTTAAAGAAAATATTGTAAAAAATACATTAAAAAAACAACATTTAGATGTAGTAATAAATCCGATAGTGGCTAATGAAAATATTAACCACTATCGTAATAAAGTGATAATGCCAATTAAAATGATTAATGGTAAGTTAGTAAGTGGGTATTATCAAAATAAAACCCACTTACTAACACCAATTACTAATTGTTTATTAGCACCATCTATTGTTTCTGATATTATCAATGATAGTATAAAATTATTAAATGATATTAAAGAAACAGCTTATGATGAAGATAGTAAAAAAGGTAATTTACGTAATATTATGGTGCGTTATTCACCAGTCACTAATCAAGTAATGGTGTGTTTAGTTACTTATTTTAATAAATTAAAAGATAATAAATATTTTGTTAAAGAATTAACGAAAAAATATAAAAATATTACTAGTATTGTCATTAATCAGCACCAACGTGCGAATAATGCCACACTGGGATTTAAAAACTTTAATTTATATAATTGTAATTTTATTGAAGATCAATTAGGTGATATTAAATATCGCATTGAACCAAATACGTTTTTTCAAGTAAATACGCTTCAAGCACAAAAGCTATATGATTTAGTGCTTGAAGCATTAAGTCCAACAGATCAAGACACAGTATTAGATGCTTATTGTGGTGTTGGTAGTATTGGTTGTTATATTGCTAGTAAAGTCAAAGAAGTGGTGGGAGTAGAAGTTAATGCTAAAAGTATTAAATTAGCCCAAATAAATAGTCAGAATAATCAATTAGATAATACTACCTTTATTTGTGGTGATATGCACAATCCTAAATTAAATTTAGATTTTAGTCAATTTAATAAAGTGATTGTTGACCCACCACGTAGTGGATTGGATCAAAAATTGATTTCCTTATTAAATAACCATGGTTTTGAAAAACTGGTATATGTTAGTTGTAATCCAGCAACTTTAGCTAGAGATTTAGCTAAACTTGCTAAAAGTTACATAATTAAACAACTAACACCAGTTGATATGTTTTCTAATACATATCATGTTGAATGTGTTGTTGAATTAGTTAAAAAATAAAGAGATGATAGATTAATCATCTCTTTATTTTGTTAATACAAATAAGCACCAAATTATTGTAAAATGGTATAATATTATTAAGAAAAGGAGTACTTTTGGCTAGTAAGCAACGTCGTAGTCAGTCTAATAATAAGACTGCAAAAAATAATAAAAAACGCAAAGGATTCTTAGGTTTTATGAACAAAGGTAAAGTTTGGCAACGTATTGTCAAATGGTTTTTATTAGTGCTATTTATCTTTGCTCTATTTGGATCTATTGTGGTTGGAGCTGTAGTAGCTAAGTATAAAAAAGACTTAGCACCAGTTAACCACAATACGTTCTATACAGCCAAAGCGTCAACGAATGTGTTTGACCGCAAGGGAGAGTATGTTGGTAGTCTATCACTAAACAACATTCGTTGGATTGATTTAAAAGATAAAGATGGTAATTTAGCAGTATCTGATAAGTATTTAGAAGGAATAATTGCTACCGAGGATAAAAACTTCTTAAATCATGGTGGAGTTGATTATGGAGGAATGGTTAAAGCCACTGTATCAACTGTATTTTCAAGTAATGATCGTGGGGGAAGTTCAATCACGATGCAACTTGCCAAAATCCTTTATATGCAAGATTGGATAACACCTAATGAAGAGGGTGTAGATCGTCGTAGTGAAGATAAAGTTGGTTATAAAGTGACTCAAATGTTATATGCTCATGAAATTGAAGGACAATTTAATAAAGGGCAAATCCTAGAAAACTATGTTAATGTAGTTGGATTTGGGAATGCTGGATATGGAATTGTTAAAGCTGCTAATTATTTCTATGGAAAAGCACCAAATCAATTAGATTTAAATGAAGCAGCAACATTAGCAGGGATGAGTCAATTACCTGCTGTGTATAATCCATACGATAACCCTGATGCTACGACTGAACGTCGTAACATCGTAATTGATCGTATGGTAGCTGAAAAATATATTACTAAAGAAGAAGGGGAAGTAACTAAAGCATTGCCAATTAACAATACTTTAGTTGATCCAGGATCTCGTCCTATTAGTAATCAAGAGAAAGTTCAAGGATATCTAGATGTAGTTTATCGTGAATTCTTAGAGATTATTGATCCAAATAAATCAGGTGAATTTGATGTTAATACCGCAGGGATGAATATCTACACTAATATGGATGTTGGATTACAAATTGGTTTATATGATATTCTTAACTCTAATAATCCTAACCTATTTGAAGATGAATTAATTCAAACAGGTGTTGTATTAATGGATAGTAATAATGGTGAAGTATTAGCGATAGGGAATGGACGTAATGAACATAAAGGATTCTTAGGAACTAACTTCGCTTATAACTATAATCGTCAACCAGGAAGTACCGCTAAACCAATTGTTGATGCAGGACCAGCAATTGAATATTTAGATTGGTCATCTGCCCATCCACTAGAAGATAAATCAATTACTTATGATGGAGGGCCAGAAGTTCATAATGCTGATGGTAAATATTTAGGATGGTTAACGTTAGGTGAATCATTAGGGAAATCACGTAATACTACTGCCCTTGAAACATTTAAACAAGTAAGTGCTGCTAAGGGGATTGATAGTATTTATAACTTTGTTACAGGATTAGGTTTTGATCAAATTAATAAAGATGATTTTAACCAGGCTTATGCGATTGGTGGTTGGCAATATGGGACAACTCCTTATCAACTTGCTGGTGCATATGCAGCGTTTGGTAATGGAGGGGTATATAATACACCACATACCGTTAATCATATAGATATTCAACCAGAAAGTATTTATTATGAAAAACTAGGAGCTAATGTAACACCACAAGTAGAATCTAAACGAGTAATGAAAGAATCTACATCATATATTATGAGCCAAATGTTAAAATCTGATCAACCATATGCTAAAGGGTATGCACCTTACTCACCAGCAATGCCAAGTTTAAGTGTAAAAACAGGTACCAGTGACTGGGGAGATAGTGGAGCTCAATATAAAATCCCAAAAGCAGCACAACGTGATAAATGGGTAGCTGGATTTAATAATAATATAGCATTAGTTACATGGACAGGTTATACACAAGAACATGAAAAAACAGGACACTTTATTCAGTTTAATAGTGAGTATGAAAAAAACTGTTATAAAGCAATTGTTGAGATGGTAGCTAAAACAGCTGACAAAGATATTTTAAGTAATGGAGCATTACAAAAACCAGAAAATGTAATAGAAAAAGAAGCTCATGTTAGTGAAGGGAAAATTGTAGCAGGTGGTTCTCCTAACTACTTTATTAAAGATAGTGAAGATGATAACGGATTACATCCAGCAGATGATGCTAAAACACCAACAGATTTAAGTATTAGTGTTGATGCTACAAATAAAAAATTATCAATATCATGGAATTATCCGGAAGAAAATAAAGATGGATTAGAATACATTATCTATGTTGATGGTAAAGAAGTTAAACGTACAACTGACTTAAAAGTTGAATTAACTTATGATGAGTTAGTTGCTAGTGGTGGATGTAAATCAAGTTATGAAATAACAGTTGGTGCTAGTAGAAAAACAAAAGATAAAGATGGTAATGAACAAGAAAATGTTTCACCACCAACCGCTAGCCGAACCGTTGACTTTGGTAGCGACGAGTTCTGTAAAACACCAGCAACTAAACCACCAACAGATGAAGAAAAACAAGAAAATGGAAAAAACGATAATTAATAATAAATTAAGAGCCAATCTAAATTGGCTCTTATTTATTTATCCGGTACCGGATCATAAAAATCATGCTTACTAAAAGGATGACAGCGACAAATCCGTTTGATTGCTAACCATCCACCTTTGATTAATCCAAAACGTTGAAGACTAGTTAGCGCATATTGACTACAACTAGGTACATAACGACAACGATTAGGAATAAAAGGACTTATAAATTTACGATAAAATTTAATTAGTAAGATTGGTATAAAGGTTGTGATTTTCTTAAAGCATTTCCACATAATTGTCTTTAAATGATCCTAGTAATTTTTGTACTTTAAAGACATTAACAAAACAATGTGGATCAGCTTCTTTGACACATGCTGCCATAGTGTGTAATTCATCTTTAGAGACTGTAATCATTAAAGTATTATTTGGGTTTTTACTATATCCACCCATACTATCAAAAATAGTAATCCCACGAGTGAAGTTAGCAGTTACATGTTTAACTACTTCATCTTTTTTATCAGTAACAATAAAGAAAGTCATTTTTTGATTGTAGTTATTCACTTTATCAATCATAATTCCACCAACATAGATGGAAATTAACATATATACACCAACTTCAATATTTTTGGCAATAATAACTGCTAATACAATTACAACTGTATTAACAAAAATATTTACAACCCCAAAACTTTTACCTTTAATAATCGAAATATAAGTAGCAAGAATATCAGTTCCTCCTGTACTACCACCACGACTTAAAGCAAGCCCTGTTCCGACTCCCATAAGGATTGATCCTAATACTACTGCTAGTAGTTTATTATCAGGAATTAAGGGAGTAGTAGACTTAATTACACTTTCTGCAATCGAAATAACAATTACCGCTACAATTGTTCTAAATAAGAATTTTTTACCTACTTTAAAAAATCCAAATACAATTAGTGGTAAGTTCAGACACCAAAAGACTAATGTAACAAAGTTATCACTATTAAATATTAATTGGGATAACTCTCGGCTAAACCCCATTAATCCCGTAGCATATACTCCAGCTGGTGTTAAAAATAAATTAATTCCAGCTACAAATATTATACAACCAATACTAATATAAAATAATTTTTTTAACTCATTAAATGCTTTATCTTTCATATACCTCTTTTCTTATTAAATTATAGCATAAAATAACTATATTGGTAATGATAACGATAATATTTTTTATGGTATAATAATGGTATTATGAGTAATTTAAAGATTGGTAATTTAGAATTAGATAGTCAAGTCATTTTAGCGCCAATGGCAGGAGTGACTAATTCTGCCTTTAAAGAAGTTGTTAGAGAATTAGGGGCAGGATTAGTCTGTACTGAAATGATTAATGATAAAGCACTATTACATGGTAATGAGAATACGAGAAAAATGGTTAATATTTCTAGTTTAGAACGACCTGTAAGTGTGCAAATCTTTTCTAATGAAGTAGATACATTAATTAAAGCAGCTCAAGAAATAGATCAATTAGAAAATGTGGATATTATTGATATTAATATGGGTTGTCCTGCTCCGAAAATTACTAAAAATAATTCAGGGAGTAAAATCCTTTTATACCCTGAATTATTATATGATATGATAAAAGGAGTAGTAGATCATGTTAATAAACCAGTAACAGTTAAGATGCGTATTGGTTGGGATGAAGAGCATATTAACGTAATTGAAAATGCTAAATTAGCTGAAAAAGCTGGAGCTAGTGCCATTATAGTACATGGGCGTACAACAAAACAACAATATATGGGGGAAGCTAATTGGGATATTATCAAAGAAGTCAAAAAGGCTGTCAATATTCCAGTAATTGGTAATGGGGATATTGACTCGCCCATCAAAGCTAAAGCCATGTTAGATTACAGTGGTGTTGATGGCATAATGATTGGAAGAGCAGCCATGGGTAACCCGTGGATTATCAAACAAATTGATCATTATTTAAAAACCGGAGAATTACTAGAAGAACCAACAATTAAAGAAAAGTTAGAGATGATTAAACATCATGCGCATAAATTAATTGACCTTAAAGGTGAAAATATTGCAATTAAAGAAATGCGCGGACATGCTAGTTGGTATTTAAAAGGGATTAAAGGGGTTAATAAATTTAAAACCCAATTACAAACATGTAATACATATAATGATTTAGAAAAAGTATTAGATGATATCGATACTTTTAATTCAATAGATAATTAAGTTTTAAAAAAGATTGTTTTCGTTAAGAAAACAATCTTTTTCATTTGGGCTTGACATATATATATATATATATATATAGTATAATATAGTGTATTTGAAAGGAATGAGATGAAAAAAATTTTATTTTTATTTTTATTAGTAATCACTAGTGTGGGAATTAGTGGTTGTGGAAGTAGTAGTGAATCAACTAAAAGTAGTGAATCAACACCAAAACAAGATACACGAACTGAAATTGATTTAGTACCAGATCAAATTGTAACAATTACTAAAGAACAAGAAGGTAAATACATAATTCAAAAACAAAAAGTTATGGGACAATTTGACATTGATGTAGCTCAATTTGTAATTATTACAGTTAATGGTGAGTCAAAATATGGTAATAGCATCACAGTAAAAGAAGGAGACCAAGTAATGGCAACTAATGTTAGCAACACTACAGAAGTAGTTGTTAAATTAGTCCCTACTAAATAAGGAGCATTATGCAATTTTTCAAAAATCACTCTAAGATGGTACTGGTTAGTACAATCTTAGTCTCTTTATATGCAATTTTTTTAATGGTATACTTTTATGGTGGTGTAGCTAATTCAAATAGTGATGCTGAAGTTGTAGGAGGAGTTTTAGCTACAGCGCTAGTAACTCCACACATGATTTTAATAGTTCTAGGAGTAGTATTTTCTATCGTTGCATTATTTGCTAATAAAAATTTGGGCAGCAATCACGTCATGTGTTCTTGTATTTGTTTCAACATTATTAATGCCTTTATATTTTATGTTCACAATTCCGTTAGGAATTATTGGAATTATTGCCATTGTGTGTTTACAAAAATTGAATGAAAAGGCAGATTTTAATAAAGCAATCCAAAATTAATTGGATTGCTTTTTTAATTTTCATATTCTAATTCATAATCATAGATTTGGACATAATCACCATTTTGAATACCGTGTTTTTCTAATTCTTCATAAAGGCCCATTGCTTTTAATTGATTAGAAAAACGACGAATATTATCCAATGTATTAAAGTTAGTCATTTTAACTAAACGTTTAATTTTGTCTCCACTAATTCTAAAGGTATGATCATCAACTCTTTCGATTTGATAATCAGTAATATCTTCAAAACGATAGATACGTTTACTAACTTTACGCTCTTCAATTGGTTTAGTATTACGACTAGCTTCTAGTAAGTCAGCTAGACGTAATTTTAACATTTCTAATCCTTCTTTAGTTAAAGCTGATATTTCCATTACTTCTAATTCTGGATACTTAGCTTTAAATTTAGTTAAGTTATCACTACTGCCTTCGATATCCATTTTATTAGCAACAATTAATTGTTTTTTTTGCATTAATTTAGGATCATAAGCTTCTAGTTCGCTAACAATTGTTTGATAGTTACTAATTGGATCTTGATCTGGTGACATATCAATGATATGAGCAATAACTTGGGTACGTTGGATATGTTTTAGGAATTGGATTCCTAATCCTTTTCCTAAACTAGCACCTTGAATTAACCCGGGCAAATCAGCTATTACAAAACTACGATTATCATTAGTTTTACATACACCTAAATTAGGTGTAAGAGTAGTAAAATGATAAGCCGCAATTTTAGGTTTAACTTTTGATAAAACAGAGATTAATGTTGATTTACCTACACTAGGAAGTCCGACTAACCCAACATCAGCTAGTAATTTAAGTTCTAATCTTACACTTAAACTTTCGCCTGGTTCTCCATTTTCACAGATCTCTAAACTATGACGACCAGCTTTAGCTAGGGCATAGTTACCGCGACCACCGCGACCACCTTTAACTAAGATGTGTTCTTGTTCATTATGAACAAGATCACAGATAAATTCATCAGTCTCAGCATTATAAACAACAGTTCCTGGAGGAACTTTTAGAATCAAATCTTGAGCATCATGTCCATTTTGTGCTTTATTTTTACCATTTTCTCCATTAGGAGCAACATACTTTTTATTATAATTAAAATCAAGCAAGGTGTTAAGACCACTATCTACTTTTAAGATAATATTACCACCCTTTCCACCGCTACCCCCAAAAGGTCCTCCTAGTTCAACGAACTTTTCACGACGAAAGGCAATAATACCATTACCACCATTACCTGCTTCTACATTAATTTTTACTGAATCAATAAACATATTAGAAATAAAAACTCATAAAGATTAAATAGGCACAAATATATTTATAATCCCATTTTTTAAAGATAATAAAGAAACTAAAGATCATTAATAGGATTAAGTAAATCATTAAAGTAACACTAGAAATAGTGAAATTTTGAATAATTACTACTTTATAGATAAATAATAAAGTTAATAAATTATACATCATGATTACACTCATGATGATTAATTTAATAACTTGATTAACAATGGGATTGTTGTCAATGGCATCAATCACCATTGTATAGATTTTTATAACTTTATCCATGATACTCCTTATATGTTAATTATAACATAATTTATTTAAACTTTCCTAACCTCTAATTTAAAAATTTGGGGTTTCAACACCCCAATATTTTAAATGAGGTATAATATAATTGGGAGGGGAAGATATGGAAAATTTAAATAAATTACTAGCTGATTTAAATATCTTAAATACTAAATTACACACATTTCATTATAATGTTGTTGGTCATGATTTTTATCAAACTCATTTATTTTTAGAAGCAGAATATGATATTGTGTTTGCTAATATTGATAGTGTTGCTGAAACAATCAAAATTGAAGGTGGATATCCACTAGGGAGTTTAGCTGAAATGCTAAGTGTTACTAGCATTAAAGAAGCAACTAGTATTGATTATACTTCTAAAGAAATATATGCTATCTTAAAAGATGATTATAATATGATCTTAGAAGAATGTATTAAGATTAGTGAAATGGACCTTAAAAGAGCAACATTAGATTTAATGGACGATTTAATCGATGTATTTAGTAAAAAGATATGGTTTTTAGAAGCTAGTTGTAAATAATAAATAAGTATAGAAAAATCAATCCTGAAGGATTGATTTTTTTTTATATTTATAATTTTTATAATAATTAGTCTTTAATCGGGCAAATTAGTGCATTATGCCAAGAGTTAGATCAATTACGATTTAAAAAAACAATTGATGAACGAACAAAACTTTAAAAAGTTGACAAACTTTATTTTTTTTGCTATACTATAGATGTAAAAAAGTCACGAATTCCCGGGCGGTTAACAGGGCACTAAAAAAGTCACGAATTCCCGAGCGGTTAACAGGGCACTAAAAAAGTCACGAATTCCCGGGCGGTTAACAGGGAGCTAAAAAAGCAAAAGGGTTGACGACCCTTTTTTTTTTACAAAGAAAGGAGAAATTTGAGATTTAAATTATATACAATAGGTGAAGATTATATTAAATATTTAAAAATGTATGATAGCAAAGTATCTAATAACTATGATAACAATGCAAATAATAAACCATATGTAGGTATCGTATATAAAGATGTAGATAATCATCAATTTTTTGCCCCGTTATCTAGTCCTAAAGAAAAACATAAAAGAATGAGTGAGTTTATGATTGATTGTATAAAACTAGATGGTGGAGAATTAGGGGTAATAAATTTAAATAATATGATACCGGTTGAAGATAAGTTCTTAACTGAAATTATTATTCCTAGTAGATTAGAAAGACAAGAATTAATAGAACAAGAACGTTTATATTTAACACTCCTTGAAAAGCAATTGCAAGAAATAAATACTCCAAAAATAACAAGTAAAGTGCAGTACAATTGTGAACGTATTTTTAATCATCAAGTAAGTGATAGAGTGAAAATGCGTTCAACAGACATAGATAAGTTGTTAATTGCTAATCATAATTATAATTATATTATAAATAATTCGATATTAGCTAGCAAACTTGCACGTAACGAATTAAGTATTAATGAACATGAACCATGGATCATTAATCACAATAGTTTAGATAAGAATGGTAATATTGTTGAATCAAAATCAACTTTAATGTTAGATAATGGTATTTTAAATATTAATCCAGATTATAATTATGCTCACCTAGAAGAAAGTATGTATCAAGATATGGTTGATAATATTAAAAAAGGTGAAGGTAAAGCTAACCAATTAGTAACTTCTAATAAAACTAAAGATAATGACTATGAAAGATAGAGTTAAAACTCTATTTTTTTAATTTGTTATAATAAAATATATAAGGAGTAAAGTGAAACCATATATTTTTAAGGTACCTGTAATAAATGAACGAGTATTTAATGAATTAAATGAGATAGCTAGTAATGATCTAATTATTCCTAAGGCGAATATTAATTCATTTAATGTTATCTTTTTAACTGGACTATTAATTGCTACGGTATTAAGTTATAGTGTTCTTGGATTTATTTTTATGTTTGGAGAGATCGGATATTGGTCCTGGTGGACTTTTATGGTGAGTATACCAATATGGATTTTTCTTTTAACGTTCATTCTTATTTTTAATTTAATCAATAGTGCTACCCAAAAACAAAGTGTTGCTGGTATTAGTGCTGGTGTTAATTTAGTTTGTGGTTTTATTTGTTTAATCTTAATTCCTCATTTTATCGGACTATTATGTATTTTGCTTTTATCAGTAATAGCTTTTAATTTTTATCAAGGGACTAGAAGTAGAATGGTACAAGTATTACAAAAAGATCCTGGTCCTTATAATGCTTTAATAATTGATCAAAATAATGATCAATTATTATTAGAAAATTTAAATAATAATCAACTGTGTTGTGTTGATGATTTATGTGAAATGTTAAAAAAATTAAGTAAAAAGTAAAATATTGAATGATTAGATGGTTGTTTTGTGTAAACAAAAACATCTTAGCAAAAAATTAATAACTAATTTCTAGACAAAATGATTTTTACTTGAGAGAAGTTCCCCAAAAATTTCCCAATATATATATATATATATATTGTATAATGGAAAGGGAGGAGGAAATATGAATGAAAAATTTAAAAAACTAAATTTATCCTTAATTATTGCAATTGTGGCATTTATTGTTTATGATGTTTGTTTAATTTTTTTAAATATCAATGCTATTTCATATGCTAATGGTCAATTACCACATCAAAAATTTATGGAAAGTGCAGCTGCAGATAAACTTGAACATTTAATCAATATTACACAGATAGCTACGTGGTTTATTGTAGCAACACTTATTATGTTAGTGATAGCATTAATTATTACAATTATTAATCGAGCTAAAGCTGATAAAACTTTACAATTAATTATTATTGGTTTATGTGCGATAGTAGGAATAGTATTTATTGTTGGATTAGCATTTGGGACTCCAATTTTAGCGCTAGCAACATTATTATTACTTATTCCTGCATATCGTGGTTATAAAGAATTAAATAGCTCACAACCAGTAGTACAACAAGTATATGCACAACAATAATGAGTTATGGAAAAATCACCCATTGGGTGATTTTATTTTATATAATATAGTAGATAGTATTTTAATGAGATAAATGATGCTAGAAACATTAAAAGGTAGACAAAAACACTTTTCCTCATTAGAATAAGAAGAGATGTTTTGAAAATATAAATTGAAAACGGAATGAAAGGGAGTTTACAATGAAGTCTGATTCACCATTGTTTGAAAAAATTGATAAATCCATCGACAAAAAAGTGAATTTATTCTCAAACAGCTTTTCCCGCTACGCTGTTCGTGCAATGCTTGCTTGCCTATTTTTAACGTTGGGAACAGCCGTTGCTTTTGCAATCGCAATTAAAGGAGAAGGAATTGCTCATGGTTTAGGGAAAATACTTTACGCCTTCATGTTCAGTTGGTCACTTGTAATGATTTTATATATGAATGCCGAACTTGGGACATCGAATATGATGTACATGACTGTGGGGGTCTATCGTAAAAAAGTCAAATTATCCTTAGCTGCAAAAATTTTATTTACCTGTATCTTATTCAATTTAATTGGTGGTGTCTTGTTTGGTTTCTTGGTATCACTTACGGGGCCGTTCCAAGATTTGCCAAAAGATAGTTTCTTCTTTACATCGATTGCTGGAAAATTAGATAAAACCACTATACAGATATTAGTTGAAGCTATGTTTGCTAATATTGTAGTTAATACAGCCGTATTAGTGAGTATGCGAATGAAAGATGATGCCGGAAAAGTATGGGCCATTATTTTCATTATCTTTATCTTTGCGTTTCTTGGTTTTGAACACGTGATTGCCAATTTCCCAACCTTCAGTTTGGCTTACTTTGCGTCAAACGGCGCAATTGAAGCTTTCACAGCTAGTAACGTTGTTCATAATCTGTTCTGGGCCTTTATCGGTAACTTTATCGGTGGTGGCTTAATTATGGGTCTTGGCTATGCCTGGTTAAATAAAGCCAACAAAAACATAACGTATGTTGATTAATTGACCAACCAACTATACTAAAACATACTGCATTGTTTTAGTATAGTTTTTTTTGTAAAATCACCCATTGGGTGATTTTATTTTATAAAATATAGTAAATAATATTTTAAGGAGAATAATGATTCTAGAAACATTAAAAGGGCCTAAGGATTTAAAACAATTAAATATAGAACAATTAAATGTATTAGCCCAAGATATAAGAGATGCGTTAATGTTTAAATTTACTAAAAAAGGTGGACATGTTGGTCCTAATTTTGGAATGGTGGAAATGGAGATAGCTCTTCATTATGTGTTTGATTCCCCTGTTGATAAAATCATTTATGATATTTCTCACCAAACATATCCACATAAAATGTTAACAGGTCGTCAACAAGCATTTTTAGATGAAGATCATTTTGCTGATATATCAGGATATACTAATCCTTATGAATCAGAGCATGATCATTTTATGTTAGGGCATACATCAACTTCGATTTCCCTAGCTAGTGGAATGGCTAAAGCTCGTGATTTAGCTCATCGCGATGAAAATATCATTGCGATAATGGGTGATGGAAGTTTATCAGGAGGTGAAGCCCTAGAAGGCTTAAATGTTTGTGGTAGTGAGTTAGACAGTAATATGATTATCATTATTAATGATAATCAGCAATCAATTGCTGAAAATCATGGTGGATTATATGAAAATTTAGCACAATTGCGTGCTACTAATGGTGCATGTGAAAATAATTTATTTACAGCCATGGGTTTAGATTACTTATATGTTAACCAAGGAAATGACATACAGACATTAATTGATGTCTTTAACCAAGTCAAAGATATTGATCATCCGATTGTATTACATATAAATACAATAAAAGGGAAAGGTTTTGAAATAGCTGAAACTAATAAAGAGCCTTGGCATTATCATGGTCCATTTTCATTAGAAGAGGATAATGATAGTCAAGACAGTGTTAGTTATGCTTCAATTACCTCAGACTTCTTATTAGAAGAGATGAAAAAATATGAGAACGTGGTAGTAGTGACACCTGGTGTACCTAGTTCGTTTGGTTTTACTCAAACTAAACGTAAGCAAGCAGGGAAGCAGTTTGTTGATGTAGGAATAGCCGAGCAACAAGCTACATCAATGGTCACAGGTCTTGCTCAAAATGGAGCAAAACCAGTTTTAATTTCTTCTGTTACTTTTATGCAGCGAGCAGTTGACCAAATATCTCATGATATGTGTTTAAATAATGTTCCGGCAACAATATTATTAAATGGAGGATCACTAAACGCTTTTCGTGACGCTACTCATTTAGGAATATTTGGGATTAGTATGTTTAGTCATATTCCTAATTTAGTATTGTTAGCACCAACTAATGTAGAAGAATATTTAAGTATGTTAAAATGGTCAATTCATCAAACTAAACATCCGGTGATGATTTTATTACCTGGAAATGGTTTAGTTTATACTAACTTGCCAGTTGATACTAATTATGATATTATTAATCAATATCAAGTTACTCATCAAGGAAGTGATGTGGCAATTATTGCAGCAGGTGGATTCTATCAACAAGGAGTTGCATTACTTGAAGCGATTAATCAAGAATTAGGAATCAAACCTACCTTAATTAATCCGCGTTTCTTATCAGGATTAGATAAAGACTTATTAGAACAATTAAAAGCTAATCACCAATTAGTAATTACAATTGAAGATGGAATTAAAGAAGGTGGATTTGGTAGTAATGTAGCTAGTTTTTATGGCCCAAGTTTAGTTAAAGTAATTAATTATGGTGTAGATAAAGTGTTCTACGATCGTTTTGATCCTGAACAATTATTAATTGATAATGGCATGAGTATTGATCAAATTGTAAATGATATAAAAGAAGTATTAATGTAAAAAGTAAGGAGAAATAATGATTGGATGGTTATTTGGAGCTATTGGTTATTCGCGAGCACAAAAGATGTATAAATTATTAATGCTAGCAAGTAACGCAGGGATGTTACCTAATGGGTTAGTAACTAGTAGTAAATATTGTATGTATGCTAATAAACTAAATGTTAATTATATAGTTGAGTTATATAATAATGCTCAAGCTTTTGGTTTAATACCAACTGATAATTTATATCAACAAGTAAGTAAAGCTAAAAGTAATTATATTAAAATGTGGGTACTTGAAATTATTGGGTTAGTGTTAACTTTTTTTGCGATGATAGGGTTAGTTGTTCTTAACATAATCGAAGTTAATAGTGAATTTAGCTATTTGTTTTTAGGAATTATTGTTTTACTAATAATTGCATTAATCTTTACGTATAGTGGTGCCCACTATTCGAAAAAGAATAAACAATTATTAGAATATTT
>UWSE01000009.1 GCA_900551955.1 uncultured Mollicutes bacterium | reverse complement strand
ACATTAAGAAATAATATTAGTATTTTAAATAATAAAATCGATATATATAATAACTTATCAAAACCTAATAAAAGATTAGTTAATAATGCTACATTGCAATTAGAAAGAAATCAAGAACTACTAAACCAACTTTTACTTTTTGGCTCTTCCTCAGAGTCATTATTAGCGACAGTTGATTTTTTAATAGGCAATATTGGTTTCGAATCGCCTTTTAATTTATACGACATGGCACCTATAATGACAGATGGATTGTTTACTACATATACAACATTTTTCAAATCACTTCAAGAATATGTATCTCGCGCAGGAATGAGTCTAGATGATTTAGCATCTTTACCGGAAGTTAAAATATGGGGCAAAATAGGTAAATGTTTCGGATATGGTGCTGCGGTTGTCATCACCTTGTTTCAGGCATGGAATTATGATTGGACTAATAACTTTATCGGAAGTTTGTCCAAGTCAACATTTGATTTCTTGGAAAACATAGGTATCGTTTACGTAAGCGGTTTGGCAAGTTCATTTGCATCAGCAAAAGTTATGGGGTTGGCTTTTTCTTGGTGTGTACCTCCGGTAGGCACAATTGTTGGTGCCGCTGTGGGGTTTGCTGCAGGTATAGGAATTTCTTTACTTCTAGATAATGCTACTATAAATGGAAAAAGCATCAATGGCTGGGCACACACAGTCTGTGATTGGTTAGGAAGCTGGTTTAGTTAATGTTACAAAAAATAATTATTTCAAAATTCCGTTATCCCGATGAAAATCTCGATAATTCAATACAAAAAGGTTTTCCATTTATTATTGAGATTTTCTTAGGTATAGTTGATATATTTTGTTTTTTATATGGAGACTTAATTACAAAAACTCTAAGTGTCTTATTAATGTTGTTAAAGTTTTATGCATATAAAACTTATAAAGACATAAACAAAGATTTTTTTACCAAAGTCAGATTTATAGCTGTTGATACTTTGGCATGGTCTTTTGGATTCATGATGACTGGAATTCTTGTATTTCACATAATACAAAATTATATCCCCATTAAGGGTATCAATGTTTTGTTTTTTATTGCTATTGAAATTGTAATCACAATTTTATTAAAATTAATTGGAACATATGTTCACTTCCATATATCTGAAAACACCCACACAAAAATGTTAAAAACGATTCAAATAATATCATATATATTTCTTTTAATTTTGTTTCCAACATTGACCGTATTGTGGGTATATGCACACTTCAATAATTCTAATTTAGTGTACAGTGTAGCTATAATAATTTGTTCATTAGTATCAGCATTATTTTTTAGCGGATTCATAGACAAAAGTTTGGTATATTTAAATCGAGATATGTTAAGAGATTATATAAAAAATAAAACAGCTGATGATAAAGTAAACCAATCATAAATTTTAAAATAAGGATAAATATGGGATTATCAATTTATAAAAGTGATATTAACACAATTAGTGACAATATCAATATTATTAATTATAAACAAAAGAACATTGAAAATGTAATTAACACGATCAATGATAGTGTTAATACATTAAAAGCTAACTGTTATGGAACAACGGTTAGTGTTATGTGTTTTAAATTAAATAATTTAAAACAACAAATTGAAAGTGTTAATGAATACTTAACTAAATATAAACAAGAATCACAACAAGTTGTGGATCTTTATTATCAACATTGTGAGGGTTTAAATTTAGATGAAGATACATTAAGAAATAATATTAGTATTTTAAATAATAAAATCGATATATATAATAACTTATCAAAACCTAATAAAAGATTGGTTAATAATGCTACATTACAGTTAGAGAGAAATCAAGAATTGTTGGATGGTTTGTATTATGTTAGCAACAACACTGAAGGGATGATGGTTTCAAACGACAACTTATCAACATATAATGATAAAGTAGGGCCAACATTAGATTTTGTGAGGAAGTTATTCGGTATAGGAAAAGGATTTTTAAAACATCTTCCAATTATAAACTCAATACTAGTAGTTGTGTATGACTATAACATAACTTTAGGAGAATTTTCGGTGGAGGATACAGACAACCCAGGACTTCAAACAAGGAAGTTCTCTAAATTGTTACTTTATTCAGTTGGAGATGTTGTTGTATCATCTTTAGGTTCGCTTGCGGGTGGGGCGGTTGGCTGTGCTGTTGGTGGACTAATTGGAGCGGTATCTGGAATAGTTTTCGGTAGCCCAGGTGGAGATGTAGGAAGTCTCGCTCTTGGTGCTATAGGATTAGAATCAGGTAAAGCTATAGGGGCAATTTGGGGTGCTTATGCAGCAGACATGTTTGTTAACAATTATGAAATAAATGGAAAAACAATTTCTGAACATGTACATGGATTTGTAGATTATTGTGTGGATGGTTTCTTTGATTGGATTGGTTTATAATGTCATACACTAAGCCATTATATATAGTTGTAAGAAATGCTATCGAAAACTGTTTTATAGAAAAGTGTGGCTTTCTTTTGTTAATAAATGTCCTTGAAATAGCAGGACTAATATTGTTTTTGTTGATGCATTTTAGTACAGAATATCTCATGTTAAACTTTTGCTTACTAACAATAATTGTATTGCTAATTTTGATTAGAGCAAAAACAACAAAATTAGTAAAAGGAACAGATGCGTATTTTGAGAATAGGATGCTATTTTTAATAGTTTTTAGTCTGGTTGACTTTTTTTTCTTAAGTGACTTTATGGATGTTATTGGAATTCCTAACACATTAAATAAGGGCATTTTACCCATCCTTTGTCTAGGCGCAACAACGAGTACAGCTTACCTTTCATCAAAATTATTTTACCTATTCGATTTGTATTTTGACAAAACCACTGAGAACTACAAAAAACATAAAGCCAGTATAATAACATTGTCTTTTATTATCCTGACTTTTTTGGTATTATTCGTTTATGTAATGGTAATTTTTTATAAGCAACCCTTTATAATAATTTTATTAGATCTGTTTCTATCGTTAATACTAGCCCTTGCCATTATTGCATACAATGGTCCCAAATATTGGGATTTTGTGTACTTTCCAATAAAACTATTTTAATAAATAAATTTATTTGGTTACAAGGAAACGTGGCAGTATTTAATTATCTTTATGTGATTGCGTAAGAATGAAATTAATTACTGCCAAAGAAAATAATTGCACCAAGGTTAAAATTCATAATTGTTGGCATATGGTTAATATATGCAATTATACAAATATTTATTATTAGAATTTTCCGCTTTGATTATTCAAATATAAACAATTAACTTTAACAGAGCCAGTTTAGCATTTAAGTTGCATTATAAAAACAAGAAGGATAAATATGGGATTATCAATTTATAAAAGTGATATTAACACAATTAGTGACAATATCAATATTATTAACTATAAACTAAAGAATATTGAAAATGTAATTAACACAATCAATGATAGTGTTAATACATTAAAAGCTAACTGTTATGGAACAACGGTTAGTGTTATGTGTTTTAAATTAAATAATTTAAAACAACAAATTGAAAGTGTTAATGAATACTTAACTAAATATAAACAAGAATCACAACAAGTTGTGGATCTTTATTATCAACATTGTGAGGGTTTAAATTTAGATGAAGATACATTAAGAAATAATATTAGTATTTTAAATAATAAAATCGATATATATAATAACTTATCAAAACCTAATAAAAGATTAGTGAATAATGCTACGTTACAGTTAGAGAGAAATCAAGAACTACTGGATGGATTGTATTATGTTAGTAATAACACAGAAACAAAATTAGAACCTAACCAAAACCACCAACTAGTTTCGAAAAACAATGAACCTTCACTAAAAACAATTGCAGAAAATTTCGTTTCTGCTCTTGGTGCGTTATTAACCGAACTAGTAGTTATAACAAGAGAGTTAGATTTGTATGATAAATTTAAATCTGCATCGAAAATAGACATAGAGAATCTAAAATTTTATTCAAGGACATTAAAAACATTAACCCTCTTGGATTACTTTTCAACAGCAATTATCAATTTTTTTACTTATGATTTCTACAACAATACAGTTGGTTCTACTTTAAAACTAACTACAGACTTAGTTCAAAGTTGGATGTGTATTGTTTGTGCCGATTTAGTAGCAGAAGCTAGTGCTGTAGGTATAAGTTATGTGTTATTCAGTGCAGGAGCTAGTGTTTCTTGGATTTTTCCTGTAGGTACAATAGTTGGTACAGTAATAGGTATAGCTGCGGGAATAGGATTGGCATATGCAATGAACAACGATATCTTTAATGCTGGGTCTAGCTTTATGGATGACATTCACTCTGCTTGTGATTGGGTTGGATCATGGTTCAATTAATGAAAAAAATAAAACAAGCTATAATTAATGTTCCAGATGTTGAAGTTAGAACTAATTGGAATAAATATTGTGTACTTACATTGTTAATTCTAGGTATTTTAGCCGCATCTCTTGGCAAGGGGATATATTTATACATAAACACATTTATATTGTTTCTTTTCTATGTGTTGTATGTACTAATATTATTTAACGACAACAATGATTTTGGAACTAGTTGTTCTGCATTACGCCAGTCAATGTTTTTTTGGTACTGTATCTACGGAGCATTGAATTACATTATCTGCAAATTTTTAATTGATTACAACAACATTAATATCTTTATTATTTGTGAGACAGTGGCGTTAATTATAATATCAATAGTTGTGCTTATTATTGTTTTAATTTCAAATTACAAAAATTCACAAAAACAACAAAATCATGCAAAACAAACAAAGATAGTTTTTGTTTTTGGAAATATCTTTCTTATATTAGCATCTATTAGTATGTTAATAGCAGTTAACTTAAAAGGACTTATTGGTCTTTTATACTGTTGCTTTTTATGGGTGGCAACACCACTAATGGTGATTTTATTGTTGCCTATACAAATGGCTATTATTAACTGTATAAAATATAAAATAATAGCAGAAGAAAAACCTACACAATAACACATTACACAACAAGAATAAACAAATTGTTGTTTACTATAGTATGTTCTACGTATAAAAACTTGTATAGAATTAAATAGAATATGAATATTAAAATCAAATTATTTATTGTTTTTTTATCAATACAAAACAGTGCCTAGAATCGTTCGGTCCTTCTGTGAGGAATCTTGTATAGAGCACTGAGTTAAAAAATGTCTCGCTTTTTTTAGCGGGACATTTTTTAAACTTAGAGCTAAATACTCACTTTTATTAATTATATAAATCATATCTGGCAATTTTAGGCATACTTGGTTGGGGATTGATGTTATGTTCATTGCAAAATTGGTCTAATGTTTCGTTAGCTATTTTTAAATTAGGTGCTTCAATTTCAATTTCATAATCAATAGTACCATTAAAATCAGTATGATCTAATTCTACGATTAAATCATGATACTTAATACAACTTCTAGTAGTTTTAATTGTTTTAATACTATCAATCTCACTAATATTAATATTTAATTCACTAGCTAGTTGTGTTGGCATATAATGATTATTGATAATATCAGCCACACAACTAGCATCAATATTAATTGTTTGTTCAATATTACCTTCATTAGTTTTGGTTTTTAAAGTTAGTACATAATTATCATTTTTGGCTCTAATTCGCAAAGCTTGATGATTATTTTTTAGCTGATGATTATAATCCAAATAATAATTAGTTTGATGGATCGTTTTACTTACACTACAAGCTTGTAAAATTGATTGATATTCGTTTTTCGTAATTAAGCATTTAGCTTCGCATTCTATACTTTTTTCCATATTATCTCCTAATTTTATAGTATAATAAAATAAAGAAATCAGGTAAAAAAATGAAAATAAATATCTTTGGTGAAGAATCATTAATCAATCAATTTTTACAACAATATCAGCAATTTGAAGTTGATCAAAATGCTAAGATTGTTGTTTGTTTAGGGGGAGATGGAACGTTTTTAAAAGCGATCCATCATTTTGGACTAGACTATAGTTATTTACCAATTAACTATGGTTCTTTAGGATTTTTTACTAGTTATAATCAACAAAATTTTGATCCAAATTTAGTTGATTATAACAATATAAGTCACTTTAGATTACCACAGATTAATTTTGATAACCAGAGTTTATTTTTTGTTAATGAAGTTAGATTAACTAATCCGATTAACACTAGTAGTTATACTTTAAATATCAATAATCAAATTCTTGATTATCGAGCTAGTGGGATGGAGATTGTTGCTCCGTTTGGAACAACTGGTTGTAGTCGTGCTAATATGGGACCAATTATTAGTCCGAATAAAGAATTATATAGTATTAAAGCGATATTACCGGTAAATAATAAAATTTATAGTACTTTAGAAAATCCAATTATCTGTGATTATAACGATACAATTCATTTAGTGTCAAAAACAACAAATGAATTGTTAATAGATGGAATTGATTATGGAATGGTTAGCAATTTAGATGTTAGTGTTAGTTTAAGTGATAAGACACTTAAGATTATTGATACTAAATTAAATAATTATTATAATGTTTTAAATGATTTAATTATATAAAAGAGGAATATGCAAAAGATATTAATTAGATATGGAGAATTAACTCTAAAAGGGAAAAATCGTAGTGAATTTGAAAGAATATTATTTAATAATATTCAAAAACAACTTAAAGGATTAGGGGTAAGTGAGTACCATAAAGACCGTAATCGTATTTATATTGATGTTGAAGAAAAAATTGTTGATGAAGTTGTTAATCGTTTAAAAATCATTCCTGGAATCCATTCGTTTTGTTTAGCTACTAAATCAGGATTAGATTTAGATGAGATTAAACAATCAGCATTAGATATTTTTGATCAATCTAATCCAGAGTTTAAAGTGGAAACAAAACGTATTAATAAAGATTATCCATTAGTTTCTAATGAAATATCAAGAAGTGTGGGAGCACACATCTTGATTAATAATGATGGATTAGATGGACTTAAAGTTAATGTGCATGATCCTAGTCAACTAATTTATATTGAAATTCATAAAGAATGTAGTTATTTATATAATAAATTTATCGATGGAATGGGTGGACTTCCAATTGGAAGTTCTGGTCATGCTTATGTATTATTATCAGGTGGAATTGATTCACCAGTTGCTGCTATTTTAGCAATGAAACGCGGACTAAAAATTGATTGTATTCACTTTTCTTCGCCACCATATACAAATCAACAAAGTTTAGATAAAGTTAAATCATTAGTCAAAGTATTACAATACTTTGACCAAGACATTAAAATGTATAATGTTAACTTTACTGATGTCCAATTAAAAATTCATGAACAATGTGCAGATAAATTTCAAGTCACATTATTACGTCGTTTAATGATTAAAAAAGCAGAAATGCTAGGGAAAAAAGATAAAGTTAAAGTGTTAGTAACAGGAGAAAGTTTAGGGCAAGTTGCTAGTCAAACAATTGATGGAATGTATGTTAGTGATAATGCTACATCTAATTTAATATTACGACCACTTATTACAATGGATAAAATGGAAATTATTGCGTTAGCTAAAAAATATCAAACATTTGATATTTCGATCTTACCTTATGAAGATTGTTGTGTAGTATTTTTACCAAAAAAACCAGCTACTTATCCCCAACTTGATGAAGTGTTGAAAGAAGAAGCGAAAATTGATATTAAGTTAGTTGAAGATAGTAGTTTTGAAGTATTTAAATACAAAGATTTACATCAATCATTATTAGATAGCTTCTTATAGGAGTAATATGGATTATATTTTAGTATTAAATAGTGGAAGTAGTTCACTTAAAAGCAAATTATATGATTTTAAGTTAAATCACATTTGTAGTTTAACTGTAGAACGCATTGGTCAACAAATGGGAAGTGCTACTTTAGAATATAATCAGCAAAAGGAAGTTAATAATCTCCCATTTGCTGATCATTTTCAAGCAATCAATTATATTTTAGAAATGCTAGTAACAAATAAGATTGTTACTAGCATTAATGATATTAAAATAGTAGGACATCGGGTAGTTCATGGTGGAGAATATTTTAATAGTGCTATAGAAGCTGATCAAGAAGTGGTTGAAAAAATTGATGAATTAATTGATTTATCACCACTGCATAATCAAGCTAACAACCAAGGAGTTAAGGTAATTAAAGAAGTATTACCTGAAGCATTAAATGTATGTGTATTTGATACAGCATTTCACCAAACTATGAGTGAAGTCGAATATTTATATCCACTTAATTACAGTTATTATCAAGACTATAAATTAAGAAGATATGGAATGCATGGTACGAGTCATAAATATTGTATGGAAATGATCAGTAAACATCTTGCTCCTAATTTAAAAATTATTAATTGTCATTTAGGAGCAGGCAGTAGTTTATGTGCAATAAATAACCAACAAAGTGTTGCCACGACAATGGGATTAACACCACTAGGTGGACTTATGATGGCAACACGTTGTGGGGATATTGATCCATCAATTGTTAGCTTTTTAGCAAGTAAGTTAGATAAAAGTGCTGATGAGGTAGTTAACATCTTAAATAAAGAAAGTGGTTTACTTGGAGTATCACAAGCTAGTTTAGATATGCGTGATTTAAATGAGTTAGCTGATAATGGTAATAAGCAAGCTAAGTTGGCAATTGAGATGTATGTCAATCGGGTAGTTGATTTTATTAGTAGTTATATTACTAAGTTACAAGGAATTGATGTATTATCTTTTACAGCTGGAATAGGAGAAAAAGATAGTGGTGTTAGAAATGCCATTGTTAAGCAATTAAATTACCTAGGAATAAAACTTGATGAAAGTATTATTCCTAGTGGTGAGTATTGTGAAATCCAAGCACCAGATTCACAATGTAAAATTGTTGTTATAAAAGCGGATGAAGAGTTAGCAATAGCTAAAGAAGCTTTTGCTATTTATGAAAATAAAAATATATAATTTGGGTTAAAAAATCATATTTTTTGATATAATATTAATAAGGAGTATCATGAAAAAATATTTAAGTTATTTATTAGTTTTTGTTATGTGTTTATTTGCCACAACTGGAGAAATTATGGCAGAAACAATTGATGAAGTGCAAGGTAAACGTGATCAATTACAAGCTGAACGCAATAAAAAATTAGAAGAGTTGAGAAATAAACAAATGAATTTAGCTGAAGTTATAAACCAAACAGCAGAAGTTCATGAACAAAAAGTTCAATTAGAATCGGAAAAAACAAGTATTCTAGGACAAATAACAAATATTCAAGGCCAAATTGAAGAAACAAAAACTAGAATTGATACATTGAGAGATCGAGCCGGTGCTGCTTTAGTATTTTATCAAAAAGTAGATGATACTAACCCATTAATTCAACAATTATTCGGACCAAAAGAAGAAGGTCAAATGGGTAGTAGTAGTTATGAAGAAATGCAAGCTACCGATACTATTATGGATGCAGGTATGGAAGCAATCACTGAAGCAGTAAGTCTACAAACTGAGTTAACCAATCAACAAACTCAATTAGAAGTAAAAAAAGTTGAACTAGATAATAAAATTGCAGACATTTCTGCAAAAGAACAAGAATTAGAAGTATTAAAATTAAAAGCCCAACAACAAGCACATGATGCTAAAGAAGAATATGATGCTGCTCAATCAGCTAACTTAGCAAACCAAAAACTACAATCATTGATGGAACAAGCAGGATGTCAACCTGGAGAAGTATATGGAGTTGACTGTGGTCAAGTGCAAAGTACAGGAGCATTGGCACGTCCTGTAAGTTACGGAATGGTTACTGAGGAATATATGGGATATGAAGGCCATACAGGAATTGATATCGGACAAAATGGTAGTGGTGGACCCGTTTATGCAGCTGGTCCTGGACAAGTTATCGCAGCCGGTAGTGGAATCGTATGGGGTGGTGGAAACCAAGTATTAATTGTCCACAATGTTAATGGACAACAAATCGTTACTTCATATTGTCATATGTCGAGTATTTTAGTCAGAGAAGGACAAATGGTAGATACTTCTACTCAAGTTGGTACTGTTGGAGAAACTGGAAATGCACGTGGTCCGCACTTACACTTTGAGGTCAGCTCAGGAGCATACGGATGGAGTGGTGGAAGCTGGATAAATCCACGCAATTACGTAAACTTCCCGCCGTTATGGGATTGGTTCAACGGTAGATAGAATTGAGGAATAGATGAAGAGTGATATTCAAATTGCAAGAGAAGCCAAATTAAAGCCTATTAATGAGATAGCAGAAGGACTAAATATAAGTCCTTCTTGTCTTTATATATATGGAAATGATAAAGCAAAAATTGACCCAATAACTACAAAAGGGCATGCCAAAGTAGTTATTGTTAGTGCGATTTCCCCAACACCTGCAGGTGAAGGAAAAAGTACAATAACTATTGGTTTAGGTGATGCGTTAAATAAATTAGGAAAAAAAGCGATTATTTGTTTACGTGAACCATCTATGGGACCAGTATTTGGTTTAAAAGGTGGTGCTTGTGGTGGAGGTTATCACCAAGTAGTGCCAATGGAAGATATTAATCTTCATTTTACAGGAGATATGCATGCGATTACTAGTGCTAATAATTTAATTTGTGCAGTAATGGATAATAGTATTTATCAAGGTAATGAATTAAATATCGATCCTGATACAATTACACTTAAACGTGTCATTGATATGAACGATCGAGAACTTCGTGATATTACTATAGGTCAAGGTAGTAAATATAATGGAATAGAACGTCAAGATCATTTTGAAATAACAGTTGCTTGTGAAATTATGGCAATTTTATGTTTAAGTAGTGATGAAAAAGATTTTGAACAACGTATTAGCAATATGGGAATCGCTAAAACGTTTGATGGTAAGTTGGTCCGTGTTAAAGATTTAGGTATTGTTGGAAGCATTATTGCCTTAATGAAAGATGCCTTAAAGCCTAACTTAGTCCAAACATTAGAAAATAATCCTGTGTTAGTTCATGGAGGACCATTTGCTAATATCGCTCATGGTTGTAACTCAATTATTGCTACCAATACAGCTCGTAATTTAGGAGAGATTGTAGTAACTGAAGCTGGATTTGGTAGTGATTTGGGATTTGAAAAATTTATGGATATCAAATCGCGAGTAGGTGATTTTAATGTTGATTGTGGTGTATTAGTTGGTACAATTAGAGCATTAAAAATGCATGGTGGTGTCGATTTAGATAACTTAAACGAAGAAAATCTAGAAGCGTTAGAAGTTGGTTTTGCGAATTTATTGCAACATGCAACAAATATGCAAAACACTGGGATTGATATCGTTGTTTGTTTAAATCAATTTGCTAGTGATACTGCTAATGAAATTGAGTTGTTTAAACAATTATGTGCTAAACATAATTTACGTGTCAGTGTTAGTAATGGATTTAGTGAAGGTAGTGATGGTGTTATTGATTTAGCTAATAATGTATTAGATGTTTTAGCTAATGATAAAATAAGTGGTTATCATTATGAGTTAAGTGATAGTTTAGATACTAAATTAAATAAAGTAATTACTAATTGTTATGGTGGTAGTGGATATATTTTAACTGATGAAGCTAAAGTTAAATTTGATGAAATTAGCAATAGTGATGTCAAAGATTATCCAATTTGTATTGCTAAAACACCTAAATCATTTAGTGATGATGAGCATTTGATCAATGCTCCTCATGATTTTAAAATAACTTTTACGAACTTTAAAGTCAATTATGGTGCTGGATTTATCGTATGTTATGCTAATAAAATTATGACACTTCCAGGATTAAATAAAGAGCCAAATGCGATGAAAATTACATATGATAATGGAGTAATAGATCATTTAAGTTAGGAGTTATATGACTAACGATAAGAAAATTAGAATTTTCTATATTTTATCTGCGCTAGGAATGGTAATTGGAATGATTACTATTGGTTTATGTTTAATTGGATTTAATGTAGAAGAGTATGGTAATTATAATTTATTTACCACATTTACCGTCCAACTTGGAATCCTTAGTTTTGGATACCAAGATGGGATGTTAATTAACTATCGTAAGAAACAATATCATGAAGTATTACCTACTTTAAAACGAGATATTAAGTTTGGATTTATTTTCCAAACAATTATTTTAATATTATGTGTCTTAGTTGCTTTTATCTTACCAGGCTTACATATTATGCAAGGTAGTAGTTTAGCAATGCTTTTTTATGCGATGCTAAACTTTTATCCAATTACATTATTAAACAATATTCGTAATGCCTTATCAGCAACAGGGCGATTTAATGTTGTTGGTTATATTGACTTCTTTACTAAAGTATATTTATTCTTTAGTGCCTTATTAGTAGTGATATTTAAATTTAATGTAACATTCTATATTTTAATTGACTTAGTGATTAAATTATCATTAGTCGCATATTTATATTTTATGATCTTTAAAGATGCTAAAAGTGTTAGTAAAGAAGTAGATCAAAAACCATTATGTAGTATTAAAGATAATTTTAGAAAAGGTTTATGGATTTTACTAGGAAACTGGGCTTTTATATTAGTATTTAGTTTAGATCGTAATATGTTACAAAATCATCCTGAATTAATTGGGATCTATTCTTATGCAATGTTTGTTATATCAACTATTTATCAGTTATTAACACCGCTTAAACCAGTGTTAATAACTCAGGTTAACGAATTTATGTCAAAACGTGAAGTATTTTTTACAACACTGCGTTTTACTTCGATTTTATTTATCATTAGTATTTTATATATATTAATTGGGGAACCAATAGCTAGTTGGTTAGTTGGATTGATTTTAAATGCTAAACCAGCATTATTTGCTAATCCTGATCAGATCCTACAAGGAATTAGTATTTCATCAATATTAGTGATTATGTTACCTTTATATGTGTGTATTAATATTTTCTTTAATGCCCTACTTATTATTAAAAATCAGCGTCAATATGCGATTGTTGAAATTACTAACGCAATCTTATCAGTAATCGTTTATGTATCGTTTATTACGTTCTTTAAAGATAATATCTTAATGGGTGTAGTATATGGTTCAATTACTAACTACTTTGTAAGTTTTATTTATAATTCAATTTATTTATCAGGAATAAATAATTCGATTAAATTGTTTGCGATTGAAGCAATTGCGATGATTATTTGTTTTGTTATGACAATGTTAGGTAATTACTTATTAAAAATAGTAGGAGTTATATTAATGGTGTTACAAGTGTTAATTGTTAATAATAAATTAAAAGAAATTAGAAGCGAGGCAGGAGATGAATAATTCTCGTTTTACAAGTTGTTGACAGCGGGTTTAGCAACGAATGTTTGAGCATTAATCTTGATAGTGCAATCTAGAAGGATCTTTGTGAGCCTAACGGTTAAAATCACTACTTGCTGATACTTCACATAATTAATCATGTTTATAATATGGTATAATACTTGATGGTTAAGTGACATTAAATATAATTAAAAGGAGCGGCATGTTAATTAGTTGTTTACTAATCTTATTGTGTATTTTTCTTTTTGATTTTACAGGATATGTTGTATATAAAAAATTAGATAAAACACAAACTTTATTTACCCTACCATTAGGGTTTTGTATATTTATGGGGATTTTTGAATTATTTAGTTTAATTCCAATGTTAACGAGAATGAACTTTAAATTATATTTAATGATCTTCGTAGGATTATTAGTTATTGTATATATGTATTTAATCTTTAAAAATAAAGATTATTTTGCAATATTAAAACAACGTCTACAACAACGTTATACCCTAATTGTTTTAGCAATGGCAACAATAACTGGAATTGTTGTTTTCTTCTTAGCAACAGGATTAGGAGATGGTTGGTTATTTAGTGCAATGGCTCTATCAGGTATTAGTAATAACGCAATCTTTTCACATAATGGTATTGAAGTTAATGGGGCGATTCAATCATTCCACTATTTAGATGGATATTATTTATTCCAAACAGTCTTAGCAGGATTGGCGCCAGGTAATGATTATACTTTTATTTTATCGTTCTTTAAGTTCTTAGAAGTATTTGTAATCGTTTCAACAATGGGATTTGTTATTGATTATTTCTTTAAGAAAAATCGCAGTGTTATTTTCTTAGTGGTAAGTGTTTGTTTCTTATGTGGTTCACCTTTATTTACATCTTATCCAGATAATGATGAGATATATATTCACACATTTAGAAGTATGGCACTTGGTACAAATATGCTTAATATGGTTGGTAGTATCCTATTTGTGATTACTATTATTTCAAATATTCCTTGGCGCCAAAAAGCGTATTTATATCCATTGTTAGTGTTAGCTAATTTTAGTTTCTCTTCTTCGGCACTATTTGTGTCAGGAAGTTTATTATTTGTTGCTCTTTATATGGAATTATTTGCTCGCAAAAACAAAGACAATATTTATGCAATCTTAAATGGATTAGTGGTTGTCTTTGTGTTTGGAGTAATATATGTTGGAGTTATATCATTTAAACTTGGATTGGTCGTTGCTATTCTTGGGATCATTGGTTTAACGATTTGTTATCTATTAGTTAAAAAATTAGAGCTTAAAACAATGCAACGTTTAGCAATCTTCTTAGCAGTTGCGTATTTATTATTCAGTGTAGTTGGGTTATTATATTTACAAAATACTACATATATCTTAAAAGGGATTTATGATTTAAATCATGATAATATTTATTCTATCTCACCACACTATTATTTAAATATTTTTGGAAACATAGTTTTCTTAGTCTTATTGTTAGTAGCACTTGTTGCCATTGTTAAACGAGAAAAAATGTTTGGTTGGTATTTGTTATTTATGGTAATTTTCTTTGCCAACCCATTATGTTATCGGGTTGTTGGATCATTGATTAACCAAATTGTTTATCACCGTGTCTTTAATTTAGTTCTGCCAGGTGTGATTGCTATTATTGGATTAGGAAGTTTAATTAACAATGTAGATGGACGTATTCATTTATCAAGATTAAAATATGTTTTTGCGATTTTGATTCCATTAGTTATTTATTTCCCTCATTATCATACGCTAATTAAAGGATTTGATAACTTTGATGCGTATAAAGCCCAATCTAATGATGTATACTTATTATCGCAATGGGATTTTCCGGTTACGAAAAATATTAGTACTGGTGTAACACCACAACCAACACCAGATTTATATGCTGATATTAATACCCTTTTTAGAATGCGTCCTGATTTAAATTGGGTACGTTGTGAAGCCGACCAAGATTTCTATATGGTACTACCTAAAGCTCGTCCAATTGATCAACCGGTGGTGTTTGATACCCCTAATTATAATGTCTATTTAATTCATGGAGGTGATGTATGTCCCGCAAACAATTAATTATAGCAATCATAGTGATTTCATTAACATGTGGGTTAGTATTTGATACACAGCGTGAGTATAAGAAAACTTTAACAGAAGATATTGAAAATGTTTATGCTGACTATGCAGATATAAAGTTTAGTGGATATCGTTTCTATACATTAGATCCAATTGAACGTTTTGTTAAAGTTTCTCCCAACCGAGATTTAAAACCTGGTACCTACATTGTAGGAGAAACTAAAGATGATAATGGGCACACATACTTAAATCCAGGTACATTAATCTTAAAAAATGAAGATTATAATGATGAAGCCGATATTTATATTGATGGAACATTATATACACTAGGGTCAGTATCGCGTGCTAGTGTCAAAGCTAATTATTTAGAAGTTAACCTAAAAAAAGGACAAACTGTTGTTGTTAAACGTAAAATTGGGGTTAAAGCAACAAGAGTTATGGGGTAAATATGAAAAATCGTAAATTTTATACTGTATTAGGATTAGTAGTATTAATTATTTTGTTAGGAAGTAGAATCTATTTTGGAATAACTAACTTTAATTTACGCCAAAAATACTTACAAGCTAATTATGAATATGGTGATTTAGTTAGTTATATGGCCGATTCCCAAGAATTGGTTGGACTTGATGTTAGAAATGCGAAGGCTAATGCTCCATTACTAACTTCAGGGATGAGTGTTAGTGATATAGCAACTATAGATTTACAACCAGGACTACACTCGCTAGTTAATGTTGGACTAGATGAGGCAAAATTACAAATTAATGGTGAAGCACTAACGATTCTTCCAGACTCAACACTAGATTTTTATTTAGATGAGAATTCAACAATTAGCATTGAACAAGGATCATTATTTATCTTATAAATCAGTTATATTTTTTAAAAAGATGTAAAAACTTAATCATTTTGCATCTTTTTTAATAGTCAAATTGTATAGTTGCAACCTATTCGAATAGTTCAATTTATAGTAAACTATTCGAATTCGTTTGCAACTGTTGGAGTATACTAATATTAAGTTAGTATTTATTGGATATGGTATAATATAATAGTATCAAATCATTAGCAAGAAAAATACAGTTATGTTAAAATTATAGGAGTGAAAATGAAATTTGGTTTTTTAATGGTATTGTATAATAAAAAACTTGAAGATTCTTTAACATATAAATATTTAAAAAAAATTAGTAATTTATTAATAATAGATAATACAATTGATCCAAAAATTATAGATATTAATAATAATTTTTGTAAAAAAAATAAAATAGATTATATTGCGAAAAAAGAAAATTTGGGTTTAAGTAAAGCTTATAATATCGGTATTGATTTTTTTAAAAATAAAAATATTGATTATTTAGTTTTATTAGATGATGATACAGATATTGGAGATAAATATATTGATACTGTATTAAATTATTCTTATCAAAAAAAAAAAATTTATACACCTTTAATTTTTGATCAAAATAATAAATTAGTTAATCCTTTCTATCATAATGATAATTATTTAATAGAGTATATAAAACAAAGAAATTATAATAGCAAAGAAAAACTAATACCATTAATAGGTTCAAACAAAGTGTTTGCTATTAATTCAGGAATGGTTATTCCTTTCGAAATATTTGATTACTTAAAATATGATGAAAATATTTTTCTTGATTGTGTAGATTATTATTTTTGTAGAGAATGTTACAAATTAGGTTATAAGATTGATATCTTACCAGTTGAAATAAAGCAAAGTTATAGTGTTATGGATATTGCAAACAAATCTTTTGAACAAAACATACCAAGATTGACGATTAGGTTAAAAGATACCAAAGCATATGATAAAAAAACTTATTTTTTAAATAAATCAATAATTGTTAGTATGTATTTTTTAAGAACAAAAGATTTTAGATATTTTAAATATTTATTAAAGTAAATGAGGAACAATGGCAAATAAATTAGTAACAGTTGTTGTAGTATATAATAAGTTAATAAAAGATATTACAGTAATAAATACATTAAATAATGAATATATTGATTTTTGTTTTGTAGATAATTCTACAAATGAAGAAATAAAAAATAATAATATAAGTTTTTGTCAAGAAAATAATTATCAATATATAAATATGAATGGTAATAAAGGGCTTAGTAAAGCATATAATAAAGCTATTGATATACTTAAAAATAATTATCAATATATTCTTTTATCAGACGATGATACTATTTATAACAAAGAATATATTGATGAATTATTAATACATGTAAATGAAAATAAATATGATTTAATATTACCACATGTAGTTGATAAAGTAAGTAATCAAATATTAACACCTACATTTTATTCAAATTTGCCTCTTAAACGTGTAAATCAAGAACAAGCAACAAGAATAGGAGGTATTAATTCTGGAAGTTGTATAAAATTAACAGCTTTTAATAATTGGCGTTATAATGAAGATTTATTTATGTATTTTACAGATTTAGATTTCTATAATAATAATGTTAATATTAATAAACTTTCTTATATTATTTTAAAATCAACAATATATCAAAATTGTGCTGGTAGTGTTGAATTTGGTTCAACTACTAAAGATCAAATTAAACGTGTTTTAAAAGATGCAAAAAAATATTTTAAAACTCGAAAATTTGGTTATATTCAATATTGGTTGTATAAGGTATTGTTAGTATCACAATCGTTAATACAACATAAAAAATTAACAATTTTAAGTTTATTATTTGCATAAATAAAAATAAGGGTTATATGGATACACAAAAAAGAATTAGAATATTTTATATCTTATCAGTAATAGGTATAGTGATAGGATTTGCAACATCAGCAATAGCATTAGTATCATTTAATGCATCACAATATGGAGAATATAATTTATATATGAATTATATAATTCAATTAGGTGTATTATCTTTTGGATTTCAAGATGGAATGTTAATAAATTATCGAAAAAGAGAATATACTGATATGCTTCCAACACTAAAAAGAGATTTAAATTTTGGATTTATTTTTCAAGCAGTTGTATTAATTTTTAGCATTTTATTAGTACCAATATTTTTTAAAACTGAATTAGGAAGTAGTCAATTTATTATTTTGACATTATCAATTATTTCGTTTTTTCCAGTAACATTGTTAGGAAATATTCGTAACGCTTTTTCAGCGTTAGGAAAATTTGATATAATTGGATATTTTGATTTTCTTACCAAAATATATATGTTGATAGGAATAATAATAGTTAGTATTTTTCATCTTAATATTATATTATTCATGATTATTGATATAATTTTTAAATTTGTTATAGTTGGATGGCTATATATTAAAATTTACCATGATTATAATAAATTAAATATAAAAGAAAAAAACACTGCTTCTAATTTTTCTATAATCGATAATTTTAAAAAGGGTTTATTTATCTTATTAGGAAATTGGTCATATGTATTAGTATTTAGTTTAGATAAAACGTTTTTACATGAAAATACAAGTTTTTTAGGAATTTATTCATACTCATTATTTGTATTAACTACATTAAATCAATTATTTATACCAATAAAATCAGTTATAGTGAGTATGATAAATGAAAATAAAAAAGGAAAAGAAATATTTAATATAGCTACCCAAATTACAATGTTAGTATTTAGTGTTGTGGTATTATATTTATGGATAGGAGAACCATTAATTTTATATTTACTAGGAGTCGTTGGACAAAAAATACCAGGGATTGTAGATAAAATTGAAGCGATAACTCAAGGGATTGAATTATCATCGATTATTACTATAGGAATGCCTTTTTATATAGTTGTTCATTTACTATTTATGTCTTTACTATTAGTAAAAGATCAAAGAAAATTTGCTTTTTATGGAATTATTAATGCTATTATTACATTATTTATTTACTTTATCTGTGTAAATACAATCAAAAGTTCACCATTATATGCAGTTAGTATAGCAACAGTAATAAATTATTTGATAACATATTTATTTACAGGTACAATTGTGATTGGAATCAAAGAAGGATTTAAATTAATAGTATTTTCGATCTTTTTGATGATAATTAGCTTATTTTTAATACAATTTAATAATATTTTTATGTTTATAATAATAACTGCTTTAATAATAGGATATTTTCTAATCTTAAAAACGACGAAAAACAAGGAGAAGTAGAAAATGTCAATAAGTACTTAGCACTGAGTTAAAAAATATCCCACTAAAAAAAGTGGGACATTTTTTTGTATAATTAGGCATAGTTGCAACCTAATCGAATTGTTCACTTTATAGTAAACTATTCGATTTCGTTTGCAACTGTTGACTGTTGGAATAAAACCCATATACCCTTCGAAATTTTATAATATGGTATAATATAATAGTAGGAGTTTTATGGTTTTAGGTTTATTAATCGTCCTAGGATTGTTATTAATATTTGACTTTACTGGGTATTTAGTATTAAATAAAAAACATTCTGTAATGACGCTACCATTTGGAGCTATGATCTTTTTTGGTGGGTTTCAAATGTTTTCGTTATTCTTTATGGTTTACCATGCTAAATTCACGTTATATCGATTATTATTGCTATTTTTGTTAGCAATAATTTACCTATTTCTATTTTATAAACACCGCGACTATTTTACTAGCTTTAAAGAAAAGTTTAAAGATAAATACTTTATTTTAGTGTTAGTAATGAGTATTTTATTTGCAATCTTAGTAGCGTTGATTTCACTACCACTAGCCGATAGTTGGTTATATGGAGCATTAACATTCTCAACGATTGATAATAATGTCATTTATTCGCACAATGGTCATGTCGTTAATGGTAAAATCATGTCTTTTCACTTCTGCGATGGGATCTATTTATTCTACAGTGTGATTATTAGTTTACTTAAAATTGATAACTTAGTAGCATACTTAACTATTGGAAAAATTATTGAAGCCTTTTTAATTATTTTTTCATTAGGAAGTGTATGCCAAGCGTTCTTTAATATGCATAAACGTTTAATGTTAACAGTGATGACAGTCTTAATGTTTTGTGGATGCTTCTTTTTTAGTCAATATCCGAATTATGGAGAAGTATTAGTTCACACATTATGGAGTGTACCGATGGGGATCAATTTCTTTAATACGATGGGAATATTCATGTTATTTATTTTCGTGATTAAAGAAATGGATCGTATTAATAAAGTATGGATACTACCACTATTAGTTAATGCTAGTTTCTTTATGAGTAGTAGCTCATTATTTATTCTAACTGCTTTCTTGACAATCACTTTAATTTACCAAGTTATTTATCTTAAAACTAGTAAGCATGTTACTAGTATTCTAATTGGATATGGAGTGATTGCCAGTTATGGAATCATCTTTATTTTAAATACCCACATATATTTAATGTTAGGTTTACTAGCGTTGGGTTGGATAATTTGGCTGTTAATAATTAAGTTAATTAGTAAACTTAAATATGAGAGTATTAGAAAAATTGTCCTATGGTGTAGTGGGATTTATTTAGTAACGATTGTGGTCTTGTTCTTATTATTATCTAATTCATTAGAAATTATAGTTAATATTTTATTATTAAAACATGACAAAGTATTTAAACATAGTCCACACTATTATTATAATGTCTTTGCAAATGTACCAATCGTATTATTTACAGTATTAGGGTTAATTTATTTATATAAACAACAACGTAATATTTTTTACTTCATTATTATTGCTGTAATATTTTTTTCTAACCCGATTGCTTATCGAATTTTAGGATCACTAATTAGATACGAAGTATATCACCGTGCTTATGTATTATTTATGCCAAGTATAATTGTAATGGCTGGATTATATGCAATTATTTGTTTAATTGATAAACGATTACCAATTAAAGCAGATGTATATATTATTAGTGTCTTAACCATAGTTATAATTTGTATGCCTAATTTTAAGAATATCTTTACCGGCTTTTCTAATTTCACGGTTTACAAATATCAAAGTCAAGATTTATATGAACTAACGCATTATGATTATCCAAAAACCAAAAATGTTAACTTTGGAGCTGTTGCTCGGCCTGTTATTGATTTACGTTTACAAGCAGATAACATTGTTCGTTATCGTGGTGATTTAAGTTTAACAGATTGTAGTAGTAATGAACCATTTTACATTATTTTACGTAAAGAAATAACTCTTGATTTACCAATCGAATATAGTACACCAAATTATAATATTTATTATACAGATGGAGGAATATGTCATTTAAACGAAAACTAATAACAATCGTTATTATGATATTTATCTTTTTTATTTCATTAGATATTTTTAAAGAAAAGTTTGAAGGGATATTATTGCAATATCGTGAAGCGATTAGTAAAGAAGAAGATGATCGTATTCGTAACTATAATATTTTAAATATGCCTTTTGATAAACGTTTACATGCTTTTAGTTATAGTCAAAACATCCGGCGAGGAGAGTTTATTGTTGGAAAAAACCTAAAACTGGAACCAGGATGGTACTCTTTTGCCAACAAAGGTGCTGATGTAGTAACATTAGTCATTAATGATACTAAATATGAACTACAACCGGATGATCAATCAGATAAAATAACATCAGTTGTTGCGGTTTATATCAATAAAGATGATAAAATTACTAGTAGTGGAGAATTAGAAGTTAATAAAACTAATATTTTTAGTTAAGGAAACATATGAGAAAAATAATATCTAAATATCTTATTATTCTTTTATCTTGTTTGTTAGTTGTCGAGCTAGTACTAATGTATTTGTACTTTCCCCAAATTGAGAAATATAAAAAGGAATTACAAGCAAGTCAAGAAATTGAATTAGTTTATAATAATCAATATTTATCTACAGAAGATCAAGAAGCAAGTAGATATACTGGTAAAGTTTATCGTGAAGGTAGTACAATTACTAGTTTAAGTGAAGAAAAAGTAAATCCTGGAATCGTTAAATTCGAAAACATGTCCTTAACAGAAGCTATGATCTTAGTTAATGGTCAAGAATACAAAATTGAAGGGAACGGTCGTATTGAATTAGAATTACCTAATGATGTTAATATTAAGGTCCTTAGTGGAACAATTATTATGTATAACTAAAAAATAGCAACTAACGTTGCTATTTTTATATCCTTAATAACGATAATAATCGTTTATCTTTGTATCTTAAATACATTTGCATCACAAAAGCCAGCTTATATGTATTGTGGGTAAGCCAGTTGTTAAAGGCTTTACTATCTTTTAAGCGTAATTGCATTTGTGTTATTTGCCCATCGCTTAAACTTTCAGTTAGATGGGATAGATTTTGGACTAATGAAGTATTAGTTACTTTAGTTGTAGCTGGCTTTTTGTTGACATAGTTTTCAAACAAGTCCACATCAACAAAGTATAAGAAGTTATTTTCATTGTATTTAAATTCATTAAAAATAGACAATTTAATACATAACCCTGAATTAATCGCTTTAATATATTTATAGGGTTGATCATTATATACTTTAGTTAAAAAAGGAGTATTATTATATACTTTTGGTGAATAGACATTGCCTGAATCACCATCAATGATACGCGGAATAATAATATCATAATCTTCTTTAATTAATGTGTTGATTTCATCTATATAAGCTTGTGATATTTCTGTATCATCATCACATAATAAGATATATTTGTAAGGTGAGTTAAGTAATTTATTAGTGATAATATTATAAGCTTTACTAAGACCAATATTACCACCATTAGATAAATAATGGATATTTAATTTTTCACATAATTCTTGATTATGATAATCGGTCTCAGAATTATCAATTACTAATAAGTCAATATTTTTAATTTTACTTAAACACTGAATAGCAGCACTATCATTAATTGACTTATTAAAGACAACAACTGTGGCAATAATATAATTCATAACCCCCCTTAACAGACAAATTTATTATAACAAATTTTTGTTAGAAGCTATATTTTTCACCCCTATTTATGATGGAGGATAATTAAAAATTTTGTTATAATAAATATATAATATATTATTAAGGAGAAAATTATGGGTAGA
>UWSE01000008.1 GCA_900551955.1 uncultured Mollicutes bacterium | reverse complement strand
GATGTACCACCAGTATTGTTGGCTAAATATTATTCATATTGCCAAAATATGAGTAGTGTTGGTAAAATGGTTAAAGGTGAAATGAAACCTTCCAAAAAAGCTTTACCTAAAAAAGCGTGGGAACGCATCTTTACCAATATGGGAATGGGTGGAGAAAAAGTTAATAAAGAAAATGTAACGAAAGTGATTGAGTTAATTAAACAACGCCCAGAATTTAATGCAGCACCATTGCAATTATTCTTTACTAACCACCAATTCTTTAACGATACTCAAGCAGGATTCTATGTAACGCCTGAAGATCAACGTTATAGTATTTCTAATGCACTGCGTAAAAACTTAGGATTAAAAGAAGAAACACCTCCTGAGTATAAAAACCAATTTGGTCGTTTTGACTTACCTACAGATGAAGAAGCATTCTTAGGTGATGAACCAGATTATTCTAACATCCCTGATGAAAATGCTAAACCTGAAGAACAGGCAAAAAACAAACAAGACCAAAAAGACCAACAATCTGTTAATCATAAACCAATTATTACCGGACAAGATAAATACCAAATTAATGTTGGAGAAACATTCACACCACAACTAAGTGCAAATGATCCTGAAGATGGTCCTTGTCAAGTATATCAAGTATCATCTAATTTAAATAATCAAGTGCCTGGTAATTATCAAGTTGTTTATGAAGCAAAAGATAAAGAAGGTAATGTTAGTGATCGCTATATAGTATATGTAACTGTTGTTGCTGATAATAAACCGCAACAAGAAAAAATATTTACTGATAGTCAAGGAAGAAAAATATTAAAAGATAAAAATGGTAATTGTTATGTAATTACGACAGACGAACATAATAATATTACCAGCAAAGAACCATTAGGAGAGTGTCCTGTTGCATAAGTTAGCTTTATTAGTTACTTGTTATAATCAAGAACAACAAATTATTAAAACGCTAGATACTTTAGTTAACCAGAGTTTAGATAATAATTTATATACAATTTATGTTAGTGATGATCAATCAACAGATAACAGTTTATCGGTTTTAAATGAATATGCTAAACAACATGATAATGTTGTGATTACAACTAACTTGCACAAATCATTTGTCGGTGCAAATCGTAATCACTTAATTAACATCTTTGAAGAAGAGTTTGCTATCTTTATTGATGGAGATGATCCACAAGACAATGGGTTTGTAAAAAGTGTCTATGATCAATTAGATGATAAACATGATACATTCTTTTTTACGAATTTTACTGAAGTGTGGAATGATAAGCGAGTAGAGAAGAATGCCTTAAATTATGACAACTTTATGTTTAAAGCTTACAGTAAAAAGTTATTAAAAAGTACAAAAGTTAATGATCAAATCATGATCGGTGAAGATGTTGAATATGCATTTAGATATTATCAACAACTTCATGAAAATAGCACAACGATTAATGCTAACTATCTACTTAATCGTTGTGATGAAAATATTTCACTGACAAAAAATAGTGATATGCAAAAACGATATAATCTAGAATTAGATTTATATAATCTTTTAAATCAAGATACATATACTAATATTGAAGAATTAAATATTAAAATCAATAATAAACGAGTAGAGTTAATTCAATTAGCAATCATGCTTGATCAAACTCCACATCAGTTTGCTATTGATTCCAAATGTTTAACTTCAAAATTTAAAATTAGTTATTATGTATATCGAATAACTAAAACATTACATTGTTTAGGAATTTATAAATTCTTATTAATCAAAAAGATTGGACATAAGATTTAACTGGAGAATTATGAAACAAATCAAAAAGGCAGTTATTCCGGTAGCGGGTTTTGGTACGCGTTTTTTACCATTTACTAAAGCAATGCCAAAAGAAATGTTACCATTAGTTGATAAACCTACAATTCAATATATTGTTGAAGAAGCGGTTGCTAGTGGTATTACTGAAATTTTATTTATTACAGCTGCTCATTCTAATAAACGAGCAATTGAAGATCACTTTGATCATAATGAAGTGTTGACGCAAATGTTAACTAAAAAAGATAAATTAGATTTATTAGAAGAAGTAGATAAATTTAATAATATTAATTTTTACTATATTCGTCAAAAAGAGCCTAAAGGATTAGGTGATGCGATTTTATGTGCTAAAGAGTTTATCAACAATGATCCTTTTTGTGTGCTATTAGGGGATGATGTAGTAGCAAGTGATAATCCAGCTATTAAACAATTAATGGTAGCTTATAATGAAGTTAACACTTCAATTATTGGTGTTCAAAATGTTGAAGCTAATCAAATTGATAAATATGGAATTGTGATTGCGGATAATGATCAATCTTTAGTTAAGATTGATGATATTATAGAAAAACCAGCAATTGGTAGTGTTAGTTCAACAAAAGCTGCCTTAGGGAGATACATCTTAAGTCCAACAATTTTTAAATACTTAGCGACTCAAGAGCGAGGAGCTGGGAATGAAGTGCAATTAACAGATGCGATTAAAAGGATGATGGAAGAAGAAGCAGTTTATGCTTGCAACTTTACAGGTAAGCGTTATGATATTGGAGACAAACTAGGATTTATTAAAGCAACAATTGATTTTAGTTTACAAAGAGCAGATTTACATGATGATGTCTTAGAATATATTAAAGATATAACAAAAAAAGGATAATAGTCCTTTTTTTGTTGTATATAGTGAGGAATGATGAGTAAAATATTATTAATTGATGGATCAAATTTATTATATAGAGCTTATTATGCAACAGAAAATAAAGAGATGATTTCGCCTGAAGGAATGGATGTTAATGCGATTTATACTGTTGTAAGTATGTTAAAAAAATACATTGATGATTTCAATCCTACGCATGTATTTGTCGCGCTTGATGAAGGGAAAGATACTTTCCGCCATCAAGCTTATGAAGATTATAAAGGGCAACGACCACCTACACCGGAACGTTTAAAACAACAATTCGGTTTGGCACGTGAACTTTATGAGAAAATGGGGATTGTTGCTTTAGGTCATGAAAACTATGAAGCTGATGATTTAATTGCGACATTGGCAAAACAAGCCGCAGCGCAAGCTATGGAAGTCCAAGTTGTAAGTAGTGATAAAGACTTATTACAAATTATTAGTGATCAGACTAAAGTTTTTGTCCCTAAAAGTAATAGTTTTGGAAAAGACATCAATTATACTCCAAGTTCTTTTTTTGATAAATTTGAAATTCATGTAGATCAATGGACGCTATATAAAGCATTAGTTGGTGATAAAAGTGATAATATTATTGGAGCTAATAAAATTGGTCCTAAAACTGCCGTATCATTGATTAGAGAATACCAAAGTTTAGATAAAATTTTACAAGCTGCTAATAACGGTGAATTAAAACCAGCTCAAAACAAAAACATTTCTGAAGCAGCTGAGCAATTAGTTAACAATCTTAAATTAGTAACCTTAGTTGATGACATTGATTTAGACATTAAGTTAGATGACTTAGCATTTAGTGGCTTTAGCAATGAAGAATTATTAACATTCTTCCACCGCCACGGTATGCAAAGACATCTAACTAGTTTTCAAAAAATTATGGGGAAAACAACAGAAGTTAAAGGTAGTGACTTTACTATCCTAGATGCTTTTGATAAAAAACTGATCGGTAAAGAAAACTATGTTTATACCCAAACACTATGTGAGAATTATTTTACAAGTGAAAAACTAGGAGTAGGTATTTATAATGAACACGGTTTATTTTATTTACCTCAAGATAATGTTGATGATACATTTATTGACTTCTTAGAAGATGATAGTAAAAAGATTACTTACGATTTAAAACAATTAATGGGAATCTTTAATTTAAAAGAAGTCGGAAACTTTATTTGTGATGTTAGAATTGCTAATAGTGTAATTAATCCTGATAACTTTAAAAAATCATTTGACTTTATTTGTTTAGAACATAAAATTGAAGGTGTTTTTTCTTATAATACAATTTATGGGACTAAAGCTAATCCACAATTAGATATTGAGAAGGTTAAAATTGATTTAACATCTAAAGCGAAAGCTTTAAGTGAATTATTTATTGTTGTTGCTAATAAATTAGAAACATCAAAATTAAGTGATGTATATTATCGAATTGAACACCCTTTAATTCCCGTCTTAGCGAGAATGGAAATTAATGGGATCTTACTTGATCAAGATAAACTTGCTAGTTTACAACAAGAATATGAACAAAAGATGGAAGATTTAAACACTAAACTAGCAGGTTTTAGTGATATTAATGTTAATTCGCCAAAACAATTAAGCAATTATATTTTTGAAGATTTACAGGCACCAACTGTTGGTGTTAAAAAAACACAAAGTGGTTACTCAACAGATCAAGAATCATTAAGTAATGTCTTACTTAATGTTGAAGAAGATGATACTGTTTATCAATTCATTAGTACTCTTTTAGAATATCGTCGTATAAATAAAATTTATACAACATATTTATTAGGTTTAGAAAAACATTTAATTGATGGTAAATTACATCCTATCTATCAACAATGTTTAACAGAGACAGGGAGATTATCTGCAACTGAACCAAACATTCAAAATATTCCAACTAGAACTGAGGAAGGCAAAGAGATTAGAGCATTATTTAATGCACCACAAGGATATAAATTTGTTACTTGTGATTACTCGCAAGTGGAGCTAAGAGTAATTGCTCAACTTAGCCAAGAAAAACAAATGTTAGATAACTTTAAACATCATTTAGATATCCATGAACAAACCGCAAAAAAAATCTTTAATCAAGATAATGTAAGTCCAGATTTACGTAGTCGTGCAAAAGCAATAAACTTTGGAATAATTTATGGAATTAGTCCTTATGGGTTAGCTAAACAAATTAATAGTAGCGTAAGTGAAGCTAGTGCTTTTATAAAAACTTATTTAGCGACTTATCCCCAAATTAAAGAATATCAAGAACAATTAGTAAAGCAAGGGTTTAAAGACGGATTTATTAAAACTTATTTTAACCGTATTCGCTATATTAATAATAAAGCAACGAAGAATAGTGAGATTGAAGCAATTAAACGGATTTGTATTAATACCCCTATTCAAGGAACAGCTGCTGATATTATTAAATTAGCAATGATAGAAGTTGATAAATATATTAACCAAGAAAATATTGATGCTACGATGATTATGCAAATTCATGATGAATTAGTATTCTATATTAACGAAAAAGATATTAACCATATTGATAAGATTCAAGAGATAATGGAAAACATTGTTGACTTTGATGTTAAATTAGAAGCAGATAGTGGAATTGGTGATAACTGGAAGGAAGCTAAATAATGGTCAATATTAAAGATATTATTCAACATTATAATCCGAATGACCATCAAGACATTATCCGTTTAATTAATGGTTTTAATGAAGTAGAAAATAAACAAATAGTAAAAGATTTAGGTTTTTTAAACCCAAATCTTTTACAGGTAATCGAAGAATTTTCTAAACATTATCCAAATATAAAAGTGGTATATGATGGAGGATATGATGAAGCGATTAGAAAGAAAGTAATTATCTTTCCATCGTTCTATGAAGATATCGATAGTGAGATTATTTTATATCAAGTTGATTATGTCAATAAGTTTCAAACTTTATCTCATCCCCAAATATTAGGTACGTTGCTTAATAATGGGATTAGAGAAAGTATGATAGGTGATATTATTGTTAATGAAGAAGGTATTATTGAAATAGTCGTTGATCGTAGTTTAGATGATACGATACATTATTTAATTGATAAAGTTAATAATCTAAGTGTTAGTTTTAAAGAAATAACTGAAATTGATATTTGTCGTGAGCTTCCTAATTTAAATGTTTATAAAGCTCGTTCCCTACGAATTGACTGTGTATTAAAAGCAGTTTTAAAGATTAGTCGTGTTAGTTGTACTAAGCTTTTAAAACAAAGTCGTGTGCGCCTTAATTACTCAGTGATTCAAGAAGTCACACAAGAGATCAAAGAAGGAGATGTGCTAAGTGTGAGGGGGCATGGACACTTTGAAATTGAGGAAATAAGGGTGGTTAATAAAGGGTTTAATATATTTTATCGTTAAGTGTAAAATTTTTTTCCCATAATGATAAAAAAGTGGTATAAATTAGTTGTAAAATCATATATACCGATAATAGGGTTCGGCGTTCCTACAATCCACCATAAATGGAGACTATGATTAATAACTATTACGATTTCAAACGCCATTGAAGAAAGGTAGAAATGAATAGAATTATCATCACGACAGATGTACATGGACAATACACTAATGATAATTTTTCTAGTGGTAGTAAAGCCAACTATGGTTTAGCTATTCTTAGTAGTGAAATTAATAAACTACGTGATGAAAATACAATTGTGATTGATAATGGAGACTTTTTTCAAGGCAGTCCTTTAATGACACATTATTTTAAATATCATCAATTCGATAATCCTGCAATCAAGGCGCTTAATTATCTGAATTATGATTATTATAATTTTGGTAATCATGATTTTAACTATGGCAAAGATGAATTAGTTAATTTTATTGATCATATTGATGCTAAATTAATTAATCAAAATATTAGTATTGATAATCATATTCCCCCCCTTACAATCCATACTTTTAATGATGGGATGAAAGTAGCAATAATTGGAATTACTACTGATTTTGTTAAAGTTTGGGAACAAGACAGTAATTTAGCAGGAATTACAATTAATGATAGTTATCAAGTATTAAAAGAAAAAATTAAAGAAGCACGCGATGCTAATGTTGATTTAGTAATTGGTGTTTATCATGGTGGAGTGGAAAAAGATTTAGAAACAGGTACAACTTATACATCTACTAGCGGTGAGAACCAAGGTTATAAATTCTGTGAAGACTTAGATTTAGACATATTATTTACAGGACATGAGCATCGTGAGTTTGTCGTTAATATTAATGATATAGTAGTAACGCAATCAGCGAATAAAGCACAATCAATGATTGTCTTGGAATTTGATAAACAACTAATAAATACACCACAATTAATAAAAGCAAGTAGTTTGGATAGTGTAGATGAAGGATTAAACAAACTATTTAGTGATGAAATTAAGATTGTTAATGAGTGGTTAGATCAACCAATATGTAAAGTTGATGGTGGAGATTACTTAGTTAAAGATCCATATCTAGCCCGTATTTACAAACACCCACTATTTAGTTTTATTAATCAAGTGATTATGGATTTGACTGATGCTGATTTAAGTAGTTGTGGATTAAGTGTTGATGCAACCGGTTTTGAAACACAAATCACTGTTAGAAATGTATTAGCTACTTTCCCATTTAGTAATACTTTACAAGTGTATGTAACTAATGGTAAAGTCTTAAAAGCGTATTTAGAACAAGCAATGACATTCTTTGTTGAAGACAATGGAACTATTGCGATTAATGATATTAAGATTAATCCAAAAAATGAATTATATAATTACGAAATGGTTGATGGAATTAATTATATAGCTGATATTAGTAAACCATTTGGTGAAAGAATTATAAGTATGACCAAAGATGGTCAAGCAATTAAAGATATAGATATATTTACAATCGCTTTAACTAACTACCGCGCAAGCGGCACCGGTGGCTATGGGATGATAAAAGATATGAAGTTCAAAAAAGAGTTACCCTTAGATTTTACCGACATGTTTATTGATTACTTAATTGATAAACAAGTTATCAATGTGATTGATAATGATAATATTTTTTTAACAATTGGAGGCAATAATGAAGAAAGTAATTAGTTTTTTCATGGTATTTATTTTAATGTTAAGTGTTAGTGCTTGTGGAAGCAAAAAAGCTAATACTAATATCGTAACAAGTTTAGATCAACCAGTTGAAATAGAATTCTGGCACGGTTTAAGTGGAAAAGTAGAAGCACAATTACAAACTTTAACAAATCAATTTAACGAACAACAACCAAACATTACTGTTAAATTAGTTAACCAAGGAAGTTATAATGACTTAAACAAAAAATTAACAGTAGCTGCAACTTCTAATGGATTACCTGCTTTAAGTATGGCATATCCACAATTAATTTTCCAATTAGCTCGTCAAGAAAAAGTTGTTGACATTAAACCTTATATGGAAAATAAAGAAGTAGGATTAGATAAAACAATGTACTTTGATCCTTTTATTAAAGAAGGTGAATTGGATGGAAAACAATATGCATTACCATTTAATAAAAGTACAGAAATTTTAACTTACAATAAAACTGAGTTTGATAAATTAGGTAAAGCTTTACCTACAAGCTGGGATGAAGCATTTGCTATTGCTAAAGAATACCACGCACAAACAGGAAAAGTAGGATTCGGTCTTGATTCACCAAATGTATTATTAGCAACAATCTTAAAATCTTCTGGTGTAGATAACTGGAAAAATGAAGATGGAACGTTTAACTTTAATAATCCAAAAGTAATCGAATGGGCTACTAAATTCCAACAAGGTAAACAAGAAGGATGGTTACGTTTACCAGGAGAAGATAAATTCTTATCAACACCATTTGGTAATGGAGATGTCTTGATGTATGTTGGTTCTAATGCTGGATTAACTTTTACAGATAGTGCAGTTAATGGTAAATTTGAATGGGCAACTGCTCCATATCCAAATAATGTTGTAATTCAACAAGGACCTAGTATCTTTGCGATGAACAATGTGAGCCCACAACAACAATATGCAAGTTATGAATATATGAAATTCATGACTTCAACACCATCAACAACAAGTTGGGCAATGGCTACAGGATATTTACCTGTAACAAAAGATGCTATGGAAAGTGATGAGTATAAAAAATACTTACAAGAGCACCCTCAAGCGCAAGCTGCTTATGACCAAAAAGATAAAATGCAAATCTTAGTAGAAAATTTCCCAGGAAGTTCAGAAATCTTTAACAACTATATGTTTGATACCATGAACTCAATAATTGAAGGTGGAAGTGACGTTAAAACAAAATTAGAAGAATTAAACACTAAGAGTAAAACCGCTTTTGAAACAGCTGAATAGGAATTAAATAATTTATAAAAAAGAAAAATTTAATTATTTAAATTTTTCTTTTTTAAAGGGGAAAATGATGAAAGTAACATTAAGAAATGTTAATAAAAAGTACGGTGAAAAACACGTAATTAAAGATTTAGATTTAGAAATTAATTCAGGAGAATTACTAGCATTAATTGGTCCAAGTGGATGTGGTAAATCAACTATGTTATTTATGTTATCAGGACTTGAAACTGTCACAGATGGCCAAATTATCTTTGGAGAAGAAGATGTAACAAATTATAGTGCTGATCAACGTGATATTGGATTAGTATTCCAAAACTACGCATTATATCCGCATATGACTGTATTACAAAATGTAATGTTTCCATTACTTAACCAAAAAGTTAGTAAACAAGAAGCTAAAAAACAAGCAATGGAAATTATTAAAACAGTTCACTTAGAAGAACATGCTAATAAAGTTCCTGGTCAATTATCAGGAGGTCAACAACAACGTGTGGCAATTGCCCGTGCTATTGTTAAAAAACCAAAAATATTATTATTAGATGAACCATTAAGTAACTTAGATGCCAAATTAAAAGCACAAACAATTTTAGAAATTAGAGCAATCCAAAAACAATTTGGAATTACTACTGTCTTTGTAACTCACGATCAACAAGAAGCATTAGCAGTAAGTGATCGTATTGCAATTTTAAATGATGGGAATATTACGCAAATTGGTAAACCTAATGAATTATATAGAAATCCAGCTACAAGTTATGTAGCAGAATTTATCGGTTCACCAGCCATCAATGTTTTTGATGCAATGATTAAAAATGGTGAATTATATACAATTGATGGCAGTCAAAAATTTGATTTATTAGACAAAGAAAAATTAGATGTTAAAGATGGAGTATATAAAATTGGGATAAGACCTGAAGCATTCCATATTAATGCTAATAGTAATTGTCAAATTGATGTTGAAGTGAGTGAAATCCTAGGACGGGATATCTTAGTATACACTCACATCAACAATCAAGAATTACGAGTAATTATCCGTAACTCTGCTAAAAACCAAGAACAATCACAATTAAAAGTTAGTGTAGATAAAAAAGATATTTTAGTATTTGATCAAGAAAGTTTAAAACGAGTTGACTAATGAAAAAGTTCTTTAAAGAAAGTAAAGCTTATTTATATCTTTTACCAGCTTTAATAATCTTAGCAATCTTTGTATTTTATCCAATTATTAATTCATTTATCTTAAGTTTAACATACAAAGGTGGATTTTCATTTAAATGGTATGAAGTTATCTTTAAAAATGATACTTTTATTAAAGCACTAACTAACACACTAATTTATGCTTTTATTACTACACCACTAAGTTTAGTAATTTCTTTGGTTATTAGTTTTGCCTTAAACTATGTTAAAAAGTTAAATCAAACTTTCCAAGTGATTTTCTTTTTACCATATGTTACTTCAACAATTGCGATAGGTTTAGTATTCTTGTGGATGTTTCATAGTAATTATGGAATTATCAACCATATGATTAGTGCTATGGGTTTAACACCACAAGAGTGGTTGACTAATCCAGCACTAGCATTACCAACAATCATTATTTTTGGGGTATGGAAAGGGCTAGCTTTTAATATTTTAATTATCTTTACAGCCCTTCAAACAATTGATCCTAACTTAGAAAAAGCAGCTTTGATTGATGGAGCTAGTAGTATTAAAACTTTTATTAAAATCAAATTACCGCAAATTAGACCGGTATTAATTTACTTACTTATTATTAATGTCATTAACTCACTTAAAGTGTATGATGAAGTAGTAAGTTTATTTGGTACACAAGCAGCAGGTACTGGTAATAGTGGGATTACTGCAGTATACTATATTTATCAGCAAACAAGTCAAGGTAAATTTGGACCAGCAGCCGCAGCAGCCATGGTCTTATTTGCTGTAATATTCTTACTTACAATGTTAAATAAAATGATTAGTAGTAAAAAAGGAAAGGGGAAACGTGAAAAGTAAAAATCGCCTAATGCAAGTTATTTGTTACTTGATTTTAATTATTGGTGGAATATTTACACTCTTCCCTTTTGTTTGGATGGTATTAACTTCGCTTAAAACTCATCCTGAAACATTAGATGTTACCGGAAAAGTTTTACCTACATCACCACAGTGGCACAACTATGTAGATGCCTTTAAGGCAGCACCATTTGTTACTTACTTTACTAACTCAGTAATTGTAGCACTAGCTTCAACAGTCATTGTTTGTATTACGACAGTGTTAGCGGCTTTTGCTTTTAGTAAATATAAATTTAAAGGGAAAAAAATTATTTTTACATTACTAACAGCAACATTAATGGTACCTGGGGAGTTAATGATTATTACTAACTTCTCAACAATCTCTAATCTAGGATTATATAATACATTAATCGCAATCTTTATTCCATATACGGCTAGTGTATTTTATATTTTCTTAGTACAACAATTCTTCAATGGAATACCTAATGAATTATATTTATCAGCTAAGATTGATGGATGTAGTGATTTGAAATATTTAATTAAGATATTAGTGCCAATTGCAAAACCAATTATTATTACAATTTGTTTATTAAATATCATTGCTAGTTGGAATGCGTTCTTATGGCCACTACTTGTTACTAATAGTGAAGCAATAAGAACATTACCAATCGGATTAATTCAATTCCAAACAGCTGATGCTGGGACACAATATAACTTATTAATGGCAGCTAGTACAATGATTATTGTACCGATGTTAATTATGTTTATCTTTACAAGAAAATACATTGTTTCAGGTTTAACAAAAGGAGCAATTAAGGGGTAGATATGAGTACACAACTAATTTATCGAAGTGGAATGCGTACTATTGGTGGTACAATTGTTGAAGTAATTAATAATAACGATCGAATTATTTTTGACTTTGGATGTTTTTTTGACCCAGTAGTTAATGATGAAACATTACCTAATGTTAGTGGTGTATATAATAATGATTCGACTTATAATGATTATGTTATTATTTCTCATGATCATTTAGACCATGTTAAAGCTTTAAATAAAATTCATCCTGATGTAAAAGTTATTATGTCTGAAGATTCACGAAAAATGTTAAAAAGTTTAGAAACAACAGGTTTTAATCAAATTATGGGTCAATGGCGTGATTATAATACTATTGTTTTAGAACAAGAAGTTAAATTAGGAAGTTTTAGTGTGACAGCTTATCCGGTTGATCACGATGTGCCAGGAGCGGTTTCTTATTTAATCAAAACTGATGACGTTAATATCTTATATACAGGTGATTTACGTTTACACGGAATTAATCGTGATCAAACATTAGCCATGGTCAAACAAATGGCTAATGTTGATATCGATTTATTAATCATTGAAGGAGTAAGTGTTTCTTTTGTTGAAGATGATTATGAATTTAATCCAACAACAGAAGTAGAAGAGGACTCTAAGAGTTGGGAATATGTAAATCATTGTTTAGAACAAGTAGATCAAGATAGTTTAATTCTATTTAATCCATATATAATGAATATGGAATTATTCTACCGTTATTATGAATTAGCTAAAAAGTTAAATAAAAAATTAGTATTATTACCAACTAGTGCTAAACAATATACTGATTTTATTCCATATACTGATAATGTGTATGTATTAGAAGAAGATACTTATAATACTAGCTTACCAGTTGTTAAAAAAGAAGAAGTGACTAATCAATGTATATTACAATTTAATTTCTATGATTTAGATTTATATACAAGTATCGATGGTAAAAAACAATTAATTCAAGCGGGAGGAGAACCAATTGGTGATTTTGATCCTCGCTATCAAGAATTAATTAACTATTGTCAAGAGCATGATATTGACTTCTTACCAATCAATATTACCGGTCATGCTCAACCTGATAACTTAGCATACATTATTAAAGAGATTAATCCCCAAATCTTATCACCTCTTCATAGTTTTAAACCAGAAATGTTAACTAAAGTGATGGATAATTATATATTACCTCAAGCTAATGAGTGTTATACATTTGAAAATCATCAAATGGTAAAAAATGAAATCTTAGGAAAATAGACCGACCACGGTCTATTTTTTTTGTTGACAAAAATAAAAATATGTGTTATAATTTATATGTTAAATTATTGGTCTAGTGGCGCAATGGTTAGCGTACCTGCCTGTCACGCAGGGGGTTGCGGGTTCGAGTCCCGTCTAGACCGCCATGGTTCTGTAGCTCAGTCGGTAGAGCAATGGATTGAAAATCCATGTGTCGGCGGTTCGATTCCGCCCGGAACCACCATTTCAACAACACAATATGCCGGCTTAGCTCAGTTGGTAGAGCATCTGACTTGTAATCAGAGGGTCGAGGGTTCAAATCCTTTAGCCGGCACCAGTACATATCGCGGGATAGAGCAGTCTGGTAGCTCGTCGGGCTCATAACCCGAAGGTCGGAGGTTCAAATCCTTCTCCCGCAACCAATTTAATAATATTTCCTCTGGAGGGGTAGCGAAGCTGGCCAAACGCGGCAGACTGTAAATCTGTTCCTTCGGGTTCGGGGGTTCGAATCCCTCCCCCTCCACCAGTTGAAATATAAATAAGGAAGCATAGCTTCCTTTTTTTATTGCAATAAATATAAAAAGAGAGCTAGTGCTCTCTTTTTATAGGTTTAGACGGTTGTTCAACATACGGCTCACCTCTAATAAAGACTTGTTCATAGTATCTTGATTTACACATCAATCCTTTATTAAAGTTAACAAATCCTAGCTGTTCCATCAATGTTGGTTGACCACTAAATAAGTCTGTTCCTAATCCTAATCTTGCTCCTTCATATTGGTAGCCAATAGCACTCATTATTGTTGGAAAATAATCTAGCGGTGCCCATTGACGATTACGCAAATAATCAGGGTTAACTGGATTTGCAGGATTAATAATCATATTAAAGACAGTCCGATTATAATGTGGATCTATTTGTTTAAAGAACTCTGTATCCATTGATAAGTGATCTCCATTAACAATAATGGTTGTATTTTCATACCAAGGTTGTTGTTGGCACCATCTAATAAATTGTGATACTAATTTGTCAGAACAATGAATCGCATTAGCATAACTAGAATCATATGGTGTTGGTGTGTGTGGTCCAATATATCCATTAGGGAAGTGCGTATCAGCTGTTTCTAAGACAAAGTTAAATGGTTTTTCTTGACTAGCTAAATTATTTAATTCATCAACAGCCCAAGCCAGTAACTTCTCATCTTCAAATCCCCAATTTTCTAAATAATCATTATGAATTAATCCTTGGTTTTTTGCCCATTTAATATCTAAGACATTAAAGTGACCATGTGTTTCGTAGTATGTTTGTAAACCTGCAAAATTAGCATCAGCTCCAAACATTACACTTTGATTATATCCTTCTTGATTTAATAAATCTCCACTGTTAGTAATTCCTGGCAAGAAGTAACCTTTTTTCCCATAAGCATCATTATGTGATGAGACTTTGATTGGAATTCCTGATTGCATATTAACCATTCCAGCTGCTGACCAACTTGAACCAAATGTTTGTTGTGGTCCACCAAAATAACCATTAGTATCAGAAAAGACTACCCCTTCTTCTTGAGCAATCTTGCTTAAATTAGGAATTAAATTCTCTTGACAATCTCCACCTAAGTCTTTACTTAAATATGTATTTTCTATACTTTCTAAGAAAATGTGAATGACATTACGCTTCTTACCCATTGGTTTTAATTGCACAGTTTTAGGGTCAATATAGTAATCTTGATAAAAAGGACTTTCATCTAATAATTGGGTTGCTAAATGACCAACTTGCATTTGAATATAAAAGAATATTGAACCAATTACTAATACTAATAAAGCCAAAATAGAGGCGATTTTTAATAAGCGTTTATGAAAAAATACTAATTTATTATTACGAAAATATTTTCGATTAATTACTATCCACCAAATAAATAATGCTAGTGGTCCTATTATATTTAAGACTGGTCCAAAAAAGATCATTGATGTTTGACTACTAGCAATCCCATCCATTGGTGCTTGTAAATTATAGATCGCTTGTTCTGGTGATATGTTGCCAAAACTTCCTTTAAAATACAAAGTTAAAGCAATTAAAATTACACCTAGTAAGAACACCATTGTCATTCCTACCATTTGGATTTTTTCTTTTTTCTTAATTGCGTCTCCATCTTCAACATCAAAATTATTACCAATATAAACTTTAATGGCTAAGTAAATAACCATGATAATAATTTGTACTCCAGCTAGTAGATAAAAGTGATCTGCTAGCGATCTAAAAGCTACAAATAAAGTACTACTTAAATCTAAAACAGAAGAGCAATTAACAACAATTAAGTAACTAATTAAAATTTGAGCAATACTATTACTCAAAAAAATCGATACCAAACTTCTGTTGGTTTCGATTTTTTTTACAACACAGCTACTAATTAATGAAATTGCCAATGGCAATATTATTAACAATAAAACTATTTCAAACATGCTACCTCTACTATGCTAACTTTGGATCCCCATGACAACTATGACCCTCTTCATCTTTGCGACTACGATTAGCTTGAGTAGTTGCACCACTTTCGATTGCAGAAGGATCATTTTGTAAAAATACATTTTCATAGAATTTAGAATATGCACGTAATCCGTCATCAAATCTATGGAATCCCATTTGTTCCATTAGTGTAGGTTCACCGCTAAATAAGTTAGTTCCAAGTCCAGCGCGGTTACCTCCATAATCATATCCCATTGCAGATAAAATTGTTGGGAAGTAATCTAGTGGTGCCCATTGACGATTATTAGTTGAACCAGCAACAGGTGTAACTGCTGGATTAATAATCATATTAAAGAATGTACGATTATAATTAGGATCTATTGTTTTAAAGAATTCTTTATCCATTGATAAGTGATCTCCGTTAACGATTATTGTCGTATTTTCATACCAAGGTTGTTGTTGACACCATCTAATAAATTGCGCAGTGATATCATCTGAGAAGTGAATTGGATTAGCATAAGGTTGATCAAATAATTGTGGTGTATTAGGACCATTATATCCATTAGGGAAGTGAGTATCACCTGTTTCCATAACAAAGTTAAATGGTTGACCTTCACTAGCTAAACGATTAATTTCTTCAACTGCCCAAGGCCATAATTTTTCATCTTCAAATCCCCACATTACTCTATAGTCTTGTGGAATTAAACCTTTTTCTTTAGCCCATTTTTCATCTAAAATATTAAAATCACCATGTGATTTATAATATGTACTAAGCCCAGCATAATCTCCATCAGCTCCAAACATTACACTTTGATTATAACCTTGGGCATGTAAAATATCTCCCATATTATATAACCCTGGTAAGTATTTTCCTTCCTTACCATAAGCATTTGGATCTCCTGCTACTTTAAGTGGTACTCCTGATTGTGTATTAACCATTCCAGCAGCCGACCATCCAGAACCAAATGTTTGTTGTGGTCCACCAAAATAGTAATTATTGTCAGAGAAAACAACCCCTTCTTGTTGCGCAATTTTTGTTAATTGAGGCATTAAGTTTTCCTCACATGCTCCACCTAAGTCTTTACTTAAATAAGTATTTTCCATACTTTCTAAGAAAATATGAATTACATTGCGTTTAGTTCCATTAGGATTAATTGATAAATTACGAGGATCAACATAATTATCTTCATAGAAAGTACTTTTATGAACTAATTGTTTATATAATTGATCAATTTGTAATTGCGTGTAGAAATAAAATCCTCCACCACATAATACTAATAGTGAAAAGACAGTAGCAAAACGCATATTAATTTTATGTGAAATTACTTTTTTGCCACCTTTAGTTTTATAACCAACGTTAATTAACATAAACCAAACAAATAGTGTAATTGGCACAATAATATTAATTATTGGCCCAAACACAAGCATTGTGATTTGGTTCTCAGCAATCCCATTCATTGGTGATTGTAAATTATATAATGCTTGCTCTGGCGAAATGTTTCCAAAAGTTGAAACAAAATACAGAGTAAAAGCAATTAATATAATCCCAACAATACACATAAGTGCAACAAAACATACACGCACAAATGATTTAGCTGTTAAATAATCTTTGGCGCTAGCAACTAATACTTTATGGATGAATATTTTAATCCCTAAATAAATTGCAATAATTGCTAATTCAATAATATATACTATATACACTTTAGCACAAATCGAATAAAGTGCATTAACAAAAGAACCAGACAAATCAATAACATTGATTCCAAAAACATTAGTTGCGACATTTAAAATTAAAAATGTTAACAAATATTGCGCAACAAAATTAGATATAATCATCGAGAATAAACGACGATTAGGTTCAATATATTTTTGATTAATCCAAGTACCTAAAAGAGAAAATAAGAATGGTACTAACACTAATAATAAAAAAATTTTCATAAACTTTTCTTTTAATTACTTAAAAAGTGGATAATATCTCCATCTTCGACTAAGTAATCTCTCCCTTCCGCGACTAATTTTCCGGCAGCTCGCACCGCTTTTTCGTCTCCGTATTCTAATAAATCATCATATTTCATAACTTCAGCACGAACAAAACGTTTTTCAAAGTCACTATGAATAATTCCCGCACACTGTGGAGCAGTCATTCCTTGTGTGAATGTCCAAGCTCGCACCTCTTTTTCTCCAGCTGTAAAATAAGTGGCTAGCCCTAATAAATTATAACTTAATTTAATTAGACGATTTAACCCTGGTTCAGTGATTCCTAGATCATTTAAGAATGCTACTTTTTCTTCATCACTTAGATCAACTAAATCTTCTTCAATTTTGGCACATATAAATGTTGATAATACATTTTGTTGTTGACAATATTCAACCAATTTTTGATAGTAAGGATTACTATCAATATCCATTAAATCTTCTTCTGTTACATTACCGACATATAACATCGGCTTAATTGTTAAGAAGTTCATGTGTTTAACTACAGCTAATTCTTCTTTACTTAATTCTAAATTTCGTAACATTGTATTACTTTCCAAAGCACTTTTAGCTTTATGTAATACTTCTACTTCCATTTTTTCTTCAGGGCTACCATTAGCCATTGCTTTTTTCTCAACTTTTGCTAAACGCTTTTCTATTTGTTCTAAATCAGAAAACATTAGTTCAGTATTAATAATTTCTAAATCACGAATCGGATCAACTGTTCCTTCAACGTGAATAATTTCATCATTATCAAAACATCTAACTACTTGTACAATTGCATCAACGTTACGAATATTAGCTAAGAATTGGTTACCTAAACCTTCTCCTTTGCTTGCCCCTTTAACTAATCCCGCAATATCTGTAAATTCAAAAGTTGTTGGCACTTCTTTATTAGGTTTAATTAACTCAGTTAATTTAGTTAATCGTTCATCTGGTACTTCTACTACTCCAACATTAGGCTCAATGGTAGCAAACGGATAGTTTGCTGCCTCAATTGTTGATTTAGTAATTGCATTAAATAATGTTGATTTACCAACATTTGGTAATCCAACAATTCCAGCTGTTAAGGCCATCTTATTTACCTCCATGCTGATTTTCATATGTTTTAATTATATTATTCATTAAATTAACAACAGTTAACACACCTACTCCACCAGGTACTGGTGAAATAAATTTAACTTTTTCTTTTACGTTATCAAAGTCAACATCTCCATATATTTTACCATTAACACGATTAATACCTACATCAATTACAATTTGTTTCTTATTACTAAAATAATCTTTAGTAAAATATTTAGCACGACCTATTGCTGTAATGATTACATCACTTTGTTTCATTATCGCTTTAAGGTTTTTAGTCTTTGAGTTACAAACTGTAACAGTAGCTCCAGCATTAATCATCAATAATGATAATGGTTTACCAACAATATTACTTCTTCCAACAATACATACATTTTTACCACTAAGATCTACTTTTAGATACTCTAGTAATTGCATAATCCCACTAGGGGTACAAGGAACACATGCACTCTTGTCATTAAGTAATACTTTTCCTAAGTTGAGTTCGTGCAATCCATCAACATCTTTGCTTGGATCTATTGCACTAACAATACTTATTTCATCGATGTGTTTTGGAAGCGGGAATTGCACAAAAATTCCAGAAACACTACGACGACGGTTTTGTTTTTTAATGCTTTCTATTAAAGTTGTTTGACTAACATTGGTTGGGAATTGTTTAAGTTCAACTTCAATTCCTAATTTTTTACACATGTTAATTTTATTTTTTACATAAACTTTTGAAGCATCATTATTACCTACCAAAAAAATAACAAGTTTTGGTATCGAACTAAAACTTGTCAATTTTTTTGATATCTTTTTTAATTGTTGTTCTTTGATATTTTGGAAAATTAATTTTTCGCTACTATTTTCCAAGTTTACTTTTTTGATCTCTTAGTAGTTTTTTTAGCTGTTGCTTTTTTAGTTGTTTTTTTAGCTGTTGTTTTTTTTGTTGCAGGTTTTTTTGCAGTAGATTTTTTAGTTGTTTTTTTAGCTACTGGTTTTTTTGCTGCAGTTTTTTTAGCTGTTGCTTTTTTTGCAGTAGATTTTTTAGTTGCAGGTTTTTTTGCAGTAGATTTTTTTGTTGTTTTTTTAGCTACTGGTGCTTTTTTACCATCAACTAAAACTGATTTGAATAATTTTTGATCAAATCCAACTAAAACTTGTTTCCCTTTAACAACAATTGGACGTTTAATTAATTTAGGGTTGTTAGCTAAAGTTTTAATTTTTTCAGCTTTACTCATTTTAGCCCATTTGTTTTTTAACTTAAGTTCACGATAAGCAGCTGAACTTTTGTTAATCATTAATTCAATGTCTCCTACTAATTTTTCAATTTCTTTTACAATTTTTTGGCTCATTCCTTTTTCAACCATGTCATGAAAATCATATTTAACTTTTTTGTTGTCTAAGTATTTTGATGATTTTTTACAAGTTGAACATTTTCCGTAACCATAAACTTTCATTTTTTTACCATCCTTATTTTTTTTTACTATAATTATTATATAATAATTATTTTAATTGTGGAGAAAAATAATATGCAAAAAGAAAAAAATAATTGCGAGTCAATTTTACACCAAGTTGATCCTAAATTAAAAATTGTAAAAAAATTTTCAGGTGGGATGAGTAATCAAACTTTTTTAGTAACTGATGAAGAAAATTTTTTTACATTTCGCGTCCCATATGAAAGCGGAAAACCATTTACTAATTTTGTTGATGAACAAAATGTTCTTGTACAAATAACTCCATTAAACATAAATAGTAGAGTACTTTATTTTAATGTTGATAATGGTGTTAAGTTAAGTGAATATGTTGATGGTTGTATGCTAGAAGAACCAATTCACTATCAACTAGTAAGTGATACTTTAAAAAAAATACATCAATCAAATTTAACATTTAACAGTTATAATCATTTACAACGTCTAGATAATTATGAACAGTTGGTTACTAATATTGATCAAGATTATATTGAAATTAAAAATAATTGGTTAGAGTTATTTAATAATTTTTTAATTAACTTTGTTAATTATCCAACACACGGTGATAGTCAAATTAGTAATTGGTTAGTTACTAATCAACAACTATATTTACTTGATTGGGAATTTAGTGCTCAAAACGATTTTATCTATGATATCTGTTGTTTTGGTAATAATGATTTTGATCAGGCACTTAAATTATTAACAGTTTATATTGACAATCCAACTAAAGAACATTATATAAGATTATATGGTTGGAAAGTTTATCAATCATTACAATGGTATTTAGTGGCAAGTTATAAAGCTAACATAAAAGATTTTCAAAGTAGTGGATTAGATTTTAATTTAATTAAAAATAATTATTTAGATAAAGCTAAATATTATTGGCAAGAATTAGAAGAGATAATAAAAAAATAATTTCCTAATATTAGGAAATTATTTTTTTATACTCTTACTGGATTGGCAACCATACTATTCTACCGTAACTTTTACTTCTCCTACATTGGAAGAAGCTTGGTAATTAATTAAAATACCAAAACTTACATATTTTCCAATTGCTTCTTCTGGTAATTCAATTACAGTGTCGGTATCCTTACTTAATTTAATTTTTCCTTGATCTCCTGTTCCACTGACCGTTTCTCCATTTATAACAACATCAATTTTTTTTGATGAACCAATTTTATCCGGAGATTTTATAATAAAACCCATTGCAATTAAATCACTATTCTTATCGGGTTTTTTCGGGGATATAATGATTTTTGATCCAGTTGTGACATCACTTCCAAGTGTGATATGATTCAATGAATCTGTTACAACAATGGAATCTTTTGTATTATTCTCGTCAGCCGGAACACAAGGAAAGTTTTTTGTTGGTTTACAACCTTTAACGGCATATTTACTTCCCCCACATCCTGATAATGGGATTATTAAACTTAGAGCAAGTGTTGCTCCTAATATCTTTTTACTTGTTTTCATGCTTCTTCTCCTTTAAAATTCTTTTTTCTTTAAAATATTTGATTAATGAATTTGTTAAATCAATTAAACCATAGATATCGTGTCTAAATTTTGGTACCCATTCACCCTATCAAACATTCTAATTATAATATATATATATATATGTAAAAAAATGGCCAAATAATATTTTCAACCATATAATATATTGTGGTATAATAAATAAAAACAGTCGAAAACTTAGGAGTTATTATGGAAAAGAAAAAAACAACTCCTACTTCTACTAAACGAAATAAAAAGTTAGTAAAAAAAGTATTAAATAATAAGAGTACAAAACCTATTGTACAAAAAAAACATCAAAACAAAAAACCAACTAATAATGGCAAACAAAATTTAAATCGTAAACCAAGCGATTTAAAAGTTATGGCATTAGGTGGTTTAGGTGAAGTAGGAAAAAACTGTTATGTAGTTGAATACAAAAATGATATTTTTGTAATCGACTACGGGGTATTATTCCCCGACAAAGATTTATTAGGAATTGATTACATTATTCCTAACTATACATATTTATTAGAAAATAAACATCGTATTCGTGGATTATTTATAACTCACGGACATGAGGATCATATTGGTGGAATTCCATTTTTATTAAAAACATTAGATATTCCAGCAATCTATGCACCACAAACTGCGTCATTAATGATTCAAAATAAATTACGTGAACATCATTTAAGTGCAAAATTAATTGAAATCGATGATAATACTGAATTAAAATTTGGTCCTGTTAAAATAATTACTTACCGTGTTACTCACTCAATTCCAGATAGTTTAGGTTTATTCTTTGAAACTCCTGTTGGTAATATTGTAACTACAGGAGACTTTAAAGTTGATTTTGCTCCTCCGGGACAAGAACCACCAGACTTTCATAAAATGACTGAGTTAGCTAAACGTGGAGTATTATTAATGTTATCAGATTCAACTAATGCAATGACTGAAGGATTTAGTTTATCTGAATCATTAATTGGTAAAAACTTAAAATTATTAATCTCTGAAGCTGAAGGAAGAATTATCTTTACTACTTTTGCTTCTAACATTAACCGTGTTGAACAAATTATTGAAGGGGCTTTAGAAAATAAACGTAAAATATGTATTATTGGACGTAGTTTAAATAATGCCTTACAAATTGGTTTAAAAACAAAATATATTAAAGCTAAAAAATCAGACATTATTGAACCTAGAGATGTTAATAAATACAATGACAATGAAGTTGTTATTATTACAACAGGTTCTCAAGGTGAAGCGTTAGCTGGATTATCTAGAATTGCCACAGGATCACATGCACACATCTCTATTAGTCCATCAGATACTGTCGTATTTGCTTCAAATCCAATTCCAGGTAATAATTATCAAGTAGGTAAAGTTTTAGATGCTTTAAGTGAATCAGATTGTAATATTGTTACTAACTCAGATTTATTTAAAACTCACGCTTCCGGACACGCTAGTAAAGAAGAACAAAAATTATTATTAAGTTTATGGAAACCAAAATACTTTGCCCCAGTGCATGGTACCCACTTTATGTTACAAAACCATAAACAAAGTGCGATTCAATTAGGAATCCCTAAAGAAAATATTTTTATTTTAGATAATGGTGATGTATTAAACATGGATACTAAACACCCTTATATTAATCGTAATGTTTTCCCAGGACAAAGTATGTATGTATCAGGAAACAACATCAATGTAAGTACTACAAGTGGAATTATGCACCAACTTGCTAGTGAAGGTGTATTTGTTATAAGTGCAATTTATGATAATAATAAAAACTTAATCTCTTATCCATTAACAATCACTAGAGGATTAATGATTGTAAATGAAAATATTGAAGTAATTCAACAAGCTCAAAAAATCTTTATTGAAACATATCATAAAAATAAAAACTTAAACAAAGCCATGATTGAGAAAAAAATTAGTAGTGAAATTGATAAGTTTATTTACTCTAAATTATCAAAACACCCTCTAATTAAAGTTAAATTAATTCCATTTAAACCATTACCTAAAGAAAAACAAGCTAAAAAAGAAAAGTAGAAGATTAAAGATAATCTTCTACTTTTTTTAATAAACCTTTATCAATTAATAATTGATAATATCCAGCGACTGATTTAATCTTATTAATATAACTTTTTAGTTTACCTTCGCTAATATTGTCTATAGACATTGGTTCAATAATATCTAGCACTTGTTGATCAATTGTTAAATCATATTTAACAGTATAGTAAATTAATCTAATTAATCTTACCGGATCATCACCAAAATTAGGATTGATAATCCGACAATGATGATTAATTACATCTTCTACTCCTAATTGGGGATCGATTATTTCATTAGTCAATGGATCATAATAAATACTATTAATTGATAAGTCACGACGCATGCTGGCTTGTTTTAAGCTTAAATGAGGATCAATTTTATATCTAATCTTATTATAATTAGATTCATTATTAGTAATTTCATATTTAGGCAAAGACAAATCAACTCCAAGATTAGGTAATTTAACAACTCCATATTTCCTAAACCCTTCAGCATTATCATCTAATATTTTTGATAAAACTAATAATGATTCATAATCAATATCAAATACTTCAATATCTATATCATTATTATTAATCCCTAATAAATAATCTCTAACCCAACCACCGACGATATAACACTTCGCACCGTAGTTAGATAGATAATCAATTAAGGTCATTACATTTGTTGGTAATTGATCCATACTACTCCATAAAAAAAACACACTACGTGTGTTAGTAAATTTTAGAATGGTGGACCTTGTAGGACTTGAACCTACGACCGCTCGGTTATGAGCCGAGTGCTCTAACCAGCTGAGCTAAAGGTCCTTATATAAAAAAATAGCCATTGGCTAAATTTAATGGTAGCGGCAAAGGGATTTGAACCCCTGACCTTTCGGGTATGAACCGAATGCTCTAGCCAACTGAGCTATACCGCCATAAAAATAAAATGGTCGGGAAGACAGGATTTGAACCTGCGACCCCTTGGTCCCAAACCAAGTGC
>UWSE01000007.1 GCA_900551955.1 uncultured Mollicutes bacterium | reverse complement strand
TTCCAGCTAAAAATATTTTAAAACAAATCCCAATTAAACAACATATACCAACAATGGCTAAAATGATATAAGCTTTTGTTGTGCCCATATAAACAGATATAGGTAAATATGTTGAGAAAATGAATACAAAAATCATTGAGTGATCGATTCTTTTAAAAATAGGTCTAATTTTTTGATTACAAATTGCATGATAAACACAACTAGACAAAAACATTAACTGCATGCCAATTCCATAAATGATTAAGTATGGAGTTAGACTTGGAATCTGATTAATTTTTGTAATAAATACTGTTAAGATTAAGGCAAAAAGAAAGCCAATTCCATGACTTAAGGAATTGGCAATTTCTTCACCTTTGGTGTATACATATCCACTGTGACGACTCATAGGACTCCTTAATTAAAGTATATAGATATTATACAACAAAGAATTTATACTATGTAAAAAAGACTTGTTCGACTTTGTCAGTTTTTGGGTTTGTGATTAACATCATTTCATGACGTTGACCTTGGTAATCGATATCTAACATATAGATCAACCAGAAAGGTACTTTTTTCAATATCTTTTGCTTGGCTGCTGCTTCAAGACTAATATCTCCTATATCAAATGGTAATCCGACCCATTCCTTATCAATTTGCATTGTTACTAGTGCCATCAAAATTAATTGCTTAGCTTCATAATTAAAGTTTGATACATTATTAGGACCCATATTAAGTAATTTATATAGTGGTTTCATATTTTCATAATCTTTTAGTTGCTTACGATATATAGGATCTGGTTCTTGACGAATACAACTACGTTTAACCTTAACAGAACCTTCTCCATATGTTTTTGACGTGTAAATTGTTGGAACTATACAATATTTAGGGTATTGTTTTTTTAAATCTTGTTCTACCCATTTTATCGCCTCTTCACGAATATAATATAATTCTAGTTGTTTTCTTTGATTCATTGTGATGACTTGATAATCTACGATTTGGACAACTTGGAAAACAACGAAGGAAAATAAAAATATTAAATAAATAGCAATCGTGGGAATAAAAAATCCCTTTTTACATTTTATTTTTGCCCACATATAACTCCTTGCTTAGTTTTTTATATGTGATATTAATCTTATAAGATTTATCATCGATACTGCTAATTGAACAACTATCTAAATTATCAATCAATGTTTCCCCTCCTAATCCATTTACCCGTCTTACAAGTTTTTTTCCTTGGCATTTATAAGTAACTTTTTTATCACCACTGTATTGATCAATTTTCAATTTTCCATTGTCAAGTGTTGTTGATTTGGCAGCAATAAAATCATTTTCTAATTTAGTTACAATCACAGATACATTACGGTTGAAATAATTATTGATATTGTTTTTATTCATCATCTGCACCATCGCTAATAACAATGTCATAAGAACACCTAATACAATCAATCCAATAAGCGTTTCAAGTAAAGTATATCCTTTATTGGCTAATACAAACTTTTTCATTATCTTTAGTTCCACATAATTGTGCGTCCACAACACTAAAGCTTACGCCATTATAATCGGTCGCTTCAGGATGATCGATTCGGTAATATAAGCTATTTATAATTTCATTTTTTAATTGATATTGGATATTTGCTTTAGAATTAATCACAAACAATTGGTTAAAAAACAAAATTGTTCCTGCAAGCAACATTAAACTGACTAGAGCATCGTACAAAACAAATCCTTTTTTATTTGATATTAATGTCACCTTTACCAATTCCAATCTTGATTTCCTTCCTACCATAATTATAATTAATTGTAATTGTTCCTGCTCTAGCGACGTGTCCATTTTTGTTCATTTTAATGGTGTTTTTTGAATAATTTGTTGTAATAGTTACTCCTTTTGGCAATGCCCGCTCACTTTTTACTTGATCGTCACATTCTACTTTAATCGTATTATCATTAAGGGACAAATAGCAATCAGTATGATTTGCTTCTGCTAAACTTCTAGTCAACTCATATCTACTAGCAACAGTCTTTGCTACTTGATTTAATGCATTGTTAGTGTTAAAACTTTTAATCGATACAAGTGTAATACCCAATATTACACTTATAATCATTAAGACTAATATCATTTCTAGCATAGTAAAAGCTTTTTTACTTGTTAACATTTACTTCGCTACCACTTAATGTTAAAGCTGTACCATCTTTACAAGTTGTTGATGGGATATAACCTGCACTCACCAACTGTTCTAAACTTGTTGGCAATTCTCCTTCTACCATTTCATATGCACTAACTTGTGTTTGAACAGTATCAGCATATGTTAAACATCCTCGTTCATCAACACTTTCTTTATGTTTTGTAATGTTTGGAATTGTTAATAATAACAATACTGCAATAATAAACATTACCATTAACATTTCTAATAACGTAAATCCATTTTTACTTTTTAAAAATTTTTTCATTTCTCTCCTTCTTTAAAATTGTTCCATCATCTTAAACATTGGCATAAAAATTGTTGAATATAATAAGACAATAAGTAAACCAAAGAAACCATAAAAAACTGGTTGAATTAAGAAGAACATTTTTTGTGTTTTATTTTGTTGTTTTTGATTTAAAAATATTACATAATTATCTAAATTATGCAATAGTGTAGAATAGTGTTCACCTTCTTTGATTAACATTTTAAGTTCGGGTAAATAATATTCATCTAAACATTCATGAAGTTGCAAACCCTCTTCTAAACCGAGTAAGATTTTCTTGCTCTCTTGACTTAATAATATATTGTATTCTTGATTGGCTAATATAGTAAATAATTCATCGATCTTTAAACCTACTTTTAATAAGTTTACGACATTAATCGTAAAAATGTGATTATATAATACCAAATAGGATTTTTTGATAAAACGATTCTTTAAACAAAATTGCATTTGTTCAATTTTGCTTTTTCTAACATACCATATAATTGAAAATACAAATACAGATAAGATTAGCAATCCAATTATAGGTAAGTTACGGATAAAGCTAAACAAGAATGTAATACCACCATTTCCTTCTAGATTAAAACTTTCATAGATTGACTCGAATTGAGGAATTAAGAAAAACGAAACGAATCCTAAGGCTGCTATAGTTATTACACAAAGTAATATAGGATATTTTAATAATTTCTTTACTTCTACTTTGTTTTTTATCTTTTGTTTTAATATTTTATAAGCGTTTTCTATTCCCAGAGCTAGTTCTCCACTACGCTCAGCGATCTCGACGATTAGTAATGCATCTTCATCAACTTTCTTTGTCTTTAAAATATCGCTCATTAATTCACCCTCTTCGAGTGCTTCAATCATATCGCTTAGACCAAAACGGATATTAAGAAGGTTAATAGTATCAGTTAGCGAAAATCCACGATTTAAAAACAATGATAGATTTTCTAATAATTCTGCTTGATCTTTTAAATTATATTTAGATGATTTTTTTAGTAGCTTTAAGTTCTTTAATCTTTTCATAAATATCTTTTTGTTCCTTATTGTTAATTAAGTCATGTAAATCGTGGTTTACTGCATAATCAAAGAATGATTTAGTATCATTATTCTGATCAACTACTAACCGTTGATTACTAATACCTATTAGTACAGATTCAATCTCACTTTTTAGAAAACCAAAATCTAAAAATCTTTCCACTACTCCATATTTATCTTTGGTATGCATAGTAGAGATAACTGTATGTCCGGTTAAGGCAGCACGAAACACATTTCGAGCCGTTTCTTCATCACGTATCTCACCTATCATAATGATATCTGGATCTTGACGAAGGGCAAATTTTAAACCAGCACTATAAGTTATTCCCAACTCTTCATTAATATTAATTTGTACTAATTCGCGATTGATCATTTCTACAGGATTTTCTAATGTTAAAATTTTTTTCTTAGCATCTTTTGCGAGTTTAGTTAAAATACTATACATACTTGTACTTTTTCCACTACCAGTTGGTCCTGTAAAAACAAATAGACCGTTTTGTTCTTTTAAAACATTATACATTTGTTTTAAGTCATCAGGAAATAAGGCAATACTTTCAAAACTACTGTGTTCTTCATCTGGTAGTAGACGAACAACTAAACTTTCTAAGCCAATAGCTGGCATTGTTGAGATTCTAATAAATAATTTCTTATTATTATGGGTGAGAATACTATAAGCTCCATCTTGGGGGGTGGTAGTATTGGAAATATCTAGTTTGGTTTTAAATTTTACATACCTTAAGATTTTGATATATGTTTCCTTATCAACACATCGTTGCAATTTTAATTCTGTTTGAATTCGAAAAAAGATTTTAACTTCTTCTTCTACCGCTAAAAAATGAATATCTGACGCTTGTAATTGGAAAGCTTCAAGGATCAAATCAGTTACTAATGTTGATGTTTTCATTTTTCACCTCCTTTTATTACATATACCCTTTTTTTTAAAAAACTGGCTCACATTATTGATAATAAATGGCGAAAATGTTATAATTTTTATAAGGAATAACTATGAATAGAAAAATTTTAAAACGATCAATAATTATCTTAATTGGAGTATTATTAGTCCTTTCCTTATTAAATATTAAACGCTATAGTATTAATATTTATAAAGAAGGAAGTTTTAATATTAACACGCCAATTACATTTAAATTAAATACTAAAGAATATGGAAAAAGTAAAGCTTTAGGTGATATTAATGTTAATATCTATAATGTTCATAATAATGATGAAAAACTAGAAACAACAATTCATCCTTATATGAATAATAAATATCAATTTGTTTTTACACCATCAGTACCAGGTCAATATCACTTTATTGTTTCATATCAACCACCAACTAATGATAGTCCAATTGTGATTAGCCAAAAGTTTAGTGTTAAATAATAAAAGGTATCAACTTATGTTGATACCTTTTATTACTAAAATTATTTAAATAAATTAGCCATTTGGCTCATATCCATATTACGTAAACGTTTCATCATTGTTTTTGTATTTTCATAATTTTTTAATAACTTATTAACATCTTGAACAGTTGTTCCACTACCTTTAGCAATACGTTTACGACGACTACCATTAATTATTGCAGGTTTTGCACGTTCTTTTGGGGTCATACTTTCAATAATTGCTTGAATACGAATAAATTCACGTTCATCAATCATTGATGTATCTAATTTGTTCATTCCTGGAATCATTTTTAGTAAGTTTTTAAAACCACCCATTTTTTTCATACTTTTAATTTGTTTTAAGTAATCATTCATATCGAATTTACCTTCAAGCATACGTTGAGCATCTGCTTCTAAGTCGTGTTCTTCAGCATACTCTTCAGCTTTTTCGATTAATCCAATCATATCTCCTTCACCTAAGATACGACCAACAACTCGTTTAGCATCAAAGACTTCTAAACCATTCATCTTTTCGCTAACCCCTAGATATTTGATATCGATATTAGTTGCTTTCTTAACTGATAAGATCGCTCCTCCTCGAGTATCACTATCCATTTTGGTAAATATTAAACCATTAACGTTAACATAATTATTAAAATCGTTAGCAATATCTACAGCGATTTGCCCAATTGTCCCATCAATTACTAATAATGTATGTTGGGGGTTAATTGCTGCCTCAAGATTTTTGATTTCTTCCATCATCGCTTCATCAACGTGGGTACGTCCAGCAGTATCGATAATTACTAAATCATGATTATGTTCTTTGGCATAATCTAAAGCGTGTTTAGAGATACTAATTACATCACTATTATCTTTTTCCGAATATACACTAATTCCTAATTGGCCACCAACTTGGTGCAACTGATCAATTGCTGCAGGACGATACACATCACAAGCAACTAATAAAGGATTAAATCCTTGTTTTTTGCTAAGTAAATGGGCTAATTTACCAGTAGTGGTAGTTTTCCCACTCCCCTGTAAACCAACCATTAAAATAATGTCGTTTTTCTTAACGTTAAATTGGTTATCTCCTTGTAGGAATTCAACCATCTTATCTTTAACTAATTTAACAACTTGTTCACCTGGATTTAATCCAATTAAAATATTAGAGTCAATTGCTTCCTTTTGGACTTCTTTACAGAATTCTTTAGCTACTTGATAGTTAACATCAGCTTCAACTAAAATTCGACGCACTTCTCGAAGTTCAGTACGTAAATCTTCTTCAGTTAATGTCGTTTTACGTCCAATATTATCTAATTTATTTTGAATTTTATTAGCAAATATATCTAACATTATTCTCCTTTTGTTAATCGTTTAATCATAGTTTGTTTGGCTGGAATCGCATATTTAAGATCAATTGTTATTGATACTTCTTTGTTATATTTATCTTTTAACACTTTTTGGATGATGTATTTACCTATTTCTGGATTTTTCGGCAATAATGGTCCATGAATATAAGTACCAATAAAATGATTATCAATATATCCTTCTAATTGGGAATGTTGATCATTTCCATTACCAATGATAACCTTACCTAAGGGATTAGCCACATTAATTGTTTGGCCAATATGATTTTCATAACCAACAATATCAACCTCTTCTTTGCCTAAATTAGCTTTAATATAAATATTATTATTTAACCGTGTATCCCCTGCTTGAGTATGGTAATCAAATAAGCATAATCCTTCGATTTTATTACCCTTAGCATCTAAGTAGTAGTGTCCACACAATTGATACCCACCACAAATTGCTAAGACAAAACCATTATTGTTCATACAATTGATGATTTGTTGTTTACGACTGATAAAATCTTTATAAATTAAGGCTTGGGCTTGATCACTTCCCCCGCCAATAAAGATAATGTCATAGTCATCTAATTTTTGATGGTCATTTAAGCTAATCTTATCAACTTGATAAGGAATTTGATTAGATTCTAAGAGATGGGTTAAGACTAAGATGTTACCAACATCTCCATATAAATTTAAAATATCATGATATAACCACGCAATTTTAAACATCATCCTCCATTAAAAACAAGATAAGATTAATTATCTTATCTTGTTCCAGAAATTATATAACTATATACTGGTTGATTAGTATTAATCATTTCCACTTCAACGAATGGTGAACGCTCTTCAACGTATTTAACCATATTTTCAACTTTACTAGTATCACCATCTGTCCCTACTAAGAATGTAATAATATCACATTCACGACTAATTAATAAGTCCATACATTGACGTAAAATAAAGTCAAGATCTTGGTTACTATAATCAATATCACCCTCAACAATTGCCATGAAGTCTCCTTCTTTAATATCAACTCCATTAATTGATGTATCTTTAATCGCATTAGTAATTTCAATATTGATCATATTTTCTAAAGAACTGTTCATCGCTTCTAAGTTCTCTTCTAATGTATTTTCCACATTATATGTCATTAAACATTCAACCGCTTGTGTCATATGTTTAGTTTTAACAATATGAATATTAGTATTTTCTACTAAATCACTTGCAGCTTCAGCTGCCATTATAATATTAGAGTTATTTGGTAATAAAATAACATCTTTAGCATTACAAGCATTTACCGCTTTTAAAATATCTTCTGTAGATGGATTTAAAGTTTGTCCACCAGGAATAATGTTAATATCTTCATATAATTGACGGAATAAATCAGCCATTTCTTCACTACTAGCAACAGCTACAATTCCAAATTCACGACGACGAGATTCTTCTAATTTAATCGCATTCTCAGCTTGGATACGCATATTTTCACTCTTAACATGAACAAAACGTCCAAACGTTAAACCAAATTCAAACACTTTGATTGGTGTTTCAGTATGTACGTGTACTTTTAAAATACCATCATCAATAATACACACTATTGAATCACCAAATGTTTCTAATGTTGAACGAATTTCTAATAATTTATCTTCATCTTTTGGATCATTTAGTTCTATTAACATTTCTGTACAATATCCAAAGACGATATCTTCAGGATCCATTGGGTGTTCTTCTGTTTGTTTAAACAGTTCAAAGTTTTCTTTAATTGTAACTTCTTCACCTTTAAGGTTAGCTAACATTCCTTCTAAAATTGCTAAGAATCCAGCTCCACCACTATCAACTACCCCAACTTCTTTTAAAACAGGTAATAATTCTGGGGTATTATCTAATGATTCCTTTGCATTATCATATAAAGCTTGAAAGTAATCTTCAAAGTCTAAGTCAAAGTTAGTAGTTTTTTCTGTCATTTCACGCACAACTGTTAAGATCGTTCCTTCTACAACTTTAATTATACTACCATAAGCGCGTTTAACACCAGATTCTAATGCTTCATGGAACTCTTCAACGTTAATTGTATCTAATCCATCTAATCGTTCAGCAATCCCACGGAAAAATTGCGATAAGATAACACCACTATTTCCTCTAGCTCCCATTAATAAGCCTTTAGAGAAAGTTTTTGCTACTTCACCAATAGAACTAGAATTAATATTGCTAATTGCTGCTACTCCTGATTGAGCAGTCATATTCATATTTGATCCAGTATCACCATCTGGTACAGGGAAAACGTTTAAGGCATTAATTTCTTCTTTTTTTGCACTTAATATTTCTCCACCATATAATAACATTTCACGATATTTATTAGCATCTAAAATTTTCATTATAGTTCCGTCCCTTCAATTATGACATCTACAAAGTTAGTTTCAATTCCATATTGTTCTTTCACACTAAAAATAATTAAATCTTGTAATTGAGTCGCAATTGTTTTAAAATCAACACCTTTATTTAAAATAATGTGGACTTCTACACCAATTACTCCAGGACCTAAAGGAATTACACTGATACTATCTTTAAAATAACGTAGTGCACGTTTAACTTTATTTACTAAACCTGTTTGGTTATATGGTGTAATACCAGGAACCATACATACTTGGTTGTAAATAAAGTTACGAATATTTTGTGTTTTTACACTTACTATTCCACTTGCTTTTTTAACATTAATCTCCATTATTCCTCCTATACCCTATTATACCATAATTAGGGTCTAATCTTTAGCAAATAATGCTATAAATTCTTGATTTCCACTCATCCCTTTAATTGGGGAAGGAATGACCTTTAAACACTTAAATCCATGGTTTTTAATTTCATTAATGACCTGATCTTTAACTTGATTTATCACATCTATATCGGTAATTACCCCTTTTTTGTTTCTTTTGACTTCTCTACCCGCTTCAAACTGGGGTTTGATTAATAGTACAAAATAACCATCTTCTTTTAAGTTATGATATACATTATCAACAAGTAATAAACTTGAAATAAAAGAAACATCCATTGTTATAAAATCAAATTGTTGGTCAAAGAAATCATGTTCAATTGTTCGAAAATTAGTTTGTTCTTGGACAGTGATTCGAGGATCTACTCTTAATTTATACGCCAATTGATTAGTTCCTACATCTAGCGCTACTACATGACTAGCTCCATGTTGTAGTGCACAATCACAAAATCCCCCTGTTGAACTACCAACGTCAAGCATTTCTTTATCTTTAAAATCTAAATCAAAATCATCAATAGCTGCTTTTAATTTTAGACCTGCTCTTGAAACGTAGGGACAACTATCTTTAATTCTCACACTTTTAATTTTATCAGGATCAATATTATCACCTGGCTTAATTAATGGTTCATCATTAATTAAAACATTTCTGGCCATAATATTTCTTTTTGCCTGCTCACGACTATCAAAGTAACCTGCTTCAACTAAATATACATCTAAACGTTTTTTCATGATTTAACCAACTCATTAATTCTAGCAATTAAAGTGTCTTTACTTAAATCATACATCGCTAATATTTCATCAGGATTACCTTGACGAATAAAGTCGTTAGGTAAAGCAATTACATCCATATCTAGTGGATGAATTGCTTGATTAATAGCTGTATTTAATCCACCCAATTGGACATGCTCTTCAACAACAATTAAATGTTTATCTTTAATTGTTCTTAATAATTCTAAATCAAGTGGTTTAATAAAACAGGCATTAATTAAACCAGCATCAATTGGTGCATCTCTTAACATTTCTACTTGGTTACCATAAGTAATTACATAACAACTATCATGATCTTTAATAACTTCCCATTTAAACGGGGTAATTGTATTACTACTAAAAGCTATTGGCAAACTATTATTTCCTCCTCGTGGATAACGAATACATACCGGTCCTTGATAGTCAAATGACCATTTTAATAAATCAAGCATTTGTTGTTGATTACTTCCTTGAACGATAACTAATCCAGGCATTGGTTGTAAAAATGATAGATCATAAATCCCTTGGTGGGTTTCTCCATCATTACCAACAATTCCAGCTCGATCAATACCAATTACAACATTTGCTTCTTGACGCACAACATCATGTAATATTTGATCATAACTTCGTTGTAAGAAAGTCGAATAAATACAACAAAATGGTTTGATACCGGTCATCGCTAATCCTGCCGAGAAAGTGACAGCGTGTTCTTCAGCAATCCCAACGTCAGTAAAACGATCTGGAAAATGCTTATGAACACAACCCAATTCACTACCAGTCTCCATTGCTGGAGTAATAACAACAATATCTTCATCAACACTCATTAATTGTTCTAGAGCACGAGCAATTAATCCTGAATTACTAATTGCAGTATTTTCATTTACAGGTAACCCGGTTTTTGGATCAAAAGGATTGACTCCATGCCATTTATAATCTTCCGCTGGTTTATAACCATGTCCTTTAATTGTTTTAACATGAACTATAACCGAATGATCAGCTGCTTTAGCATAACTTAAAGCTTGTTCTAAATCAGTAAAATCATGTCCATCAATTGGACCAATATAATCAAATCCCATTAAGTTAAATAAACTTTGAGATGGATGAATTTTGCTTTTAATTTGTTCTTTAATTTTTGAAATACCTGAAGCTAAATGTTCTCCACCAGGCACACTATTTAAGGTATGTTTTACTCCTGATTTTAAATGTTCATAACGATTAGATAGTTGGATTCCTTTTAACAATTCATCAACAAATCCAATATTATTAGAAATTGACATTTCATTATCATTTAATATAATAATAACTTTAGTATTTAAAGTGCTTAAATGATTGAGTGCTTCTGCACACATCCCATTAACTAAACTACCATCACCAATAATGGCAATTACTTCTTCATCACTACCTTTTAAATCACGGGCTTTAGCCATTCCACAAGCAGCACTAATACTTGTTGAACTATGACCCGCTTCCCAAACATCATGGGGGCTTTCTGTTCTTTTTAAAAATCCACTTAGACCATCTTTTTGACGTAATGTAGGAAAATACTTACTGCGACCAGTAAGTATTTTATGTACATATCCTTGATGCCCTACATCAAAGATAAATTTATCAGTTGGTGAATTAAAAATTTTGTGCAACATAATTGTTAGTTCAACAACACCTAAATTAGATCCTAGATGCCCTCCTGTTTTACTAACATTGTCAACTAAGAAAAGGCGAATATTATGTGCTAATTCAATTAACTCATCGTTATTTAACGCTTTGACATTAATGTCGTCAAAATTATAGTCCATAATGCCTCCATTAATCGTTATAACCCCAATCCATTAATAATGAATTATTATCAACCCAGTTCGGTTTAACTTTAACATGAATATCTAAATAAATTGGTTGATTAAAAAATTCTTTTAATTCTAATCTGGCTCGTTTCCCTATAGTTTTTAAGTTATGTCCGCCGCGACCAATAATTATTCCTTTTTGACTATCGCGGTGGACATAAACATCAACAAAGATACTTAATCCATTTTCATCTTCTTCTATGGCTTTAGTTTTAATTGCTACACTGTGAGGAATTTCATCAAAACATACTTGATTTATTTTTTCGCGAACAATTTCTTCAATATAAAATTCTTTAGTATAATCAACTAAGTGATCTTCAGGATATAAAGCTATTCCTTCGGGAAGTAAAGCTTTTAAATCATTTAAAAACAATTCTACATTGAATGTATCTTTTAAACTAATTGCAAATATCTCTTGAAATAAATCAAGTTGTTGAGCTTGATTAACTAGCTCGACAACTTTTTCTTGCTTTAATAAATCTATTTTATTAATTAAACAAATAGTACTAGCATTTAAATCTTTAATCTTATTAATAATTACTTGCTCTTTTTTTCCAAAACCATATTTAGCATCTACCACATATATTACGACATCGACACCACTTAGTGCATGTTCAATCTGATCATTCATATACACTTGTAGTTTATTATGGGGTTTATGGAACCCTGGCGTATCTAAGAAAATGATTTGACTATCATTATCTGTATAAACACCACGAATCATGTTTCGTGTTGTTTGCACTTTATCACTTACAATTGAAATCTTACGACTAAAGATTTTATTAATTAAACTACTTTTACCAGCATTAGGATTACCAACTATTGCTACAAATCCACTTTTAAACATTTAATTGCTTCCCAACATAAGCGTTAGGCAATAATGCTTCTAATGTTGTTGTCGTATATTCACCTAATTGGTTAGTTAATATAACTTTAGTTGTTGCTGGGAAAAATTCAATAAGTGTTTGTCGACAGATTCCACATGGTTGGACACTGACATCTTTATTGCAGGCAATAATGATGTGGCTAATTGATTGAGGATCAATCCCTTGAGTAATCATTGTTCCTACTGCATTTCGCTCAGCACAAATAGTTGCACCAAAACTACTATTTTCAACATTAACTCCACCAATCATCGTTTCATTATTAAACACTAATAAACAACTTACATGGAATTGTGAATAAGGTGCATAAGCTTTATCTAGTAAAGCAATTGTTTCTTTGATTTGATTATCTATATTCATTATTTTACCTTAACAAAGTGGATTTTTTTCTTACCACGTTTTATCATCATATACATTCCGGCAATTAAGTCTTGATCACTAATTACATAATCAGTATCGCTAATTACATTACCATTAATACGAATTGAATTATTTTCAATAAACTCACGTGCTTCTCGACGTGATGAAGCTAATTTTATATCAATTAGTGCATCAACTAAAGGACGATTTGCTTCTATTTCATATTGGTCGATATGAGTAAAGTACGTTTCAATTTGCTTTTTAGACAGATGCGAAATGTCTCCGGTAAACAAACACTTAGTTGTTTCAATTACTTGTTCTAATGCTTCTTTTCCATGCACAAAACTAGTTACTTCACTAGCTAAACGTTTTTGGGCTAAACGTAATTGAGGCGTTTGTGCTGTTGCTTTTTCTAATTCAGTAATTTCGTCTAAATCTAAGAATGTAAAGTATTTAATATATTTAATTACATCTTTATCTTCAACATTAAAGAAGTATTGATAAAACTCATAAGGGCTAGTTTTTTTCGGATCTAACCAAATTGCTCCACCTTCAGTTTTACCAAATTTAGTTCCATCACTTTTAGTAACTAACGGAACTGTTAAACCATAACATTTTGTATCAATCCCTTGACGGCGGATTAATTCAAGTCCTGTTGTGATATTACCCCATTGATCACTTCCACCAACTTGTAGGATTGTTTCATACTTGTTATATAATTGATAAAAGTCCATCGCTTGTAGTAACATATAAGAGAATTCAGTAAAAGAAATTCCTGATTCAATACGACTACTAACACAATCTTTACTAATCATATAATTAATTGTAAAGTGTTTACCATAATCACGTAAGAAATCAATCATATTAATATCTTTTACCCAATTATAGTTATTTTCAATTACTAATCCTTCTTCACCTACAATATCTTTGATTTGTTTAGTAATCGCTTCAACATATCCTAATACTGTTTCTTTAGAATTTAAACTACGTTCATCTTTTTTAAATGAAGGATCACCAATTAAACCAGTTGCTCCTCCAATTAAAGCAATTGGTTTATGCCCTGCATTTAAAAAGCGTTTTAACATACATAAAGGTAGTAAATGTCCTATATGTAAACTATCAGCTGTAGGATCAAAACCACAATATAAAGATAAAGGAGATTCTAATCTTTTTTGAATCTCTTCATCAGTAACTTGATTAATTAAACCGCGAGCTTGTAAATCTTGGTATAAATTCATACATCTCCTAAATGTCAATATAAATATTTTTGTTACTTGTTTGATCGACTATTGATTTCATCGCATATCTAACCAAGATCACACCAATTGAATAAAAATCAATATTTAAGTGCTTAATTGGTAATAACCTCCCTGTTTGTTTACATGCTTCTAAACAATATATTTGTTGTTTACATTTTTTATTTAACCATGTCGCTGCACGTTCAATACTATCAACAATAATCGCGTCTGCTTTATTACTTTCTTTTTCAACCTTAGCTTTTTTAAGTAAGCTATTAGTTAAGTATTCTTGTAAGTTATTATCTTTCCCTGTATCGATAAAAATCTTATTTGCAAATAAATTATCAACTAATCTTACTTTAAAAATCGGATCAAATAAAGTTGTAACAATTTTGTCTTTAATTTCTTTATAAGGACAAATTTCAATTACTGATAAATACTCACTACTTTTTTCAATCTCTTTAACTAATTTCGAGTATTCACTTTTTGTTCCAATTGTATATAAAGTATAATCATAACCATATATTTTAGTTATATCTTTAATTCCTTCAATCATTTGCATATAGGCAAAACTTGTTGTATTAGGAATAATAATTGCGATTCTCTTACTATTATTCACACTTCCTAGGTTTCTTGCCGATTGATTAGGAATAAATTCCAATTCATTAATTGCTTTGATTACTTTTGCTTTAGATTTATCACTACAGGTTCCTGAATTCATCACACGCGATACAGTTGCAGGCGACACCCCTGCGCGTTTAGCTACATCAAAAATTGTAACTTTTGCCATATTAATTCAAATATAATTTAATTTGGAAAATAATACTACGTACTAATTCAGTAATCCAATCAAATAAACGTTGCAATAAATCTAAACTAAATTCTATTAAATTAGCAATAAAATCATTAAATTTATCTTGATTTTCACTTAAACGTTCTAAAACGTTATCAAAAGTGATGTCTTTTTTGTAAGCATAAATTGCACCTACCCCAAAAACTATTCCACTAGCTAACATAACTTTACTTGTATTATTCATTTCCAACCTCTACTTTCACACCTTTTAATTCAATTTCACCATTAGGTGTTTTGATCTCTTCATCAATTTTGTGAGTTTTTTTCGCTTTTTTATTTCTTTTGCTAACAGCATCAATTGATGATGTAACTAATGTTGACATACGATTAATTTTTGAAGTAATATTTTTAGTTGCTCCAAAAACATCTGTTACATCAGTAACTGTTTTATTGATTGAGTTAGTCATTTGACTAGCATCATCAGTTATTTTAGCAACTGATTTAATTGTTTTATCTAATTGTTGTTGGTTGTCGCTTACTACTTTTAAAATATCATTTGTATTATTAACAGCTTGATTTACATCTGTTAATAAACTACCCATATTTTTATTTACTTTTTTTAATACAGAGCTAATACGCATTAAAATCATAATTAAATAAATTAAGGCAATAGCGCCTAACACACTAAAAAGTACTGCAATCATAAAGTAAACAACACCTGAAGTAATTGTAATATTCATATTCCTCCTATTTTTATATATTATACCATAATATAAGAACTATTTCCCAGCTTAAATATAGTCAATTGCTATTTCTAATTGGTAGTTTTTTTCTAATAAATCAAGGTATTTATGGCTAAATTCTTCAATATCTATCTTAGTACTATAAGGAAGTTGCAAATCAAAGAAAATATAACTTTTATCATGCTTATGCACTACACGAAAATCATGATAACTAGAAATATTCGGATAATTAGTTAATAACTGTTGTAATTTAGTTTCACAATCATTTTGTTCCTGATCATTTAATTTTACTGGATCTAAATGAATTAAAAATTCTAATCCTAATTGGTGTTGGACTTCTCTTTCAATTTCATCAATAATTTCGTGTAGTTCATAAATATCCTCACTACCATCCATACATAAATGGATCGTAGCAAATTTATGATTAGGTCCATAATTATGGACAATCAAATCATGCATTCCTTCAATATGGGGATATTTCTTAATAATATCTTTAATATCATTTTTTAAATTACTATCTACTTCTTTTCCTAACAATTCATCAATTTGCATCTTCGCTACTTTTATTCCTGAATAAAGAATATAGATACTAATAATTGTCGCAATCCATCCATCAAGTTGTAAGCCAAATGTATTTTCGACAATCATTGCCACTAACATTGCACTACTTGCAATCACATCACTAAAAGCATCATAACTAATAGCTGTTAGAACACTAGAATGAAGATGTTTGGCTTGGCGTTTATTAAACACAAAGATACCTAACTTCACAATAATTCCACCAATGATAATCATCATTGCCATTGGTGGGTAAGATAAGCTTTGTGGATGGACAATGTGGATGATTCCATCTTTAAGTAAAACTAAACCTGTTAAAATGATAATCATACTAATAATCATTGATGCAATATATTCAAAACGAGCATGACCAAATGGGTGCTCTTTATCTGCTGGTTTAGCTTTAACAATTTCACCTATCAAACCAATAACATTGCTTAACCCATCATTTAAATTATTAATCCCATCAGTTGTTAGAGCAATACTTCCAACAAGAAAACCAATTATAATTTTACTAATAGCTAAAATTATATTTAATATCAAATCAATAATGATTATAATTTTACTTGTCATTGTCTTCCTTTAAATGCAGATAATTATATCGTTGTTGTTGATAGCGGAAGCTTTCAACAGTATCTAAATTAACATTACGCATCGAAGCAAAGATTGATTTATCAATTAAAGGATCTTCATTGCGTAATGTTGCTAACAACTCTTTAACTGCTCTTCTTTTTGAAGAAGTTTTTTTCGCAGCTACTTGACAACCACAATTCATTGGTTGGATATGGTTATAAAGTGTATAATTAATAATATCTTTTTCGCGAACATAACAAAGTGGTCTGATCAATTCCATTCCTTCATAATTGTCACTATAAATACGCGGAAGCATCGCACCATAGCAACCTGCATATAACACATTTAACATTGTTGTTTCGATAATATCATCAAAATGGTGACCTAAAGCAATTTTATTACAACCAAGTTCTTGAGCAAAATTATATAAAGCACCTCTTCTTCGTTTAGCACAAATATAACAAGGATAATCTTTACTGATTTTATTAGCCACAGCAAAAATATCAGTATCAAAAATCTTAACATTGATTCCTAGCTTTTGACAATTATTAACTAATAGTTGATAATTATCATCGCTAAACCCAGGATTCATAGCAATATAAGATACTTTAAAATCAATATCAGAATATCTTTGTAATATTTCTAAACACTTAGCTAACAATAAACTATCTTTCCCACCAGAAATACATACTGCAATATGATCATTATCTTTAATCATTTCATAATCTTTAATTGCTTTAATAAATGGCGAATAGATTTGTTTGCGATACTTTTTAATAATTGAACGTTCTACTTCAACTATACTATTCATCTCTTCATCTGTTTTATAACGATTAGTACTACAACTACTCACAATTAACCTACTTATTTAAATACTGTTGTTTTAAATATTTTTTAAAATTTATTAGTGTCGTAAAATCTATATATTTTTGCATATTTCTCCTGTTTGCATTTGTCTGATAAAAATTATATAATTTAGATAAAGGAGTTAGATGGAAAAAATCATTAATGGTTATACAATTAGCTTAAATGATAAACAAATTGATATGCTTAATCATTACCAACCACATTATTATCCGACACTAAATAACGTCTTTAGAGCATTAGCATTAACATCATTTGTTGATACTAAAGTTGTGATATTAGGTCAAGATCCTTATCCTAATATCGATGATGCTTGTGGTTTAGCCTTTAGTGTTAATCGCAATAATAAATTACCTAAAAGCTTAGTTAATATCTTTAAGCTCCTAGAATTAGAAACCGGTGAAGTTAGAACTAATGGTGATTTAAGTGATTGGGCCAAACAAGGTGTGTTATTACTTAATTCAGTATTAACTTACAATGCCACTGATCCTACTTCTCATCTAAGCATCGGGTGGCAAGACACAACAGATTCGATCATCAAACAACTAAGTGATCGTGGACAATGTGTTTTTGTTTTGTTAGGTAAATATGCTCAATCAAAAATGCATTTAATTGATGAAACTAATAATACGATTATATGTTCAGTTCATCCATCACCATTAAGTGCATATCGTGGGTTTTTTGACTCAAAACTATTTACTAACATTAATTTAGCACTTAAAAAATATAACTACTCACCAATAAACTGGAATTATAGAAAAGAAAAAAATGAATAATAATTCATTATTTTTTTTTCGATGCTTCAGTCATTTGTCTTCTCATCATTTTTATACGTTTGGGAGTTGGTGTTTGTCCAGCACTACTTAACATTGCTTTTAACACTTCATCAGGAATCATTGCTCCTGGGTCTTTCATTTGTTGTTTAAATAAATAACGTGTTGCGAAAAATCCAATAATTAACCCGATTACTCCTCCAAATAATCCTGTCATAATAAATTCAAATGTCATGTTGCTCCTTTTATGTATATATTATAGCACAATACAAATAAAAAAGGAGCTAAAAGCCCCTTAGATATACTCCCTTCCCCTGAGTATATAGTTATTAACTATTTTCATCTTCTTTCTTATTATTGATACTTCTAATATATTTTATTCCATCAATATAACTATCTATCCCTTGACCCATATATACTTGATCAACACCTAATGTGGTAATTGATTTACTACGAAAGTCTTCACGTTTTGTAATATCTGTCATATGAACTTCGACTTTTGTTAAATCTAATAAATTAAGTGCATCTAAAATACTTATTGAATAATGAGTATAACCGCCTGGATTAATAATTAATCCGCCCACTTCTTCATTATATATTACACTTTGGATAGCGTCGATTATGCGCCCTTCACTATTAGATTGAAACCAAATTATGTTTTGATCAAAATCATTAACTTTATCCATTAATTGTTGATAACTATATTGATTTGGATAAATATTTTCACGATGATCTAAACAATTAATATTTGGTCCATTTATAATTAGGATTTTATTTCCACGCATTCTCTTTGCTCACTTTCTCATGCTCTTCTAATGTTTTTGAATATATAATTTCTCCAGTATCTTGTTTAGCAAAGAAATATAAATAATCATTGTCTTCTGGTTCACTAACAGCTTCTAAACAACTTTTTGATACCATGGCAATCGGTCCTGGTGTTAATCCTGTTACTTTATATGTATTATAAGGAGAATCAATTTCTAAATCGGCATAAGTAACAATTTCTTTATGTTGTTGCATTGCGTATAAAACGGTAATGTCACTTCCTAATGGCATATTTTGTTCTAAACGATTAAAAAATACACCAGCTACTTTAGGTCGATCTTCTTGATGCATCGTTTCACGCTCAACAATACTACCTAAACTAATAAATTGATTAATACTTAAACCTTGACGAGCAGAAACTTCTTGATATGGTTGCATATTAGTACCCATAGCATCTAGCATTTTAGTTGTGATTGTCTCTAAATCAAAATCAGGTACTAATGGATAAGTTGCTGGCGCAAAGTATCCTTCTAATGGATATAACACATCACTAGATAAAATATCTTCTGTTAAAAACCAATAACTTTGCATCCATTTTTTGATATTATCTTGATCATTCCAATATGCAATAATTTGATCACTAGTGTAGCGGCTAGCACTTTTTTCTGCTAATTTTGCCGCTACATTAACTAAATTATCACCTTCAATTACAACTAATTTATCGCCTTGATAATTACTAGTAGGATTATTTAGAATAGTAACTATTTCTTTTGGTGTCATATTAGTTTTTAATTCATAACAATTAGCATAAATTTTTGCGTCTTGGCTAACAAATTCTTTGTATAATGCTTTTGATGTAACATCTACTCCACTATCAACTACTTTTTGAATTACATTCTCAACACTATCACCTTGTTCGACAGTAACATATACTAATCGAGCAGGTTTGTTATTTTTTAATGCAAAATAACTTCCAATTGCACCACATACGATAATTAATAGGCCAACTATAATCAAAATCTTTTTATTCATCTTTTTCATGGATAAAGTCCTCTAACTCTCCAGCTTCGTTTAACACTTTAGCTACTTTTTTTTCTGCATCGTTTAATAATGTATTACAATGTTTTTGTAATTCAACACCTTGTTTAAATAAATCAATGGCTTCATCTAAGTTAACATCTTCACTTTGCAATTGACTAATAATTTGTTCTAATCTTTGAAATGCTTCTTCATAAGTTATATTCATGATTCTCCTCTTGTATTTTCTACTTTAGTATCAATTATTCCATCAACTGTTGTAATCGTTACTTTATCACCTTTATTAACATCATTAATTGATTTTATTACATGATCGTTACAACTAGCGACACTATATCCTCTTGATAATATCGATAATGGATTTAAGGCATCTAAACGTTGATGGTTTTTAACGATTGCTTGTTGTTTTTTTTTTAAATTAGCTGTAATTACATCTTGAAAGTTATTATTAACTAACATTAAATGTTGTTGTTGATTTGTAATGTTATTAAGAAACAATTTAGCGACATTTTTAAATTGTTGACAAGTATTATCATAATTTAAACTAAAATCAATTAAGGGATTTTGCATATATTGATTTTCACTAATTGCTACTAATTTTGTTTTCATTGTTTGAATGTGTTGTTTTAAACTGTGCGCTAATTGTTTTACGTTGTTATTAATTACTTGTTGCACGTTATTAATATCAGGAGTGACATACTCAGCAGCCGCTGTTGGCGTTGCTGCTCGCATATCACTAACAAAATCAATTATAGTAAAATCTGTTTCATGACCAACACTACTAACAATCGGAATTTTACTATTATATGTAGCCATGGCTACTACTTCTTCATTAAAGGCCCATAAATCTTCTATACTTCCACCACCCCGACCAACAATCATAACGTCAGCTAAATTATGATCATTAACATAATTAATACTTTTGACAATTGATGGGGCTGCATTTTGTCCTTGAACAATGGTCGGCACTATGACAACATCAGCAAGCGGGTTTCGGCGTTTAATTGTTGTTAACATATCCTTAATTGCTGCTGATGTAGGTGCTGTGACTAATGCAATTCGTTGATAAAAAGGTTGTAGTTGTTGCTTATGGGTTTGGTCAAATATTCCTTGTTGTTCTAATTTTTGTTTTAATTTAATAAACTCTTGTTCTAAACGACCAATCCCATCTTCTTCCATATTAGTAACATTAATATTGTAATAACCATTTTTTATATTATGATATATACTACCTGTTATTATTAACTGCATTCCATCTTGAGGAAGGAAATTAAATTTTAGAGTATTATTTTTAAAACAGACACAATTAACTTGAGCTTCATCATCCTTAATTGAAAAATAAAAATGACCACTACTTGTTTTGAAATTAGATACTTCACCAACAATTTTTATGTTAGTTAAGTATTTATTTTTTTCAAGTAGTGATTTTATAAATTTATTAATCGCACTCGGAGTTAAGTTAATTGTTTGATCCATCTATATCCTTACATACTTGGTCTAATACAAAATGAATGAACTTCTTACTTTCGTCAGTCGAATATTTTTTCGCTAATTCTAATGCTTCATTGACAACCACAGGGCGTGGCGTTTCAAGATTAGTTAATTCATAGACTGCAATTCGAAGAATTGCTAAATCGACTGGATTTAGTTGTTGAATTGTCCATTTTTTTAAATGAGGTTTTATTAAACTATCAATTGTATCGATATTATCACTAACACCTTCCACATAAGTTAAAGCTAGTTTATCATTAACATTAAGTGTTAGTGGATTAAAATTAATACTATATAAAGATTGTAAAGCGCATTCTCGCGCTTTACTTCTACCGTGTTTTACACTCATTATCTAACATTAACATTGATCAGTTTAAAATAAATTCCCATTTTGTCTTGGAAATAAGTTTGAATTTCATTTTGGAATTGTTCTATTACACTATATGGTAATGCTTTATTATGAATATATAAATTTAGGATACTATCAGTATAATCTACTGCATAACATTTAAATTGAGGGTAAAATTCATTTACAAATAAATAAACAATTTTTTCGATTTCGAATTCTTTAACAAAAATTCGTCCTTTATCAGTTCTCCCGATTAAAACCATGTTACTCCTTATTTTTCACGGCTTACGTAATCACCAGTAGTTGTATTGATTACGATTCTCTCTCCTGCTTCGATAAATAGCGGTACACGTAATTCATACCCTGTTTCAATTTTTGCTAATTTATCTCCACCACTCTTAGTGTCACCTTTGATAGCTGGTTCTGCTTCAATAACTTCAAAACTAAGTTTTTCTGGTAATACTACATCTAAAATACGCCCTTCATTTAATACTACTTGCACATTCATATTTTCTACTAAGAATTTTAATGTGTGTTGTAAGATTGATTTGTTAATTTCCATTTGATCAAATGTTTCCATATCCATGAAATAGTAAGTTTCACCTTCATTGTATAAGTATTGCATTTCTTTTTTATCTATATGTGCTTTTTCAATTTTTTCACTAGTATTACTAAATGTAATATCTTGAATAGCTCCTGTTTCTAAGTTACGCATTTTTGTACGTACAAACGCACTACCTTTTCCTGGTTTTACATGTTGGAATTCCAATACTAAATATAATGTATTATTATATTTAATTGTTAATCCATTTTTAATATCATTTACTGTAATCATAATACTCCTTAACTACCACTATATTATAACAAAATTAAGCTTATTTTAATGCTTATTTACTACTTTTAATAACTTCTCTAATAATGGGTTCTTTTTACTACTTTGGGCCATCGTAAGTAATCTAGTTGCTACATGATAGATTGGTTTATTGATAACTAAATCAAATTCACCAACAAATTCAACTACGTACCCACCAAATGATTTTTTAAATTGATATAGCCCATAATTAGGATCACTTGAATTATTGATATTACCACTAATCCCTAAGAAATCAAAATATGTAATATTTTTATTCATAATATCTTGAATATATTGATCAAACATCGCGAAAACTGGATTTAGTTCACGATACATCGTACGACTTCCACCAAACCAATACCATGCTTTATTTTCATATTCCACATATAAGGCGGTAGCTAATTTAATTCCTTGAGGATAATTAGTGATAATATCATTTACTAAATTATAATTTTTTTGTTGTTTATCTAGTGCTTGGTGAAGGGCTATATTATCAGCTTTTAATTTTTTTAACCCTTTTTTAGTAACACCTTCTTCACTTTGAGCTATTTCATTTCTTTTAATTTGTTCATGTAATTGGTTAATATCTTCTTTCATTGACGCTAAATCAATCTTTTTCGGATCAAAGTATGCAAAATATATTTTCATGTGTTCTTGATAAGCTTTTAATAAGATTTCAAAGTATTCGCGAGTTCTAGTAATATATCCACCTCGAGAAGCTGTATCATTCATGATTTCCATGAAGTCATCTAAATCATCAAAACTACTTTTGACAATAGTAATTCCATTGTGTAAAGCATTTATGATATGTTTCTGACAACGCTTTTCATAATTACTATGAACTTCTTCATAAGTTTTATTAGCAAAATCATTAATGATTGTACAACGAGGTTGTGTTCCTTCAAAATTATTAGCTAGACCTAGGTGTTTATAACCGAAACTTTTTAATTTCTTAATTAAAGGATTAAGTTCCCCATCAATATATGCAGGGATCTCTGGATCAATTCTTATGCTATAAGCACGGTGTTCTTTTCCGTATTGATATAAATCTTTAGTAAATAACTCTAAATGCTCATCATTATAATAATCAACCACAATTCCACGTGGAATATAAAACAAATAACTATTAATTTTAGGTAACTTTTTAGCATGCAAAATACATGCACCAATTAAAGTATCTTTATCAAAACACCCTAATATTTTAGTTGCCCATCCCATCTGTTCTCGAGCTTGCGCATATTCTTTTGTTTTCAAAAAATTAAGTTGATTATTATCTACCATTAATTGATAATATTCTTGATAATCGATTGTCTTTAACACTAGATATCCTTTCCATTATATTATAACATAGAATATTAGATAAAATTAAATATAAAAAAGGATCTTGCGAGCACTGAGTTAAAAAATGTCCCGCTACAAAAAGCGAGACATTTTTTGTTATAATTATAAAAAAGAGCTTATATGGCAAATAAAGGACAAAAACTGTCCCAGCGCCTTTCCTTCCCTTTATCTTATTATTTATTTTTATTAACTTCCATTAACCATTAACCGCTTTTAAAATTTCTTCTTCACTTAATTTAATTGATTTATAGTTAATTTCGCTGTCGTCCCAAAAATAAAATGTGAAGTTTTTAAAATAGCCAAAATTATCATAACTATAAGGATAATTATAACTTTGTGCTATATAAGTAATTAATAAATCAAAATAATCTTTTTTAAGTACATTCCACATATAATTAAATGTTTTTTGATAATCTTCTTTTGATAGTTTGATAGGTTCTATGCCTTTAAATACACTAACTCCAACTTTACTTTCATGATTGCCATTCGCTATGCATTTTTTTAAATTATAACATGTAACACGTTCGCCAAAATTCATTGAAATACGGTAGTTATCTATTTCTAAAACTTCTCCTACACTCATCCATATGTTTTTTTTTTGTAGTTCATTTCCCCTGCGATAATTATAAGTTTTTATCACAAGAGGTTTAATTTTATAAACATAGGCATACCTATTACTATTATTGGCTTCGTCTCTAGAAACTTCTTTACCATTAATAAAATAAGTCTGATCATCTTTGACATACAGATCATTATATAGTGATATTAAAATGTTAGAAGAACGATAATTTTTTACGGATTTATATCCAATAAATCCACCAACTAAAATTAACAAAATTAGCACTACAATTACTATTTTTTTACTTTTCATTTTTTACCTCCCTGAAACACTGGACAAACATTAGAAAAATCTTTATATGTTGGCGACTTTGTCTTTAAACAGCAGAAAAAATTTTTAGCATGGGGTTTTAAATATTCAATTTTTTCTTCATCTGGAAGTTTCATATATTCCTCAAAACATTAATTAAAAAGGTTTTTATAATAATTGTTCTGTGCTTCTGGATATGGAGAAGGGATACTCATGAGTTTTTTATTGGTTTTGCAATACTAGTTATTAATGATATTATAAAAATGTACAAAATATAAAAAATAAAATTGTACAAATCTTAGATTATAAGTTTCTAATTTGATTTAATATTTGTGTTAGGAGTAATTATGAAAATACAAATATTAACAGATTTAGAAATTGAATCTAAGGATGATTTATACAAGATAGGACATGTTATTA